>JBGQDM010000034.1:0-30808 GCA_041495845.1 Terriglobia bacterium | reverse complement strand
GTCGATGGTTGGTTCTCCGCGCGCCGCCACTGACTTTAGACGCTCGGCATCGATCTCGCGGGTATTGGGGCCCGAGCGGTAAATATCTTCCCGTCCGGGCACGAACAGTGCTGCCGCGCTGACCCCAAAGCCTTCCGCCACAAAGCGTGGCAGTACATTCAACAGTTCGGGAACATTCTCAGTGGCTAAGAGTTGCTGGCTGAACCCGTAGAGCCGCTCAATTTCTTTCCTGCGCTTATGTGCCTGAAGAACTTCCCGTCGCGCCCGCTCGGATAACTGGCTCGCAATAATGGCAGTAGCGAGGAAAGCCAAAAGCGCGATCCAGTTTTGCGGATCTTCGATTCTGAAGGTTCCAAAGGGAGGAAGAAAAAAGTAGTTGAAGGCAAACGTGGCCAAAACCGCTAGAAAAACCGAATACCGGAGTCCCCAAAAAGCAGAGACCACAAGCACGGCCACGAGGAAAGTAAGCGCCACCGTGGTGGGATTTACCGGAGCGACGTGCCGGTAGACAAGGACGACAGCAGCCACGACGAGGATGCACGCGACCAAACGCACGGCTGTGTTCACGGCGGGCTTCGTCACAGCCGCATTTTACGCCGCTCTCGACAATCCTGGCGTACTCGATGAAAATGGGGCCGTGCAAAAGACTCCCGAGCAGTGGCTGGAAGAAGCGGCACCGGAAAAAAAGGAGGGTGTTTTCAAGCTGTTCCTTGGCTACGCACCCGGTGTCGGCAAAACCTACAACATGCTTAGCGAGGCAATCCGGCGCCACAGTCGGGGCGAGGATGTGGTGATCGGCGTCATTGAGACGCACGACCGCCGGCCGATCAGGGAATTGGCGGACAGGCTCGACACGATTCCGCGGCGCCAACTCGAATACAAAGGAACCGGGTTCGAGGAGATGGATGTCGATGCGATTTTGCATCGCAAGCCAGCCGTAGTTCTTGTCGATGAACTGGCGCACACCAATATCGAAGGCAGCAAGCACTCAAAACGATATCAGGACGTGATGGATCTGTTAGACGCGAAGATCGACGTGCTTTCGACCATGAACGTCCAGCACATTGAGAGTCTCTCGCCCCTGGTGGAGAGGATTACCGGAGTGCACGTCCGTGAGACCGTGCCGGACTGGGTCATTCAACGGGCCGGTGAGATTGTCATGGCCGACCTCACTCCCGAGGCGCTACAGACGCGCATGCGGCGCGGTGACATTTATCCGCTTGATCGTGCGGAGCGCGCGATTGGAAATTTCTTCAGGAGAGGAAACCTGATCGCACTGAGGGAATTGGCTTTGCGGCAGGTGGCTCAGGTCGTCGATAAGACCCTGGAAGCGCATCGGGCCAGGGAACACTTCGAGGACTCCGTCAGCGTTCGCGAGCGGATTGCGGTCTGTGTCAGTTCCAATCCCATGGCCCAGTACCTGATTGCACGCGGCGGACGCATGGCTTACGCGATGGACGCCGACTTCTACGTCGCCTACGTGGATGTGGCCGCGGACGAAAACGACGATAACCGGCGCACACTGGCTGAAAACATTCGCTTTGCCGAAGATCTTGGAGCCACAGTTGTGCGCCTGGAACGCGGCGATGTCGCCGCGCGGGTAGCGGAATTTGTCCGTGAAAAACATATCACCCAAATTGTTTTCGGTCGTTCCACCGCCGAAGGCTGGCGTAAGTACCTTTACCTCACCGTAATTCAGCGGTTCTTGCGAGATGCCCCACCGGTCGATGTCCACATTGTGACTCAGGAGGCGAGGTGACGGGGGAACACCGGCACATCCTGGTTGTGGATGACGAGCCGCAGATTACGCGCGTGCTGCGGACTTCGCTGACTTCGCAGGGTTATGACATCCGGGTTGCGAATGATGGAGAAACAGCGCTTGAAATCATGAAAGACTGGGTGCCGGATTTGGTCATTACTGATTTGTCCATGCCGCAGATGGATGGTCTCGAGTTGTGCCGCCGGCTGCGCGTCAAGTCTCAAGTTCCGATCATTGTTCTTTCTGTGAGAGGCGAGGAACAGACAAAGGTGCGGGCGCTCGACGCGGGCGCCGATGACTATGTAACCAAACCGTTCGGCATGAGCGAATTGCTGGCTCGAGTACGTGCCAACCTGCGGCGCATTCCTCCGCAGGACTCGCCCGCAGGAGGGGTCATTGACGCGGGAGACTTTCGCATCGACTTGGACGCACACGCGGTCACAGTCTGCGCTCGCGAAATCAAGCTAACCCCGAAGGAGTTTGAACTCATCACCTATTTTGCCCGGCACCCCGGCAAGGTGATCACTCACCGCGCACTGCTCACAGCGGTGTGGGGCGGTAACAGCACTGAACAAACTGAGTATCTGCGTGTCTTCATTGGGCAGCTGCGCAAAAAGATTGAGCCTGATCCCTCCTCACCTCGTTATATCCTGACCGACCCCTGGGTAGGGTATCGTTTCGAAGCCCACCCCACTAGTTCGCAGGATTAGCCCGCCGATCCGCCCCCTCCCTGTTCCATCCATCTTTACGAAGATTTTATGAATTGCTTATCCCAGCTTTACGCCGGAGTTGATCCAATTGCATTGCGGAGTATGCGGTAGTTACACGCGGAATGCCATGCGCGACGTTATGTTCATCGGGGCCACAATGCTTTTCTTCGCGATTGCGGTCGTGTACGTGTTTGTGTGCGAGCGCTTGCGCTGAGGAGACCTTGTGAATATCGAATCCAGTGTGATGGTGGGAATTTGCCTGGGGTTGACCGTTTACCTGGTTTGGGCGCTGTTGCGCCCTGAGGACTTCTAAGCATGACCGCGAACGGCGGGTTTCAGATTCTGCTCTATCTGGCGATCATTTTGGCGATCACAAAGCCGCTCGGTTCCTTCATGGCCCGCGTGTTCAGCGGCGAGCACACGTTTCTGGATCGAGTCGCCAGACCGGTGGAGAGGTTGATCTACCGGCTTACGCGAGTTGATGCAGACCACGAGATGAAGTGGACGGAGTACGCCACCAGCATGCTGATGTTCAGTGCGGTCTCGATGCTGGTGCTCTACCTCATGCAGCGCGTTCAGCAATTCCTGCCCTGGAATCCGCAGAGCCTTGCCGCCGTGCCTCCCGACCTTTCTTTTAACACCGCTGCATCCTTCACCACGAATACGAACTGGCAGAACTATGCGGGCGAGACCACGATGAGTTACTTCACCCAAATGGCCGGCCTCGCGTACCACAATTTCATGTCGGCCGCGGTCGGTATCGCGCTGGCCATCGCGTTTATCCGCGGGATCGCCCGCCGGGAGAAAGAGACGATTGGCAACTTCTGGGTCGATATGACTCGGGCAACGCTTTGGATCCTGCTGCCCCTCTGCTTCCTGTTCTCTTTCGCGCTGATTTCACAGGGGGTAGTGCAAAACCTCAGGCCCTACGACACCGTGAAGCTGGTTGAGCCGCAGACGGTCCAATCTACGGGCGCGGACGGCAAAACCGAGACCAAACAGGCTACCGAACAGGTCATCGCGCAAGGCCCGGTTGCTTCCCAAGAAGCCATCAAGATGCTGGGGACAAACGGTGGGGGATTCTTCAACGCCAATAGTGCCCATCCATTCGAAAATCCCACTCCGTTTAGCAATTACCTGCAAATGTTGGCGATCTTCGCCATCCCAGCCGGCCTCACCTTCACGCTGGGCAAGATGACTGGGTCGCCCAAACATGGATGGGCGGTATGGAGCGCGATGGCCTTGCTGTTCCTGGCAGGCACGGTTACTGCCTACTGGGCTGAGGCGCAGGGCAATCCCCTGTTCCAAGGAGTCGATCAGCGGACCAGCGCGGTGCAGTCGGGCGGAAATATGGAAGGGAAGGAAGTCCGCTTCGGCGTTGCCGGTTCCGCCCTCTTCGCAACCGTCACCACCGACGCCAGTTGTGGTGCGGTCAACGCCATGCACGATTCCTTTACGCCGCTGGGGGGCATGGTGCCGATGGTCAACATCATGCTCAGCGAGGTCGTCTTCGGCGGTGTCGGAGCCGGGATGTACGGAATCCTGATCTACGTCGTGCTGTCGGTCTTCATCGCGGGATTAATGGTGGGCCGCACACCGGAATACCTGGGCAAGAAGATTGAAGCTTACGACGTGAAGATGGCGATGCTGGTCACGCTCGTGTTCCCGTTGGTCATCCTGGTGCTTACGGCGATCTCTGTTCTGAGAGGATTTGGGACCGCCAGCATCGCCAATCCCGGCCCACATGGATTCTCCGAGATACTCTACGGGTTTGTATCCGCGGCAGGGAACAATGGGTCAGCCTTCGGCGGCTTGAACGGGAATACACCCTGGTACAACACAACCCTCGGTCTCACTACTCTGATTGGCCGTTTCTTCATGATCATCCCGATGCTGGCGCTCGCGGGCAATCTGGCGCGCAAAAAAACAGTGCCGCCTTCGCCGGGAACTTTTCCGGTGACGACGCCGCTCTTCACGGTACTGCTGGTGGGTGTGATCGTGATTGTTGGTGCGCTGACATTCTTTCCGGCGCTCAGTCTGGGCCCAATTCTCGAGCACCTGCTGATGCATGCCGGCACAACCTTCTGACCTTATGAGCAAGCCGAACAAATCGAAACGGGCGGTCTGGGATGCGCGCATGGTGCGCCGCGCGATCGAGGATTCTGTGCGAAAGCTGAATCCCAGCACCATGATGCGGAACCCGGTGATGTTCGTGGTCGAGGTGGGCAGCGTGGTCACAACCGCGCTGCTGTTTCATGCGCCACGCGCGAGTTTTGTTTTCAACCTACAAATCACTCTCTGGCTCTGGTTCACGGTATTGTTCGCGAACTTTGCCGAAGCGATGGCAGAAGGCCGGGGCAAGGCGCAGGCGGATACGCTGCGGAAAGCGCGTTCGGAAACTCAGGCTAACCGGTTCCTGCCCAGTGGCGAGACAGAAATTGTGCCGAGCTCAAAGCTGCGGACTGAGGACGTGGTGCTGGTTTCGGCTGGCGAGTTCATTCCGGGAGACGGAGAGATCGTGGAAGGCGTCGCGTCGGTTGACGAGTCTGCCATCACCGGCGAGTCGGCTCCAGTCATTCGAGAAGCGGGTGGTGATCGATCAGCCGTCACCGGCGGCACCCGTGTGCTATCCGACAGGATCAAGGTCCGCATCACCTCCAATCCGGGTGAGACCTTCCTCGACCGCATGATCGCACTCGTCGAAGGCGCCGAACGTCACAAGACGCCCAACGAAATCGCCCTCAACATCCTGCTGGCCGGTTTGACCATCATCTTCTTGTTGGCGGTCGTTACGCTTCAGCCCTTCGCGATCTATGCCGGCTCGCCGCAGACAGTCTTTGTCCTAGTTTCGCTGCTGGTGTGCCTGATTCCAACGACGATTGGTGGACTGCTGTCTGCGATCGGAATTGCCGGCATGGACCGTCTCATCCAGCACAACGTCCTGGCGATGTCGGGACGTGCGGTAGAGGCCGCCGGGGACGTGAACACTCTGCTGCTCGACAAGACCGGAACCATTACCCTGGGCAACCGGCAGGCGGCAGAATTCATTCCAGCACCCGGTGTAACCGCAGCGGAGATGGCGGATGCCGCGCAGCTTTCCTCACTTGCCGACGAAACCCCCGAGGGTCGGTCGATTGTGGTCCTGGCCAAGCAGAAGTATGGCTTGCGCGGCAGGGAACTGGCCTCCCGCGATGCCGTGTTTGTTCCGTTTACGGCCCAGACCAGAATGTCCGGCGTGAACCTGCACGGCAACGAGATCCGCAAAGGCTCCGCCGATGCGATTACCCGCTATCTCCAGCTGCGCGACGTCGCCATTCCCGCGCCTTTGCAGGCAAATGTCGACCAGATTGCGCGTTCCGGAGGCACGCCCCTTCTCGTCGCCGAAAAGCATCGTGCTCTGGGCGTCATCCACCTCAAGGACATCGTGAAAGGCGGTATGCGAGACCGCTTTCATCAGTTGCGCTTGATGGGCATCAAGACGGTGATGATTACGGGCGATAACCCCCTCACCGCCGCTGCCATCGCTCGCGAGGCGGGCGTCGACGACTACCTTGCCCAAGCCACTCCGAAGGACAAGATGGACCTGATTCGCCGCGAGCAGGCGGAAGGGAAGCTCGTGGCGATGACAGGAGACGGCACGAACGATGCTCCCGCCCTGGCTCAGGCGGATGTCGGTGTGGCGATGAATACCGGCACGCAAGCCGCCAAGGAGGCCGGAAACATGGTTGATCTGGACTCCAACCCAACCAAGCTGATCGAAATTGTGGAAATCGGAAAGCAGTTGTTAATGACACGCGGCGCTCTGACTACGTTTTCCATTGCCAACGACGTAGCGAAGTATTTCGCTATCATCCCCGCGATGTTCGCGGGCACGTTTCCGGTACTCAACGCGCTCAACATCATGCGGCTCGCCACTCCGCAATCGGCGGTGTTGTCGGCGGTCATCTTCAATGCGCTGATTATCGTCGCCTTGATTCCTCTGGCGCTGGGCGGCGTCCGCTATCGGGCCATGAACGCGGAGGCGCTGTTGCGCCGGAACCTGCTGTTGTACGGCCTGGGCGGCATCGTGGCGCCGTTTGTTGGGATCAAGTTAATCGACCTGTTGCTCACTTCCGTGAGGCTCGCCTAGGAGCGGTATGAAACGACATCTGATGACATCGATTCTGATGACCGTGGTTACGACGATTCTGCTTGGTCTCGCGTATCCACTGATCGTCACTGGCATTGCCCAAGTGCTGTTCCGCGATAAAGCAAATGGACAGATGATCCGGCGCGACGGCCGGTTGATTGGCTCTCGAATCATCGGCCAACCATTCACCGGGCCGGGATACTTCCATGCGCGCCCGTCCGCCGCGGGGAGCGGGTATGACGCCGCGAATTCCAGCGGGTCCAATCTCGGCCCGACGAACCAAAAGCTGATCGACCGCGTGAACACGGAGGCCGCGCGCCTCCAGGCGGAGAATCCGACCGCGCCGGTTCCGGTTGATCTGGTCACAACCTCGGGATCGGGTCTTGATCCGGATCTATCGCCCGCAGCTGCTTTGTTCCAGGTTCCTCGTGTCGCGAGGGAACGGAGAATCGATGAACAATGGGTACAGCACCTGGTTGTGGAACACACCCGTGGCCGCCAGTTCAGCATCTTCGGCGAGCCCTCGGTCAACGTGCTGGAACTCAACCTTGAGCTAGCCAATAGAGCCCCCGAATAGCACAGCGTACCCTGCAAACGCCCCGCGTGCCAGGGTTAGGAGGAAGCGTGTTCAGCGCAATCAATCATCGAGCATGGCACCTTACCATTGCCGCTCTTCTATTCTTCATTTCCATCCCGGTGCCGAGATCATCGGCGCAGGTTGCTGCCGGTCCGACAGCGGGGGATTCAGAGGGTTCGATTTCTCCAGCTGTTGCGAAGGAACTCGAAGTCCTGAGAAAGCGGATCGAGCAACTGGAGGAACAACTCCGAAGCAGGAATGAACCGCCGGAAAATCGCGCCGATGCGACCCTTTCGGAGACGAGTGAAGTCGCCCCTGCGGTACGGCACGCAGCGGTGGCGATCGAGGGGATGCTCTCTTCGCCAGAGCCCGCGGCGGAAAAGATCAAGCCAGCGGAACCGTTTGCTTTCGCCGATTGGACATGGCTGAACGGCAATCCCCGAACCAAGACGCCGGCGTTTGACAGCCCCTTTTTTACGCCTGAGATCAGGGCAGATGTGGACTATGTCTACGACTTCAACCATCCCAAAGACGATACAATCGGCGGTTCCAGCGAGGTCTTTCGATCCAACGAAGTCCACCTGACCCAGCTCGGCGTGGGCGGCGATTTCCATTTCGACAACGTGCGCGCGCGCCTGATGACCCAGTTTGGACTGTACTCTCAGACAACTCCACGCAATGACTCGAGCCCGTCACGAGGGCAATGGAATCTCGATAACGCCTATCGCTACATCTCTGAAGCCTACGGTGGGTACCATTTCAACGTTCTGCACGGCATCAACGTTGATGCCGGCATTTTCATGTCGTATGTCGGGTTGGCCAGCTACTACAACTTCGATAATTGGATGTACCAACCGTCTTATGTTTCCTCGAATACGCCGTGGTTCTTCAACGGCGTGCGAGTGCAGATCTTTCCCACTGCGCACTTGAAAATCGAACCCTGGTTTGTGAATGGGTGGCAGGCGTATGGACGTTTTAACCACCGGCCTGGGATCGGGGGCCAGATTCTTTGGCGGCCGAACAGCTGGTTATCAATTCTGGGCAATCAATACGCTTTGGGAGCCGATGCGCTGGGCATACCGGGACGGATACGCTACCACACCGACGACAGCATCCAGGTCAAGTACTACGATCAGCCGGGCCGTTGGCTCGACAAAGCCGCATTCTCGCTGACCGGAGACGCAGGTTGTGAACATGGGGGCGGCGTGAGCTGCTGGGGCAACTCGGCGAAGGGTCCCAAGCAGAGTTTCCTCGGATTGATGGTTTATAACCGCCTCTGGTTTCACAAAGACAGGTTCGGGCTCACGCTGGGTGGGGGCAAGATCAACAATCCCGGACGCTATCTGGTGCTTCTGCCGCCCATCAACGGCGCCACCGCAACCTCGGGCACGCCCTACTTTACGGAAAATCCCGGAGACCCCTACAAGGCCTGGGATGCATCGGGCACTTTCGACTACATGCCCAGCCAGTACATCACCTTCCGCTGGGAGTACAACCACCGCGCCGCGAACGTTCCGTATTTCTCAGGAGAAGGAGGGGTTACGCCTCCGGGAGGCAACACAGGCACCCCTGGGTCGTTGGTGGCAAACTGGGCTCCGGATCTGCGGAAGACCGAAAATCGTTTGAATTTCGCATTACTGGTTAAGTTCTAAGAGCTCGATAGAGTGGGTCGTCGGCTGCAGCGGCCGGCGCTACCTAGTGCGGGTGCTCCTGCGCCTTGAGCGGGCGCCAGCCGTCGAGCACTTCGGAAACAAAATCTGCCCGTCCACGCAGGCGGTCGAGCGATTCGAGCAGGGAAGCGGCGCCTTGCTCCAGGCCTTGTTCTTCGGCGTGCAGAAAGACTTCTTCGGCGCGGTCGGCAGTCTGGCGCGCGATGGTTACCAGCGAGCGCAGGGCATCTGCGTGCGGTCCGCCCAGCGTGGTTGAGTTCTGCTTCAGCTTCAGCTCTTCGTACTCCGCCCCCATGCGCGTCAGCACGGAGACCATACGCACCAGCATGCGCGAGGTTTCGCCGTAGATGCCTTGCTCCGCCATAAAGTCAGACGAGAACGCGTCCGCCTCGGCTGGCGTCAGCACCAGGTTGAACGACCGCATGGGGACGACTTCGCGGAGTTGGGGATCGGCCGTGCGCACGAAACGGGCCACCGCTGCGCCCACGGCGCTCAAACGGTCTTCTTCGCGCGCCGGATCGTACACCAGATGCATGCCGGAACGAATACTGGCAGCCTGCGTGTGCGCGCCTGTCTGCGCAGCGGCGGTGGTAGCCAGGATGGGAGCGGGCATGGCGCTGTCCGCTGCGGCTGCCGCCGCCCTAGCCAAGGGCTGCGAAATTTTCTCCTCCAGCGCTTTGCGCACACGAAGCACGCTGCGAAACCGGTCCTGAGAGACACCGTACTCTGCTTGAAGTACGTCGTCTTCCTGCAGTTGGGCCACGTCGCGCACGGTGATTTCGCCATCCAGCCGGCTGAAAGGATTGCCGCCTTCACGCTGCACGTCCTGCGCGATCGTGCGGATCTGGCCGGCCGTGCTGTGAAACAGTCCTTTGAACTTGCGGTCGAGCGTGACGTTGTAAGTGGCAGAGCTCGCCAGCGCGGCCGGATGAAAGAAATACTCATTGAGCAGCGACTTCAGATGGCGTCCGCGCTGGACAATAGCCAAGTCCACGAGCTCTCCGAAGTCACCCAGACGCTCCGACTGCTCGCGCAGCGCATCGAGTTCGCACAAGAGCAACGCCGCGTTTTCAGAGAGCGGCAAAGGCTCGGCGTCGGTCAGAATTTCCATGAGCGCGATTTCAAACGGCGGCAGCGGGACGGAGCCGTCCAGGCCAAAGCCGCGGCGCTCCCACTGTCCCGGCACGCGCGGATTGCGATAGAGAAAGGTGACAATAAAGTCAGCCTTGTCGCGGTCGTCGTGTGCCACACGGTCCTTGCGGGCAAAGTAGCGGAGCAGCGCCTCCGCGACTTCCGGGTCGCCATCGGCGGTGAGGGCACGCCGGAGCATGGAAGGGCTGACGGAGAGATCAAGCAGGCGCAGCCAGCGGCGCGTGCGTTCGACAGCGGAAGGCAAGTCCGCCGGGGGCTGTGCCATTTCGTCGGGCGTGAGGCCGGCGGGCACCAGCAGCGACTCGCAGAGACACTCCTCCAGCAGCCTCTGATAGAAGCTGTGCACGGTGCCCAGGATCGCTAATTCCCACTGCGGATCTTCTACCATCGGCGATGGTTCGCGAGTACACCCCTACCGATGGGGGCGCAAAGCTCCCCCGGCGGCAGCGAGGCCAGTCAGAAGAGACGCTAACACGAATGGAGAAGGCTTGAGTGCGGCAGGGATTACGAGAGTAATGAGGGAGGGCTACAGAATTCTCTGCGCCGGCCGTTGCTAGGTTACCGTGGTGTGAGCGGGTATCTAGTTCGCCTACGGGGAGCCGGCTTAGAGGCTTTGTTTTGAGCGGCTTTCCGTGATATAACGCCCCTCAGCACAGCGCTCCACTTCCCCGGAGAGGCTGCGCGCTGTTTCGGGAGCTGCAGCATGGTGCTGGCGGGTTCACGGATTTTAAGCCGGGAACAAGGAGGATTTGTGACTGATGCACGCACGGGAAAACGCTTCCCGCTGGAGCTGCCCATTCGCATTCAACATGCGGACAAAGCGGACGATTACAAAGGTACTACCGGTAATCTGAGCGCGGCCGGCGTCTACATTCATGCCGACGATTCTTTCGAGGTAGGTTCCGCAGTCGAGTTCGAAATTGTGCTGCCGGCGGAAGCGACAGGCGGGCGCGAAGCGGTGCGCTTGCAGTGCCGCGGGCGGGTGGTGCGCACCGATGACCTTTCCGGGGGCAAGCCCGGTGAGACGCGCGGTGTAGCCTGTGTAATTGATTCGTACGAGTTCGTACGTTAATGCCGAGGGGGCACGCATGCTGAAACTGATTCTGGCGGACAACCAGGCCATCTTCCGGGCCGGAATCGCCAAAGTGCTGGCGGTCGAAGACGAAATGCGCATCGTGGCGCAGGCCCAGACCGTCGAACAGATGAACATGGCGATCGACAAATTCCGGGCGGCGGTGCTGATCGTGGCTGGCGGATTCGTCTCCGACTTCAATGCCCTGGTGCAGGCGGTGGTGCGCGCCAAGACGCGGCTCATCATCCTCGCGGACACCGGCGAGGCAGCTTCCAAATATATGAACGCCGGGGCGCACGGTGTGATCTATCGCAACGTGACCAGCCCCGCGCTGGTGGATTGCGTGCGCAAAGTGGCCCGCGGCGAAAACTGGGTGCAGGACATTGCCGTGCCCAGCGAGCTTACCGAAAACGATATGGTGGGCATGCGCGTACGCGACCGGCTGACCGCCAAAGAACTGCGCATCGTCGCCTTGATCGTGCAGGGATACAAGAACAAGGAAATCGCCAACCAGTTGGGCACGACGGAGCAGGTAATCAAAAACTATCTGCGCAACGTCTACGACAAGATTGGCGTTTCCGACCGGTTGGAACTGGCGCTGTTCACCATTCATCACCGCATCCTGGCGGAAGCGGCGGCAGCCACGTCCGTATCGGCGCCGGCCACCAACGCCAGCGTGTCGTAGCCAGAGAAAGAAAGCGATTTGTGGGAAACGGGGTGCCACGCGCACCCCGTTTCTATTTCCTAGTGGGCGATGGAGGTTTGCAGGAAGGCCTCAATCGCAGTTTCCCACTCCTTGCCGGAATTGCGATCGTGCTGGCCGAGTTCGGTCACGCGAGCGTTGAATTCCGGGCGCAAGGCCGTGCGCTGGTAGACCACGGCAACGCCGGTGCTGGCGGCGTCTTTGGGCTGGAGATGAATGTCAATCAGCACAGCCTGCGCATCCGGCACCACGTAGACGTACTGCACGTGGCCGGACTTGAAGTCGAGTGCCGTGTTGACCCAGACGCTGTTGGCGTGGCCGTGATCGACGGTGAAGACTTCGCCGGGCTGGTCTTGCGCGGGCTGTGGGTGGAGAAACACTGGGTTCCAGTGTTCACCGCCCCAGGCCCGTTCGGCCCAGGCGCCAAAGAGCGGAGCGACTGTGTCATAGGGTCCACGAACGGTGAAGGCAAAACCGTTTTCGACGTGGGCAACTGGCCCGGTAGCAGCCGGCTGCAGGTGACGATGCAGGGCGAAAGCGGCTGCCGCCGCCAAGCCAAGGCCAATCACTATCAGCGAAACCCAGAGTGTTTTCACCGGCGGCGCTCCTTGAGTTGATGGCTGTCCGAAGCTTTGAGAGTCAGTCCGTAGATTTTCTTGCACTGTTCGATTTCCTTGAGGGTTTGTGGGGAAAAGGGTGCCTTGCCCTCGAAGGCGTGGAGCACGATGCCTTCGAGGAGGTCGCCCAGCGAGATGTCTTTGAGTTCGGCGACGGCCTTCAGCACCTTGAGCAGGCGTTTCTCAATGCGCACGCCAGTCTGAACGCGCTCGACCTCGACGAAGTTGGTAGGTCTTTTTGCTGGTACCATGGTACTAATGTACCATGTTTGAAGGCGCTCGGCAAGACGTGTGAAGGCGATCTTTCCGCGGAACGCCCGAGGCGCGGCGGTCGCTGGCAGAGATGCGGCTGTGCTACCCTGAAATGGTTCTCTGCCGCCGGGATGGCGGAACTGGCAGACGCAGCGGACTCAAAATCCGCCGACCTTCGGGTCATGGGGGTTCGACCCCCCCTCCCGGCACCATGACTTTCCTCTTAATCCTTGACTGAACTGGCGGGAACTCTCTTGCCCCCAGCGGGTACCTTGACTCCCGGTAGCATTCACCGGCAGGGTCGGAAAAAACTGTTTCGAAAACGAAGCTCTCGCGAAGAACGACCGTGTAGCCGGCCTGCACCGCTTCTTTCTGCTTCGTCAGAACTTCGGGACCCACGACATCCGAAGAACGGGTGGCGATGCGTGTCAGCCAAGGCGGACACGATGTGCCGAGGGAGAAGCTCGTCGCGCTCCCGCGCATCCTGGCCAACCTCAAGTCTGCTCTACGGGAACTCCCTCAGGTGTGGGTTTTCGATAACGATGATCTGCGAACCCCATTTCGCCTAGTGGCTGTTTTTGCAGGTGGAAGACGGGTGAAGCTGCAAAAGCCGGTTCCGGGCTGGTTGCGTCCCCTGTTACCCAAGAAGTGAAGGCAACCGTTCGCCCCCACTCCCGGCACCAGGGGTTCACTCTCATCGTTCCAATCTGCTTACTGGGGCTTCCGCGGCGTGCCTGGATTTTCTCCCAGGGCTGGTGCCGCCGGAGTCATGGTGGTGCTGGGTCCATGCGCTGCTTGTGGTTTTTCCAGTGATGGTCCCGCGCTGGTAGCGGCGCCGGATTCGTAGGGCTCAAGATCAAGAGGGCCAAGCAGCATTCCGCTCGCGTCCATCAAATCGCTGCTGCCGTCTCCGCCGCCTTCTTGTTTTTCAAGTTTGCGCTGGTTCCTACGCTCGGCTTTGTCGCGTTGTTTCTGTTGCCGCGCTTGTTCTTTTTGGCGTTTGGAAAATGTCGATCGGCCTTGTGGCATGCGCACTCCTTCTCAATGTCCTGATGTGTGTTGATCGCCGCCAACCTGTGGCGTCTGGCGATGTTCTAAGCCGTGAAGCAGCTACCAGCGCGGCTCGCGTGGTTGCCGGGCGTGGCCGCGCGTATCATCATCGCGTCCCCGGCCGCCGCCACCGCCGCCAAAGCGCTGTCCGGCGCCCCCTGGCCGATTGACCTTGGGCTTCGCTTCATTCACTGCCAAGGTGCGTCCATCCATTTCGGTGTTGTTCAGTGCGGCAATGGCTTTATCGGCGTCACTGGCATTGGTCATTTCCACAAACGCAAAGCCGCGCGAGCGGCCCGTCTCGCGGTCGGACACGATGCTGACTTTTTCCACATCGCCGTGCGCCTGGAAAACAGTGCGGAGCTCGGACTCGGTGGTGCTGTGGGGCAGATTGCCAACATACAGGTTCTTCATTGCGGGTCCTCTCCTAACATCTGATCCAGGGTGCGAGATGCGGTGTCGCGACGGGACAACCGCACCTCCGGGTCTCGCGGCGGTGTCGGCCTCTCCCGTACTGCCTGGGAGCGGGCGTGGTAAAGAGAGCGCACGGCGGAGATGCGCCGGGAAGCTTCCATGATTCCCCAACGCTGGGGCGTATCGCCCGACAGGTCGGTGGCCAGCGCTGCTTTGACGTCTCCCCAATGATTTTGGTCGTCGAGCGTTGGAGCGGAAAGCGTGACGTCGGCATTGGGCGCATTCGCCAGGTAGTCGGGCGTGCCGACGAGGAAGGCAAGTTGCTGAGGTGGAGTCGCGCCGCGCATGTCTTCACAAAACCGGTCGCGGCGGCCGAGTTCGCTTTCCATGTCGATGAGCACCAGATTGTAGAGGTCAGCTCGCCACCAGCACCGCGCTTCGCTGAGATCGGCGGCACAGTCCACTTCCATGCCAAGTTTTCTCATGGTTTCAGCGCGCAGGCCGCGCTTGACAGTGGACGTATCCACCAGCAGGACGCGTTTTTTCTTGGGCGGGAGGGGAATCGATACTGCGAGCGGTGACGCCACCACTGGCGCGGTCATACGGACGCCGTCTTTGGTTTGGCGGCGGCTGCCGCGGCTACCGGCTTCGGTTGCTCGGCCAGGCCTGCCAGCCACTCGCGTGTGCGTAGCCGCTGTGCTACCTTCTGCTTGCGTTGGCGGTGAAATCTGGACTTGTCGCCGTTGATTCCGGACATAAGAAACTCCTGTTCCTCGGGTTCGTTGAGGACGGCCGGGCTTTCGCGAATGTTTCCGTCTGGGGCGCAGGGGTCGCGACCGAGGCGAGCGTCATAAAGAGCAGAATCTAATGGTTCAGGGCCACTTGCTGATCCAGGGAAGTGCCTCTCAATCTCACGATCGCGAGGGCGCCAGGCGTTCTGATCCTGTGGCTCCGAGGTCGGGTAATTTAAGTATACGCTCTTGGCATGCATCCCGCCGGGCGTCGCTGATCAGGGGTAGGGGGCAGGGGACCTTTAGGGACACGGCCATCGTTCCCCCGGCCGGGAGTCGGCGCGCCGCCCCGAACTAAAAGCCCTTGCCAATCGTGAGCAAATCGGCGTATTATACCTGTGTACGTTAGACCGAGTCGGTCGTGAGCAGCTCTTGCCTCAACAGCCAGTAACCTGCCAGCACTACCTCCGAATCCCTCCAGCGTAAATCGATTGAAAGGAACACCAGTATCAACATGGCAGAACAAGGAACAGTAAAGTGGTTCAATGACGCCAAAGGCTATGGTTTTATCAGCCGTCAGAATGGCGAAGATGTTTTTGTGCATTTCTCGGCAATCCAGGCAGGCGGCTTCAAGAGCCTCCAGGAGGGCCAGACGGTGCAGTTCGACGTCACCAAGGGGCCCAAAGGATTGCAGGCTGAGAACGTCCAGGCACTGTAAGCCGACAACTTCTAGCAAGGGGCGATCTCTACGGAGATCGCCTTTTTCTTTGGGTGAAACCCTAGAAGAATCCGAGATCGCGTGGTGGCAGACGGCCCTCATCTGCCACCCGAAGGCAGGTTAAGCACGGGGTGGTAATCGGTCGCAGATTCGGCTCGCGTAGGAACGGCCGCCCTCGGCCGTTCAAGCGGAGCAAGCGCAACCGCTCAGTACTTCCAGCTCTTCAAATCCGCTCCAGCGGGCGCGGTCTTTTCGATGTGCGTCACCATGCGCCAGACGAATTCAGGGAAGGCGTTCATGCGCACGATCTGCGGCGCGTCCAGTCGAACCCCTCCGTAGCAATGCGGCTGCAGCGGGCCGTAATCAAACGTGGCGTTCGCGGGCGGATACAACTTAGGGTCGGTCAGCACCGCTTCGGTGAGGTGGACGGCGTTGTTGAGGTACCAGGTGTCCATGTCGCCGGCCGCGAAGTGGAGTTTGCCTGCCAGCTTGGGGCCGAGCGTGGCCCAGTCGCGCTTCATGATGTAACTCAGGTCATAGTGCTCCCGCCAGTACTCCGCGACTGACTTATCAATCTCGCCGGTGCGTTTGTTGAAGATGGGCTTGGGGTAGCCATCGTCTCCCATGGGGCTGAAGACCGCCTGCCAGATGTCCCATTGCTCACCCGAGCGGGAATGGGTCCCGAGAACCAGCTCGTAACGGTTGTCCTGCTCCATGGTGGAATCGATAATGCCGTTGGTCTTGCGTTTCTCCGGGAGCGGGACTTTGAGAAAAGGCCCCTGGCGGAAGTATGCGTTCTTCTCTTCGTAAATGTTTACCGTGCCATACGCCTCAAAATTAATCGGGTCAGGACAAGCGGCCCAGGCGCCGTTGATCTCGTCGGGATAAAACACCTGGGTGCCGAGGGTTTCCCATCCCCCGGTGGAGCCGCCAAACACGGTGCGTGCCCAGCCCTGGCCCAATCCGTGAAATTTCTTTTCGACCATCGGCAGCAGTTCGTGCATGATGGCATCGCCGTAAGGGCCGAGATTGGCGGAGTTCACTGCGTAGGAGTCGTCAAAGTAAGGGTTGGCGTGCTGCGGCATCACAATCAGAACGCGGGGCAGGCGGCCGCTGGTCCAAGCCTGGAAAAAGTTCCAGCCCCATTCCTGCAGTTCTTTCTCCTTATCTCTTGCTTGCGGATCAGGCGGAGTGGTACGGAAGCTGGGGAAAAAGTGGCGATGGTAGTGGTCTTCCGAAATGAGGACAGGGTAACGCGCCTCGGGGTGCTTGTCCCAGCCGTCGGGTAAGAGCACGACGGCGCCAATCTCCGTAGGGCGGCCCCAGAACTTGGTCAGCAGCTCACTGCGCACGCTGACATGTTTTTCCCACTGATTGTCTTCCGCGGGAGATGCCTGTGTGAGGGGACGAAAATCAAGCAGCGAATCAACGTCGGCGAGTTGCTGCTCGATGGGCGGGATTTTGTGATCGAAGTTAATTCGGACGACGCCCGAGATCCGGGGATCGAGATGCAGCTTCTGCACCGGGCTGAGGAAGTTGCCGGGCTTGGTCTGCCAGTGTTGACCTTCACCTTTGTCCGGTGGCAGTTGCACCACTTTGCCATTGCCCAGATGAAAGGTTTCATAAAGATTGAGCACGGCTTGCACGTAGTAATCGCCGGGAGGAAGATCACGCAAACTCTCCAGTGGGTAGCCGAGAGTTCCAGCGTCCACGCGAGCGTTGCTGCCGGGTGCGAGCGCGTCAACATCGAGTCCGAACGCCTGCTGCGACTCAATGCCTTCCGTCACCGTAAAGCGGGGCTCTTTCTTCTCGTCGGTCGAGATGATGAGGAGGATATGACCGGTGACCGGGCTGGCTGAGAGCGCGGGCGGAAAAGAGATGTCGAAACTCAGCGGTGCCGGTGTGGCGGCGAGTGCTGGCAGAGTGGCACCGAGAGCGATACAGAGCAGGCCGAATTGGCGAAGCATCGAGAATTCCTGGGACCGCGAGTTTTTCAGTACGTGCGCTGAACTTCTGAACAGAGAACGGAGAGGTGGTCCATCCACTCGCCGCCGCGGGAGCGGAAGCCGACGAGGGCGGAACCAGCCGGGCAGCGGGCCTCGGCAGGTTTGCCGCCGGGATGGGGGATGGTGACCCGTTCGGTCATTTCAGCGCGCGGGTTATCGTAACGCTCGCCAATGTCACGCAGGGAACTGCAGAATCCAGCGGCCTCATCAATGGAGGCGCCGGTGCGGCCTTTGATTCCGGTGAGTACGGTGCCGTAGCGGCACGCCGCATCATGCACCGCGCGGCCGCCGGCGGAGCCCGTACGAGCGGTGGTGCGGCGTTCTTCACCGAGCGTTCCGTCCGAGCGCATGGGTGCGCAATCGAGCCAGGCTTGATTGATGTATTCTCCGGTTTGCACGTGAAAGCTGATGGCCACGAAACCGCCGTCGCAGCGCGCGTCGGGCAGGGCGCGGCCACCGGAGCCGCCGCCAAAATCCCGTTCCACCACGTCGCAGGCAAGCAGAAGAATGGTGTTGCGATATTGCGCGAAGCCCAGAGTGACCAACGCGAGGAGAAACACCGCGAGCAGGCTGCGGCGCAGTTGGCGTTGGCGCATTGTGGTTTCGTCGGCGTTAGTGCCGATTGTGTTTGCGTTCGACATGAGAGAGTCCCTCCGACGGCCGAGGGTAAAAACGCGCTCAGCCGATTCGGGTGGATGGTAGAGTCGCGGACGAGTGAAGTCAACCGGGAATTGGTGCGGAGGCGGGCGAACGCTACCTGGGAATTACCGGCGGGCGCACCGGAAGCCAGTCAAAGACGGGTGGTATTCATTTGGAGACACAGGTAAGCTATGTCCAGAGGTTGAAGCAGGATGACTCTGCAGCTGGAATTGAGCCCGGAAAGCGAAGCGCGACTGGCAGCTGAGGCCCGTGCGCAAGGGATACCTCTGGAAAAAGTGGCGGAGCGTCTGCTACAGGAAGCTTTGGCCGCTCGCCCGGCACCGGGAGGCAAGCTCAGCGTGGAAGCCTTTCATGCGTTGTTGGCAGCGCTGGCGAAAGGTTCGGAGGAATTGCCAAACCTGGAGACCGGGAGCTTTACACGCGAGAGTTTCTATAAGGACCGCGGCTAGTGGCAGACGAGCTCTACCTGGTTGACAGCAACGTACTTCTGCGATGGGTAAAGCCGGATGATCGCGATTATCCCCTGGTCGTGTCGGCGATTGATACGATTCTTGAGCGGGGCGCAGTGCTGTGTTACACGTCACAGAACTTGGCAGAGTTCTGGAACACTTGCACCAGACCGCGGGAGCGCAATGGATATGCGCTCTCACCCGAGGAAGCCGACCGCCGCGCCAAGGAGCTTGAGAGCAAGCTGCGGTTACTCGCTGACACTGCTGCGGTTCACCTGGAGTGGCGCAAACTGCTGGTTACCCACCGCGTCTCCGGGGTACAGGTTCACGACGCGCGGCTGGTGGCCTTGATGCGGGTGTACGGAGTCGGCCGTGTTCTGACGTTCAACGTGAAGGACTTTATCCGCTATTCCGACATCGAAGCAGTGCACCCCGGAACCCTTGCCACGCGACCTTGAGCAGGTACCAACGGGGTGCCGGTTTATTTCCCCACGCACGCGCTTGCATCTGCCTTCATCCCTGATGTGCAGCCCAGCATCTGATCCAGATCATTCACCAACGAGGTGTTTTTCTCGAGCACGCCCTGCAACAGGGCGGCCTGTTGCTGTGCCGTGCTGTAGTCCTGCTTCTCCAGCGCTTCGGTGAGGCCGGGCAGCTCGAGGTGGGCGTACGTATATCGGCAGGCATAGATGAGGTGCTTATACCAGGGGCGGCCGGGGATGCCGCCGGGATTAAGCCAGTTCCGCTCCAGCACCATCATGCCGCGATTGATCTGTTCGGCGAGAAACGGGTCGAGCTTGCCGGTGGCTACCGCGGCGCGCAGCGATTCATCCAGACGCCGTCCGGAAGCTTCGAACGCGTCCATGCTCGCGTACAACGGTTTGAGGTCCACCTGGGAGATGTCCTTGTCACTGGTCAGCACCTCAGCGTAGTGGCGGATGTGTGCTCCGTAACTGGCAAAACTGTAGGGTAGTAAGTCGGCATTCGCCAGGCGGAGCGCCAGCACTCCCCACAACTGAGTGAGCAACACGTGATAGCGGTAGCCGGGATCGCCGAAGTGATTCATCCAGTAGTAGTCGTCATAGGCAGAGTGGTAGACGCCGTAAGGGCCATCGAAGCCGAGCTCGACCGAGGGAACACCCACGTGATCAAGCAGCGCGGTGTAGTCAGAGCCGCTGCCAATGCGGGTCTCCACCAGATTGAAGTCGGTGACGGGGTCGGTTTCTTTGCGCTCCTTGAGGTCGTCGGCGCGGGAGACCTTCCATGCGTCATACAGCGACTTGCCAGAAGGATCGGATACGGTGCGGCTGACCTCGAGCAGCGAGGGCGCGAGCGACCCCACCGCGGCGCCCTTGAAGTCGGGTCCGGAAGCGGCGGAATCCACGTTGAGATAGGCGACGGCTTTTTGCGCCAGCTCGTACTTGAATTGTTCGCTCCACTCCGCCGAACCGGAATAGCTGGTTTCTTCACCGTCCCAACTGCAAAAAACCAGCGTGCGGCGCGGGCGCATACCAGCTTTGAGTAACTCGCCGAAGCCGCGTGAGAGTTCCATGAGTGCGGCGGTGCCGCTGCTGGGGTCGACGCCGCCGAAAACCCAGGCGTCGCGATGGTTGCCGACAATCACCCACTCGTCGGGATGCTCCGAACCGCGAATTCGCCCTTCAACCACATAGTTGGGCTTGATCGTTTCTTCCATCTGAATCTTCAAGTGCACGCGCACGCGTTCGCCGCCAAAGTGATACTGGATGGGCAAGCCACCCTGCCAATCGTCGGGAGCGAGGGGGCCGTCCATGTTTTCGAGGAGCGGCTTGGCGTCATGCCACGAGAGCGGCAGCGCCATAATCCGAGGGATGGGCAGGGCTTGGGCAGCGGGAATGTGCGTCGCGCCGGGCAGAGAAGGCCAACCCGGTGTGGTGGGATCACCGGCCTGCTGGAAATCGTATTCAATCGCGCCGCGCTGCAAATGCGTTTCCGGGCCCCAGGGGCCATCGGGAAAAACTTTGCCCTGCTTGTAACCGTCTTCCGCGGGATCGCTGTAGATGAGAATGGCAGCGGCGCCTTCACGCTCCGCCGTCAGCGCTTTGAATCCGCGATAACTGTAAGGATTCGAGTAGCGCACGAGCACGATCTTGCCTTTGACGCTGATGCCGTTCTTGCGCAACACGTCGTAGTCGGCAGGATTGCCGCTGTGCGCGTAAATGACCGAAGCGGTGATGTCCCCGGAAGTGGACATACCCATCCAGGCCGAACTGATGCGCGGATTCTTCGTGTCCGGGTCAACGTCATAGGCAGCTTCGCGCAGGCTGGCCTTGTAGGGGACGGGCGCGATCATCTCCAGCGAAGTTTCCTTTGGGTCGGAACTGTAAACGTCATAGCGGCGAATGACGACATCTTCAAGGCCCTGTTTCTTCCATTCGTCGGCTACGTAGCGCGCCAGCTCGTTGTTGCGGTCGGATCCGGCGGGGTGTGGCTCAGCGGTAAAGTAGCGGTGCCAGCGCTGCATTTGCCTGGCGTCAGGGATCGACTTGAATTTCGTTTCCACCGCAGACTGACGCACGGCGGAAGCGGCGCTGAACCCGCGGATGGCTTCCTGAGCGGGCGCGGCAAGGGAGAAAGCGACGAGGACAAGAGCAACGGCAGCGGACAGGGTGACGGCTTGGCGGGTGGTCATGGGTCAGGGATTCTCCGAACAGGGAACGGCGCGATGAGTCTACGGGAATGCGGAGGTGGGGGCAAGGCATGTGCAAGGGAACGAGTGGCGAAACCTGCAAAGAAGTGGACGCATCCTACTGCTTCGGCGTCTCCTGCGTCTGCGACTCTCGCGCTTGGTTGACCAGCTTCTTCAGCTTACCTTCAATCGAAGCGTCCCCGATGTGCTGGTCTTGCAGCACTCCGTCCGCATCGATGGTGAAAGTCTGTGGGATCGCTCGAACCCGGAATGTGGTCGCGATAGGCCCATCAAAACTGCCGTCGCGATATTGTGGCCAGAGCATGCCGTTTTTCGCGACGAAGTCTTTCCACTTTTTCTCATCCTCGTCGAGGTTCACGCTCAGCACAACCAGTGGTTGCCCTTGAAATTTCTTGGCGATCTGGCGCATATGGGGCAGTGCCTCTCGGCAGGGCCCGCACCAGGTGGCCCAGAAATCGAGCAGCACTACTTTACCCTGCAGTCCGTCCAGCGAGAGGCGTTGCCCATCGCTGGTCGTGATCACAAACGGTGGCGCCATTCTCGCCCGCGCCAGCTCCGGTTGACTGATATAGCGCAGGGCCCGTTGCCGAGTCGCATCATTCGGCGGCCCCATTTTTACGAACCGCTCAAACTGCGCTTTGGCTGCGGCGTCCTGCTTCAGGTGCGCGAGTATCTGTCCGTCGGCATAGACTGCTTCAGGGAAGTTGGGGGCGGTGGTGAGAGCTTGGGCCATCTCGGCATGGGCCTGAGCCAACAGGTCGTCCTTGTGCTTGTCGAGCGCCTGTTTCATCAGCACGATCCCAAACCAATAGTGGGCGAGCGCGACGGCTCGCTTGCTCTGCGCTTCGGCGACCATCTCTTCCGCAGCGGCGAGTGCAGTTTTCCAGTCCTGAATATCGATGCCGTGCTGGATCATTTTTTCCTGGCACGCCAGACAATGCCCGGCGTCTTGTTTGTCTGCTTTCTTGAAGGTGTCCAGCGCGGCACCAGGGCGGTGTTGCCGCTCGTACTCCAAGGCCTGCGTAAACGTTTTCTTGGCTTTCTCGTCTTTCGGGCCATCGCCGTCGGTTTGTGAGAACGCGGGGATCGCGAGGCTCGCGAAAAGCACCAGCAATCCGTAGTGCAGCATCCCAACCTCCAAGGCCTCACATTATATGTCGAGATAGTCCAGAAAGTCCGGCAACGCTTTTATCGGGGCGTGCTCATCGCCCGCCCCACCAACCCCTCCATCTCACGTTCGCGCTCAGCCGCTAGGGTTGGCCGACTGTAAGACTTCAGCAACCCTTCTACCCTCGTTCTCGCGCGCTGGAACGCGCCAGACGGTGAACGGGAGTGCTTCATTTTCTAACCTCTGGGTGGGCGCCAACGTGCCCCTCTCCGCCAATACGTTTGTAAACGGCGTGGCCACAACCTTTGGCAACAGCGGCAACGAGTAGCCCCGTTACGGCAATCGCACCGGCCAAGTTTATGGCTACATTCTTCTTGGCCAGATCACTGTTGGTGGCACATTCGGCACCTTCCAAGTGCAGGCCGCCACAATCACAAATGGGGCGACGTTAACGGCTAATCCCGGGAGTTGGTGCGAATTGAAGGACGCGAACTAACAGGATCGGCTGGGTCGACTATGCAATTTCTTTCAGCTTGACAGAACCAACCGAGGGGGAATCTGAGTTCTCGCCCCGTCGGTGACGCAACTTCTTGAGGTGTCGTATGAAAGCAGTATCCAGGATCGTCCTTCTCCTCGGAGTAACCATAACCCTGACTTACCAGACCTTCGCGCAGCAATACAGCCTGCGTGCCATTGCCACACTGGGCACGCATGCAAGTGAAGCCTCGGGGATCAACAATCAGCTCGAGATAGTTGGATCGGCCATTTCGGGGTTGGACGGCGCCAATCACGCTTTCTTATGGACGCGGACGGGGGGCACCATGGATATCGGATCTTCGCACCCTAACGGGTTTGGGACGGGAATCAATGACAGCGGGCAAGTGGTCGGTTGCGCCTCCTTTCCAGGAGTTTCGCTGCACGCCTTTCTGTGGACACAAGCCAACGGCATGCAGGATCTGGGCACGTTAGGTGGTGCGGTTAGTTGCGCCCGTGGGATTAACTCCATCGGACAGGTCGTGGGTATCGCCAGCACAGCGACCGGCGGGAACCATGCCTTCCTCTGGACTCCGGAAACAGGGATGCAAGATCTGGGTTCTCTTGGTGGTGACAGTCTCGCGTTAGGAGTCAACGACAAGGGTCAGGTCGTAGGCCTTTTCGAACAAGTCCCTGGTGGACCGAGAGGCGCCTTCTTGTGGTCGCCTGTCCTCGGGATGAGAAAGCTCCTGCGCCCAGTGGGCGCTCGCTCGGTTGAGGCCCACGCCATCAATGATCTTGGCCAGATCGTGGGCCAGGTGGCCTATGACAATGCCCACGGCGGCATGCAGCGCGCTGTCCTCTGGCCGCACCTGCTCAAGGGTGGGGTACAGGACCTGGGCACCCTGCCGGGCGGGGGCGCCAGCGGAGCCTCGGCAATTAGCTCAACCGGTGAGGTGGCCGGTTTCTCCAGCACAGGGCAGGGTGAAGTTGCCATGCGCTGGACGGCGGCAGGCGGCATGCAAAATTTGAATGATCTGGTTCCGGTGAGTTCCCGCTGGCTGATCTTTGAAGCCAGGGGAGTGAATGGTGTGGGCAAGATCGCTGCCAATGCTTTCGATCTGGACACAAAGGGCACACCTATTCGCGCGGTGCTCCTTACGCCACAAGCCGCACCGGCCTCCGCCGCGACGATGCATTAGCGTTGTTTGGGACTAGTAGTAATGGCGACCAACGCTACCCCTTCGGGATGCCCCCACCGCCGAAGGGCTCCATCGCCCGCCCCACTAACGCCTCCATCTCGCGTCCTCGCTCGGCGGGCAGCGTGGGCGGCTGATAGGACGAAACCAAGTCGTCCACCCGTTGCCGCGCACGCTGGAACGCGTCAGGCCGTGGCGCGCCATCGGGCAGAATCTCGCCTCGGTCAATTACTTCCGAAGGGAAGTATTGCTCAACCCGAAAAAGTTCGCGGGTTTGCTTCAATCGCAGGAAGTCGCCACAGGCTCCGGCTTCGGCGAACATGGCCACAGCCAGCGACTCGGTGCGTGCTTCGATGCCCTGAAGCAGGCGGCGGGCGGAACCGATGGCTTCCGCGTCGAGCACCAGTTTTTCCGCACTGTGCGTAGCCAGAAGTTCGAGCATGCCCGCGCCGGAGATCATGTTGATCCCCGCCAATGCGCCCAGCACCGCCGACGCCGCGCTTTCCATGCCCGCCTGCGCGTCCACCAGCTTGGAGTCGCTGGCCACCAGGTATCCATGAGTGGGAAGGCCCAGCGCCTTGCCGACCTGCGAACAGGCAGCGTTGAGCATCGCGGTTTCCATCGCTCCCATGGGCGCCCCGCCCGTGCGCATGTCGAAGATCGTGGGCGCCCCTCCCCACACCACCGGCGCTCCCGGCGCGGCCAGTTGATGCAGCGTGATCCCGCTGATACATTCGGCCGCATGCTGGACCACGGCTCCGGCCAGCGTGACCGGTGCGGTGGCGCCCGCCATGGGGACGGAGACAATTTCGGCTGGCACTCCAGCTCGCGCCAGGTCAATCAGGTTCTGGCAGGCGAAGTCGGACCAGTTGAGTGGCGGCGAAGGGCACACATCAAACACCGCTCGGGGCCGCTGGCGCAGTTGGTCTGCGCCGCCGCTGTCGAGTGCGAGCAATTCCAGCATCGGAGCCAGCCCTGGCGCAGAGAATGCACCCGTGACCACCGGCTTGTCAGAATGCCGCAAGACCACGAACAGGCGATAAAGGTCTCCGATTTCCTTCGGTGCATCGCCACAAACCACGGCGGTAGATTGCGCCGCATAGGCGGGCAGCATTTCCGCAACTTGCACCAGCCGGATCAGATCTGCTGTCTGAGCCGGGCGAGGTTGCAAAGTATCTGGGTCGAGCACGTTCAGGCAGGAAGAACCGGGGTCGAAGTGAACGTGGTCGCCGCCGTAGTGCACCCTCGGCTCCCCCGAGCGCGAGTAAAGGAAAAATTCGTGGGGTGCAGAGGCGAGGGCGCGACGCGCCACCGCCTCCGGAATTTGCGCGAGGCCGTCCTTGACGCGGCAGCCGCCTGCCGTCAGTAGTTGGATGGCGGCGGGTGTCGTGACTCGAATGCCCGGCTGCTCCAGCAAGGCAAATGCCTCTCCCAGGATGCGGTCCAGAAGAGGTTGCTCGAGCAATTGAAGGCGAGGACGCATCGGGTTTGGGATGAGCTATTTTGCCAGGAGAGTTTTGACTAATGCGACCGCGGAAACTGCATCTTTGCTGAAACCGTCAGCGCCGATTTCTTCGGACCATTGGCGCGTGACTGGGGCGCCGCCCACAATCACTTTTATCCGCGGCCGCAAGCCTTCCCGCTCCAGCGTCTCAATGACGGATTTCTGGTATTTCATGGTGGTGGTCAGCAGCGCCGAGCAACCGACGACGCTGGCGTTCAGGGCACGCGCTTGGGCAACAAATTTCTCCGCGGAGACGTCCACCCCAAGGTCTACTACGCGGAAGCCGTTCGCCTGCAGGAGCGTGCCCACCAGGGCTTTGCCGATTTCATGAATGTCACCCTGAACCGTTCCGAGCACAACCGTACCCAGGAAGGGGCGCTCTTCCCCGTTCTTCTTGAGTTCCGGTTCCAGTACCGACATGGCTGCTTTCATGGCTTCGGCCGAGGCCAGCATGTCGGGCAGGAACATGGTGCGTTGCGCGAATTGTTCCCCCACGTGGTGCATGCCGGGAACGTAGCCCTGATTGATCGCGTCCAGCGGAGCGATGCCATCTTGTAGCGCCAGTTGCGCAAGCTCCGCCGCCCGCTCCGGCGTGCCGTCCACGATGCTTTGGCGCATGGCCTGGAGAGCGTCCTCGTTGGTCACAAGCTGAGCCTACCGGAGACTGACACAGGCTGCGGTGATGACCGTCACGTCGAAGACTCTGACCGCCGGTCGCAACCGCCGCGTTGCAAAGCCGCGCCGAATCAAGGAAGATGACGGGATTCGGAGCGTTCCCATGAGTGTGACCGTGAACCCGTCGTCGTTTGCCGGCCAGAGAACCTTGCCCGCGCGTTACTACACCGATCCGGAGGTGTTCCGGCAGGAGATGGAAACTTTCTTCTGCGGGATGTGGGTGTGCGCCGGGCGGAGCGAGCAGGTTGCAGCCGCGGGTGACTATTTTGTGCGTGAAGTCGCGGATGAAAGCATCATCATCACGCGGGACAATGTGGGTGCGCTGCGCGCCCATTACAACGTCTGCCGGCATCGTGGCACGCGCATATGCAGCGTAGAGCGGGGGAAATTTCCTGGCCGCATCCAATGCCCGTACCACGGCTGGAGTTACGGTCTGGACGGAAAGCTGCTGGGTGCGCCGCATATGGATGATCCGACTTTCCGGCGCGAGGAATATCCGCTGCACGCCGTGCCCGTTGGAGAATGGGAAGGTCACGTCTTCATGAATCTTGCGGCCAATCCACAGCCCCTCGAAACGCAATTAGCTGGCCTGGCGGAGAAGTTCGCGCCCTGGCGCATGTCGGAACTGCGCTTTCACCATCGCAGCGCCTACGAAGTCCGGGCGAACTGGAAGCTCATCATCACAAATTACAACGAGTGCCTGCACTGTCCGGTGCTGCATCCGGCGTTGAGCCGGATTTCTGATTACTTGAGCGGAGAGAACGACGTGCCGCACCCGGCCTACATCGGTGGAGCGATGGAGTTCCGCGGCGACGCGCAGACCATGAGCACGGACGGCAAGCGCCGCCGCGATTACTTACCCGGCCTGAACGACGCGCAACGGAAGCAGGTCCTTTATTATTCGGTCTTCCCCAACTTGTTTCTCAGCCTGCATCCGGACTACGTCATGACGCATACGCTCTGGCCGCGGTCGGTGGATCGGACGGAGGTCATCTGCGAGTGGCACTTCCATCCGGAGGAACTGGCGAAACCCGGGTTCACCGCGAGCGACGTCGTCGAATTTTGGGATGCGACCAACCGCGAAGACTGGGGTATTTCCGAACTGTCGCAGAAAGGAATCAGCTCGCGCGCCTACACGCCCGGTCCCTTTTCACCGCGGGAAGGGCTACCCAAAGCATTTGACCGGATGGTTTTGGAGCGAGAGAAGACGAAAGACTAGGGCGCGGGTACGGCGACACGCACTTCCTTGGAATAGTTGCTCTCGACTCCGGCGGAATCGAGGGCGGTGGCAACGTAGTAGTAAGTTGCTCCGCCAGCCACGTTGGTATCGACAAACGCGGTTGCCGGGTCTGGGACCGAGTTCAAGAGCGCATAGGGGCCACCGGAAGCCGTTCCGCGATAGACGTTGTAGCCCACGGCGGGCGATGTGGGATCCCAGGAGAGACTTACTTGATGCGCGACCGGGCTTAGGCCTGTGCCCGCCAGGTTGGCGACGAGCGGGCCATTGGCCGCGTCGCCGATAAAGGCAACGCGGGCGGAAGCAGCACCGGCGGCCCGAGGCGCGAACCGGATAACAATCGGCAAACGCTGGCCCGCGGGAATGATCGCCGGGAAAGTCACTCCGGTGAGCAAAAACTCCGAACTGTTGAAGGTTGCGGCGGTGACCACGACGGTTGCGCCGCTGGCGCTGAGAGTTGTTGTCAGCGTCTTTGTGCTTCCCAGGGCGACGCTGCCAAAACTCAACGTAGCCGGCGTGACCTGGAGGAGGCCGAGGGCGGTGGTACTGCCGGAAAGCGGTACGCGGAGTGTCTGATTATGGGCGTTCGACGTCACGACCAGACTTCCGCTGGCTGGGCCTGCCAGAGTCGGTGCGAAAAGCACCTGGAAAGTCGCACTCTGTCCCGCCGCCAGGGTAAGCGGAGGCTGGATCCCGGACTGGGAGAATCCGGCGCCGCTGACCGCCACGCTCGACAGCGTCACATCGGCGGCGCTGGCATTGACCAGGGTCAAGCGCTGCTGTTGCTGGCTCCCAATTTTAACGCTGTCAAAAATCTCCCTGGCCGGATTGGCCGCCAGCCCGGAGGCGCCGGTTCCATGAACCCTAAAGGGCACGCTGGGGTTGCGACCGTTGTTGGTAAAGATGAAGCGGCCCTCGGAATATGCAGCGCTGCCGGGATGATAAGAAATCTGCACGGGCACGCTCTGACCCGGCGCCAGGCGCAGCGGCAGAGGAAACGAAGCAGTGAATGCCGCAGCTTGGTTCGTCAGGCCCCACACGGTCATGGTGGTCGTTCCCGTATTCATGAGCAGGATGGGCACGCTCTTGGTTGCTCCCACCGGGACCGCGCCAAACCAGAGTGCGGGAGGTTTACATACCAAAGTGCCGGTGGCATGTAACTGGGGGCTGAACGCGAGGGCAATCGCCAGCGCAGCCAACCGCTTCGTGATGAGGCGCGAGGGGGACATCACCACTCCAGTGTTTCCGGTCAGGCCCGCGGCGAACAGGTCTGAGAAGTACATCTCGCAATCTGAAAGGCACGTTACTCCCACGACGGCGAGGGAAGGCGCGCCGGAAAACACCCAATGGACATGACCGCAGGGTCGCAGACGAGGTGGCCGACAAACGGTGGGTGCCCGCCTGGCGAAGCGGAAACCCGTGACCCGCAAGGGTTTGATTGTAACCCCATCGGGGTAGGCTGTGTAAACGGTCAGCTGAAAAGAGTTGAGCGAAATTCCGAACCGTCAAAATCCGGATCCAAGAAAAAAGGGCGGAGGGATTAGCCTCCGCCCCCGGGGGGCTGCGTTTTGGTTTTGCCTACTGCACCACCACGCTCACCGGACTCGACGTCACCGGCGCCCATTCTAGGGTGCCGAGGAAGCGTCCCGTGATGACGTGCGTTCCCGGACCGAGGAACACCGGCACGGTCAGGATCGGTACATTGGCCTGACCGTAGTCGAATTGTATCGGTGCGGTGAGTGCATGCGGAGCACCGCCGTTCACCGAGTCGAAGAAAATTCCTTGCCCACCCTCCCAGACCGGATCCTGGATGTTCGGGTTGGCTGAAGTGCCCGGTAAAGTAAGCGTGAAGCTGGTCTGGGTGCCAGCTTTCAGGGTGGTGAAGGGGGTGGTGAGAACGATCGTCGGGGTCGCAGGATTGACGAAGATCTTCACCGGTGCGCTGGTCACGCCGGAATAGTGGGCGTCGCCCAAGTACTGGACATAGAGGATCTGCTGGCCGGAAAAGAACCAGGGCACGACGAAGGTGGCGTTTCCGTTGACCAGGGTGGCAGTGGGGCTGGCGCCATCGTTGAGGAAGATGCTGGGGACGGATACATCCCCGGTGGGCATGGGGCCGCCCGGGGTGGCCGGACGCACGGTGATCACGTAGTTGGCGGACTGGCCAACGTGCAGGGTGGAGGGCGTCTGCTGCAGCGTCAGTACTGGGGGATTCTTGGGCTTGGGGGTAACGTTGACGAAGGCGGGGCCGCTGAAGGGTCCCAGGGCCGGCGGGCGGGCCTGCCAGTTGGAGTCACCGGAATAAGCGACGCTGAGTTCGTGCGTGCCAGTTCCGGTCAGGCTGGTGTTGAAGGCCACCTGTGGTACGCCGCTGCCGAAGTATCCATTCAGTTGCAGCGGGAGCTTGCCGCTCAACGGCTTGCCCTTGTCGTAAATCTGCATGGTCCCGGTGGGGGAAACGAGTCCGGGAACCAAACCGCCGGCGTTCGTGGAGGCGGCCGCGTCAAGAGCCGAGACCATGGCGTAAACCTTGACTGTCTGGCCTTCAGCCACATCGAACGGCATAGCGACACTACGGGTTGCGGAGTGGCCTTTTGTCACCGACACGAAGAGGGGAGCGGAGTAGGCGGGCTGGAAGCTGCTGTCGCCCTCGTACTTTACCGTGATGTGGTGTGGCCCCACCAGCAGACCGTCCGTGGTGAGCGGATTGGCGGGATAGAAGCCGGTGCCACCCGCCGCCAGAGGGAAGGTCCCGACTGGCTTCGTGTCCTGGAAAATGGTCACTTTGCCGGTGGCGCGACCAACCCCGGAATGACCCTGCACGTCCACCTGCAGACCCACCGGTTGACCGTAAAAAACCGGCTGATCGAGCGGGGTAGGGTCATTTGCGAGATTGAGGTAGAAGCCCTGGACGTTGACCACCGAGGGCTCCGGGGCAACATTGACAGCGATCGGAGTGGAGCTACTGGGGGCAAACATACCGTCACCCGCGTAGCGCGCACTCAAAGTGTAGAGGCCGCCGGGCAGGTCGTTCACCGGTCCGGAGAAGGCGCCGTTGATGAGCGTGCCGCCCATACGCGAGCCGAACTTGTCGGTGGCCAGCGAGAACTCGCCCGAGGGTGTGCCCGTGCCCGAAGCGGGTTTCACCGAGACACTTAGCGGAATCGAATCGCCGTGGCGGAAGGTGTTGGTGCTGGCGGACATTTTGGTCACCGAGTTCAGGCGTTTGGCAGCGAACCAGGAGTTGACCAGG
>JBGQDM010000033.1:0-30961 GCA_041495845.1 Terriglobia bacterium | reverse complement strand
TTCCAAGGGTTAGGCTGTTCGCCTATTAAAGCGGTACGTGAGCTGGGTTCAGAACGTCGCGAGACAGTTCGGTCCCTATCTGTTGTGGGCGCAGGAGATTTGAGAGGGCCTGTCCTTAGTACGAGAGGACCGGGATGGACGAACCTCTTGTGTTCCAGCTGTCATGCCAATGGCACGGCTGGGTAGCGAAGTTCGGTTGTGATAAACGCTGAAGGCATATAAGCGTGAAACACTCCTCAAGATGAGATCTCCCAACCCTAAGGGTAAAGAAGGGCCCGGGTAGACCACCCGGTTGATAGGCAGGAGGTATACGTGCAGTGATGCACTCAGCTTACCTGTACTAATCGCCCGTTCGGCTTGACCATAAAATTTACTCGGTGCATAAAAACAGTTGTCAGTTTTCCGCTGATCGCTCCGTGTTCGAACCTGGATTTCGAGCGGCAGCAACTTTTCCACGCGTCAAAAACTGGGCGCGAGGCAAAGCAAAACTGACGACTGTGCGCCGCAAGCCTGAAGAAACAACCCAATCGATTCAGTTGTGAGGCATCGGCCTCAGGATCTTTGAGAATTTTAGCTGCTGGCTTTTGGCTTCTAGCTCTTAGCTTCTAGCTTTTAGCTACACCCGGGAGAACAGCGGCGAACCAGATTGGCGGAAGAGATCCCTCCAGAATACGCTCGGGATTTCGGCGCGCGGCTCAGAGGCCGCGCTAACGCCTCAAGTTGTCGGTGACCTTACCGCGGGGGTCCCACCCGTTCCCATCCCGAACACGGTAGTTAAGCCCCGCAGGGCCGATTGTACTGCACGGGAAACTGTGTGGGAGAGTAGGTCGTTGCCGACTTAAATAAAGGCCATTCAGAGAAATCTGGATGGCCTTTTCCGTTGGGGTGAGGGTTCGGATATCGTCCCCAGTTTGCGGGAAAGCCGGGAACGTCCCGTCTGTCCCCAGGTTTCCCTGTCCCCAGGTTTCCCAGTTTGCGGGAAAGCCGGGAACGTCCCGTCTGTCCCCAGGTTTCCCCCAGTTTGCGGGAAAGCCGGGAACGTCCCGTCTGTCCCCAGGTTTCCCTTATTCATGGCCAGGTGTTGCAGTTCGTTCTTCACCCGGCTGCGAATCTCCACCAGCTTGTGCCGGTGCAGTACCAGTTGCCGCAGATCGCGCTGCTCCCGGTCCGGTGTCCACAGACGCGGAAAACGGCCTTCCACCACCAGCTTCAAGATGTGGGCCGCATCCCGTTTGTCCGTCTTTTGTTTGCGCACGTAACTGGCCCGGATCTGTGCTGCGTCCCCGATCCAAATCTCGTGCCCCAACTCCTGCACCAGTTCGATGAACCACTGGCTGTTGCCCGTGGCCTCCATGCCGATCAGCCCCGGCGCCGCCAGTTGCTGATAGAACATCTTGGCGTCCCCGGCAGCGTGCACCAGTTTCTGCTCCCCGGTTTCCCCAGTCGTCGTGTCCAACCACGCAATTTGTTGCCAGCTGGGATGGAAATCACACCCTATAATCATCATGAGCGAAGGCTCCTTCCTTTCCGAGAAGCCTTAGTCCTCAAACCAAGACTACCCCGGATTCGAATCGAGCCTTCGCTCTTATCCAATCAACCCTTGCTCTTGATTTTCGCATGCAGCGCAAACCCTGGGGGTGCCCCACCCTTCGTTGTGTGAAGGGTGGGAGGCAAGACTTTCGGCGTCGCGCAGCCACCCCACCACGATGCCTCGGTTGAGTTTCTGTCGTGCGAACAGATTGCCTCCCACCCTTGCAAAGAACGCAAGGATGGGGCACCCCCAGGGTTGCTGGTCCTCACAAAAATCAAAATCAAGGCTGGGCCACCCGCCCGGGGGATATAAACCGACGGAGCAAAAATACCACTACGAGACCGATAAGGTACCACCAGAGGGTACCTATTAGGCCAAAGAAGACAAGCGGGTTCACATCGTAGCGCATCGACAGGCCAACCGCCGCGATCGAAACGGGAAAGTCTGCTAGACCTACATACTTCCACCCAGAGATGGGATTAGCCAGAGTCGTCGCGGCGCAGGCGCACAGGTGCAGAAAGGGTGGAACATAGGCTAAAACGGAGAATCTGGATTTCAAAATGGCCATATCAGTTGGAGCCTCCACTCAGTGCAAAGCTCGCGCTTTCCGGCTTTAGAAAATTTCATCATTTCGGCTTTTTCTCTTTGCAGCCGCATTCTTCATTTGTATCAGCTTTTGGGTTCTTGTTGAACCACTGTATTCCGTCTTTGACGATCGTTCCCCAGGTTGTATCAGGAACGTCATTGATCAGAGTCTGGTCGCAATTTCTCATGCAATTCTGTCGATCAGTTACGCTGCAGGGATGGTCCCTTCTGCATCGGAAGTAGCACTTGTCGTGGTTCAGGCATATTGTGTCAAGATTGTCGATAGGGGGTCTGTAGACGTTGTCGTGCGCCGGATTGTACGGTTCGGTCTGCCCGCCGGTCCAATTGGGGCCGCACCAGTTCCCGTAGACTCTCCGCCTTCCCGAAGGGTCCGTGTAGTTGACAGGGTTTCCACCAACGTAGTTGTAAAGATTGAATGTGCCGTACCAGACCGGATCCTCGCTCATAAATCGCCCGACGCTTGGATCGTAGTAGCGAGCGCGGTACTGGTAAACTCCGGTCTCCGAATCGAACTCTCTCCCGGTGTAGCGGAATGGATTGCTGACGCTGCCAGTCGAGGCCGTTGTACTCCCGAACGAGTCGTAGCTGTAGGTATTGGTTAGCGAACCGGCGGCAGTGCTAAGCGAGGAGACCGACCCGAGGCCATCTCGTTGATAGTAGCTTGTTGTGCCAGAACGAAGTTCGGCTAGCGGTTCGTCAATACCAGTACTCTGGGTGTACCTCACCAGCACCGTCGAGCACGGTCGTGCCCAGCTTGTGCGTCACGCCCGTCAGCCGCTGGATGTTGTCATAGGTATACGTGGTGGCCACGCTGTTGGGCCGCGCCAGCGACAGCCGCGAATTCACCGCCGAATAGCCCAGCGTATAGTTCTGTAGCTGGAAATCCTGCAGACCGGTCAGCCGGTTGGCCGCGTCGTAGGTGTAGGTGGCCACCCCACTCTCCGGGTCAGTCATGGTTTTGCGGTTGCCTGCCTTGTCGTAGGTGTAGTTCACGGTAAACGTCCGCACGGGCAGGAACGTGTAGCTCACCGTGGCCGTCTTCAGCCGGTCCATGTCATCGTAAGCGAAGGTGTACGTCCCGCTCGCGTCCACCACCTGCTTCAAACGCATGCCTTCGTAGGTGTACTCCACCGTGGAGGAATCCGGATAGGTCTTGCGGAACAGCCGATGAAAATTATCGTAATTGTACTTGATGATCTGGCCCTTGCGATCGGTCTTACCGCTTTCGTGTCGCTGCTTTAGCCTTGCGGACCCGGGCAGGTTTTCCGAGTGGCGTTTTGCCTCCCCCCTTAACCCACGCCGCCGCCGCGGAATACGCAGTTCCGAGTACTGGATCCCGTTCCCAATCGGTGAAGAACTTTTGAATTGTCTTATGCTCAAAAAGATGTTCGAGGGTGGCCGTCTCGAGGCAAGTGCGAAGGTTAGCATCTCCCTCGCGGTAGAGAGTTGCAAGCCACTCCTTTAGTTCGGAAATCGCAGACCGGGGAACCGTTTCATCGTTCCAGAAACTTACAAACCAGTTCACAAGATCCCAGCCCGCTGAATACCTGGAGCAAGCCCACCTGCTCTTTGGATCTTCGCGAAAACAACGCCCAAAATATGCGGTAATAAAGCGGTGATAGTCCCTGAATTCAAGGCGCGGCTCGATCAGCGGGCGGTGTTTGGGGTCGGAAATAAAATCGTACACGACGCCGAGCACCTCGATGTTGCCACTCCTCATTAGCTGCTCTAAGCGATTCTTGGAAATGGGTATGGAACGCGGCTCAGGCGCTCCAAGCCCGAGCTCGGCCACGACATCAGTAACGCCCTCTGCTTGCTTCGTCAAGTCTTCACCCTCCTGCATGCATAGCCATTTAAGGAATTACTGGTACCGGAACCGGTAGCGGCGTCGGCATGGGAAGCCCTGCTGGGCTGATTTGGTTAGGGTGCGTGAGCGCGTACTCAATCTCCCACTGATCTTCACGAACACCGTCCCAGAAGGTTTCCCAAAAAACTGACCACCACGGGTCGGGCTGATACCGAGGAGGCTTTTGTTTGTTGCAATCGGACTTGCACTTCTTTTGATACAACGCTTGGCATTGTGCGAGCTGTATCCACAAGTTCGCGATCTCCTCTCCGTGCCTGCCTCCACCACGGGGCGGTGGCATCACAATGTCCCAACCCACATGTGAGGAGATCATCCTGCCAAGCACCCACATTTTTCCCTTCATCCTCTCGCACGAATCTCCCTCGTTGCATCTTGTCGTCACTCCCGATGGAGGGTGATACGGCCCTCCCGGTCGCGATCCGCTAAGGCCGAGGGGGTCCGTAAAGCTGGTGGGCTCGTTGTTCACATAGTCGTAAAAATTTGGGCCGCCCATAAAGCCCAGAGGGTCCTCACTGAAAAACCGCCCGCGAGTCGGGTCGTAGTAACGATTCCGGTTGTAGTAAGCACCCGTTTCCACGTCCCACTCCCTTCCGGTGTACTGGAATGGATTTACAACCGTCCCCGTCGAAGCCGTAAGCCTTCCGTATGAGTCGAAAATGTAAGTGTTAGCCAGCGCCCCGGCTGTTGTGCTCAACGACGTCACCGAACCCAATCCGTCTGCCTCATAGTAACTTGTCGCACCAGCGCGTACCTCCATGAGCGGCTCGTCGGCGGTATTACCCTGTGTGTACCGAGCGAGGACGCTTCCGCTATTATCCACTTCTTCCAGGACGTTCATCCCGTCATAAATGTAATTCGTCGTCGTCGTGGTTGAACCCTGGGTGAACGCCTTCTGCACCCGCCGCCCAAACGGATCGTACTTATACGCAACGCTCCCACCCGCGCCCGGCAGCGCCACCGCCACCAGCCGGTTCTCGTAATCCCAGGTGTAGGTCGTCACGCCCGTCGCGTCTGTTTTGGTCGCCATGTTGCCGTTGTTGTCGTACGTATACGTCGTTCCCGGAATCGATGTCAACTCGTTCGACGTGTTGTTCACGTAGGGCGTTACGCCCAGCGAACTCAGCCTATTCCCCACCCGGTCGTAGGTATACGTCTCTTTGGTCGTAGTGCCTTGCTTGGCCGAAAGCAACTGGTAAATGTTGTCATAGCCATACGTCAGCGTGGTACTGGTGCGCTGGTCGGTGCGTGTCTTTCGATTGCCGGCAGCGTCGTAGGTATACGTCGCCCCGTCCAGCACCGTCGTGCCCAGCTTGTGCGTCACTCCCGTCAGCCGCTGGATGTTGTCATAGGTATACGTGGTGGCCACGCTGTTGGGCCGGGTCAGCGACAGCCGCGAATTTACCGCCGAATAGCCCAGCGTGTAGTTCTGCAACTGGAAATCCTGCAGCCCGGTCAGCCGGTTGGCGTTGTCATAGGTGTACGTGGCCACCCCGCTCTCCGGGTCGGTCATGGTTTTGCGGTTGCCGGCCTTGTCGTAGGTGTAGTTCACGGTAAACGTCCGCATGGGCAGGAAGGCGTAGCTCACCGTCGCCGTCTTCAGCCGGTCCATGTCATCGTAAGCGAAGGTGTAGGTCCCGGTTGCGTCCACCACCTGCTGCAAGCGCATGCCTTCGTAGGTGTACTCCACCGTGGAGGAATCCGGATAGGTCTTGCGGAACAGCCGATGAAAATTATCGTAATTGTACTTGATGATCTGGCCCTTGCGATCGGTCTTCTGGGTCACGTCGCCGTGGGTAGGGATGTACGTTTCCGCCAGCGTGGAGGGGAACGTCACCTTCGTCACCTGCCCGCCGTTGTCGTAATCGAACAGCGTCTGCCGCAAGAGGGCATCCGTGATCTTCTTCAGATTGTTCTCGGTGTCGTAGTCGTAGATGGTGACTCCGTGGGCCGGTGTTTGCGCATCGGTCACCGTGGTCAGGCGGTCGGCATCGTCGTAGCCGTAGGTGGTCACCTTGCTGGTCTGGTCGGTCACCGTCTGCCGCCGCCCGCGGTAGTCGAGACCGAAGGTCACCGTGGTCGCCGTCAGGGTCGGATAGGTGATCGAGGTCAGGCGGTTCATGATGTCGTAACCGAACGTGGTCACCTTGTTCAGGGCGTCGGTCACCGAGTTCCGGTTGCCGCGCGCATCGTAGGCATAGGTGGTGATGTGGTTCAGCGGGTCTTTAATCGTCTGGATCAGCCCGCTGGGGAAATACGTGATGGTGGTGACGTGATTCAGCGGGTCTTTGATCGTGCTCAGCAAACCCTTGCCGGCGGCGTCATAGGTAAACGTCGTGACGCTTCCCGCCGTGGTACCGCCATCGGGCGAGGGCGTGGTGGTGGTCAGCAGATTTCCCTTGGGATCGTAGGTGTTCACCGTGATGTGGCCGAGCGGGTCGGTCGCCGTCAGCACCTCGCCAAAAGTGTTGTACGTCCAGGCCCAGATCAGCGCGGTCGAAGTTTGGTTATTCAGTACGACCTGTTTCTGGATCAGGTTTCCGGCGGCATCGTAGGTGTAATACTCCGGATTGTAGCTGCCGCGTTGTGCGGCCACAATCTTCCCGGCGCCGTCGTAGTTGAACGACTGCGTTTCCTGCGTCTTGAATCCGCAAGTGGCGCAACCCTGGCCGTTGACGTAGGTGATGAACCCGCGCCCGCCCTTCGAGGCAAACGTGTAGGTTGTGAAAAAGCCTGACGAATTCTTGACCTGGGTGTAGGTCGTGCTGGGGTAGAAAATTGTTACCAGATCGACACCGTTGGCGCGGGCCGAGGTCGCTCCCCGCCTCTGCCCATCGTAGGTGTGCGTCTCGTAGACCTTGTTTTGTGCGTCCGTGACGCTCAGGATCAGTTGGCTTGCGTCATAGGCAAAGTTGAGCACCGACCCGTCCGCGTACGTCACCTCGGTCAACAGCGTGTTTACGTAGGTATAGGTGGCAATCGTCCCCGTCACGTCTTGCACGCTGGTGGCCTGGTTGGGATTGTTCGCATCGTTGTAGCTGAAGGTGATGGAGCGGGCGGCTGCGTCCGTCACCTGCGTGATGCGGTTGGAAGCATCGTAGGCAATGGACTCGGTGTTGCCGTTGCGGTCAATCATCGCCGCCAGATATCCGGCGTTGTTGAAGACGTGCTGCGTGCCGTCTTTGTAGGTCAGCGTGTACTGCGCTGTCCCGGAGTCGAACGCCAGGCTGCCCACTTCATCAAAGGGCGCGGTCAGCGTGTAGATATGGTTGAGGCTGTCAAAGCTGAAGAGCCAGGCACTGCCGTTGGCCCGCCAGTACTTGATGCCACCACCCGCCAGCGTCTGCAGCCGCTCATTGAAGGTGGATCGCCAACTGTGCCCAAAGGTTCCGGCCAGCTCGACGGGGCCCATGCTCGGCCACAGGCTGTTCCACGTCCGCGTTAGCGTGATGCCGCCACCCAGGCCGGGCAGACTGTAGTCGGTCTCTTCAATCCAGGTGTCGCCGTTGGTCAGGTTGATCGGGGCTCCCGCCAGAGCGCAGGTGACGCAGGGCAGGTCCAGCGGCGGGTCGGGCGCGACCGGCGCCACCGCCGTCAGCGATTGCGTCTTCCCGGGGTCAATGCAGCCCGGCGGATTGATCGGATAGTCCACCGACGCCGTAATGGGGAACGTGTTCGTCGCGCCCACGGTGGCCGTGTACTCGACGTCGAAACTGGTCGAACTCCCCGCAAGCACGCACCCGCAGGCAAACGAACCGCCGTCGAAGAACGCCGGCAACATGCAGTGGAAGCTGGTCACCGTACTGTGCAGACAGACGTCAACGCCGGTCGATCCAGTAGTGTTTTTGACCGTCACTGTCCCGCGCGCCGTTTCGTGCCCGTCGCCATTGATCTGGCTCGGCGCCAGAGTAAACGAGGTCACGGTGATCGGATAGTTCGGCGGACAGGTCTGCCCCATTGCCGGCAAACTCAACAAAACACATACCAGCAATGTGATTACAAACCAGATTGTCCTCACGCGAACCTCCGTTCCATTTTGGGATGGACACGAACCTTGCCTGCACGCGCCTGTGAAAATCAAGCGATTTTTTCGTTTGTTCCATTTTCCGGACAAGGCCAGGAACCGAGTCGCATCTGGTCCACCAACCTCGCATGTCTGTTGGGGTTTCGAGGGACTTAGTTTGGGCGCCGCGTCACCATCAGCCCTACGCAGGCCCGCTACTGCAGGTATCCCTGTTCGCTTTTTGGAACACGCGTACCAGTGCCCGTGTTAGCTGCTGCTGATTGTCCGGCCCACCTCGTGGGGCGCGGGGTGAGAGTGCGGTGCTTTCCCCGGACTGAAGTCGGGGGCTACCGGCACCGCGATTGCAGATTGCAGATTGCAGAAGTGAAAACATTGTCGAATTGGATTGCGGCGGGGGGGTGTGGGGAAGGTCCGGGCCGGGCCTCGTTTCCCGGCAAACCCCAAAACCACGCGGGCGAGGGCGCTTCGCCATTCGGCTCGAGGGCAGGCTGCCCGCGCCACACAAGACATTGCCTCCCACATCTCAAAAAACGAGATGTGTGGCACCCCCAGTGTGGTGGTGCTCGCGAAAGTCAAACCCAAGGCAGAGCTGCACGCCGTGAACGAGTAACGGGGAGGCTTTGTCCAGTGGTGGAACTGCCCCACTCAAGCCAAAAGAGGGCTTGAATGGGGCACCCCGCCGATTGCCCGATTGCAGATTTCGGATTGCAGAAGTGGAGTTATTTTCGAAGTGTGGGATTTTCGAATTTCCGAATTGAACTGCTGCGAGTTTTCCCTTGACCTAAGGCCCGGGGTTGGAGATGATACGAAGATAGAGATCGTGTAAGTCAAAATATACGGGAACTTAGAAGCCCCTTCGGACCGGATGGTCTGCGGGGGCTTTGTTGTGGTGGGTGAAAAGGAAAGAGGAACAAAGGATGAGCATGGGCGAGGGGAATGAGCGGCAGGTGGCGGAGGAGGTGGCGGCAGGGTTCCTGGGGAATCTGTGGGCGGTGGCGGGGGATCCCGAAGAAAAGCGGGGGCGGAAGCGGGGGCGGGCGCTTACGGGGAAACAGCGCGGGGAGATTGCGGAAGCGGAGTTCATGGCGAAGGCGGCGCGGCTGGGGTTTGGAGTGGCGAAGCCGTGGGGAGATAGCCATCCGTATGACTTTATTGTGCAGGCAGGCGGGCGGCTGTGGAAGGTGCAAGTGAAGTCGGCGTACCGGGCGGGGGAGGACGGGGGCTACAGTTTCCACACGCATGGGCACTCGCTGCGGGCGTACCGGCCGGACGAGATTGATGTGCTGGTGGCGTATGCCGTCCCGGAGCAGGCTTGGTATGTGTTTCCGGTGGGAATGGTGCAGCGGCTGCGGTCGCTGAAGTTGTTTCCCGGGAGCCGGAAAAAGAGGTCGAAGTTTGAGAAGTATCGGGAAGCGTGGGGGATGCTGACGGGGGAGTAGAGCCAAGGCTACGCCACGGATTTTCACGGATTAAATCGTGAACGCGCGAGAGGCAAAATCTTAGAACGCAGAGTACGCGGAGAACGGGCGCAGAGGACGCAGAGAAAAACAGCAGCAAGTCATGATCCGTTACTCGAAGCGTTTCTGGAATTCGCGGAACTCGCGTTTCAGGTCGGCGAGCTCTTGTTCCAGGCGGTCGAGGCGACTGTCGCGGGGTTCGGGTGCGGCTGAGGGTTGGGTCGGAGTTTCTACATTGCCTGCTGGCACATGGTCTCCGGCGAACAGGTGGGCGTAGCGGGATTCTTTGGTGCCGGGCTGGCGCGGGAGGATGGTGGCGAGGGGCGGGTCGCGGTGGGCCAGGTGATCGAGGGTGGCGACTACGTCGTCCAGGGTTTCGAAGTGGTGCATGCGTTCGGTGCGGCCGCGCAGTTCGCCTGGGGTTTGCGGTCCGCGCAGGAGGAGCACGCAGAGCACGGCGGTTTCACCGCGGGTGAAGTTGTAGACCTCCTGCAGGCGGTGCTCGTACTTGGTGACACGGCTGTCGGCGCCGCTGGCAGGGCCGGCGAGATGCTTTTCCTGCAGCGCGGCGAGCGCGTCGCGCACCGTGTTTTCGTCCAGCGTCATTACCGGGTCGCGGTTATTTTTCTGGTTGCAGGCGTTGACTAACGCGTTGAGGGAAAGCGGGTAGTAGTCGGGTGTGGTGATGTCTTTCTCGACCAGCGAGCCGAGAACACGGACTTCAGTTTCGTTGAGCGGTGGATGCAAGCGAGGCCGTCCCTGGGGTGATCGCTTCGATTCTACAAAAGTCTCTGGGTCGGCGGGCAAGGGACTAGAACAACGCGGTTGGCCGCCGTGCCCAGCTCTTGCCTTTGGATTTGGCGGCTTCTTCCATGTCCTTTACATACGCGCCCGCCTGGGTCAGCACGTGATGCAAGTCGTTGCCGATGCTGATGAAGGTGAAACCCTTCTCCAGGAACTCGGCCACGCGTGAGGTGCCGAAGAGGAAGATGCCAAGGATGAGCTTGTTCTTGCGGGCATGGTCAACCAGCTTCTGGGTGGCGGCGTTGAGTTCCGGCGAGGTGTACATGTGGGGGAACTCGTATTTTTCGTAGAGGCCCATGGACATGCAGAGATCGTTCTGGCCGAGGAAGAGGATGTCCACGCCGGGTACGGCGGCAATCTCTTCCATGTTCTTGATGCAGGAAGCAGTTTCCACCTGGAGCGCGACGATGCCGTTGTTGTTCCAGTTGCCGGCGTAGCCGAGCAGGCCGTCGCGGTTCATGCTGCGTTGCGGGAAGTAGACGGAACGCGTGCCGACGGTGGGGTACTTGGCGCAGCTGATGGCCTGGCGGGCCTCTTCGGCGGTGTTGATGTAGGGGATGAGGACGCCGTCGGCACCCATGTCGAGCGCCTGCTGGATGCCGGGGCGATCATCGTAACCGCCGACGCGCACCATGGACTTGGCGCCGCCGTTGGCGATTCCGGCGAGCATAGCGGAAAGGCGCTCAAAGCCCATAGGCCCATGCTGGGTATCGACCAGCAGCCAATCGTAGCCGCTGTGGGCCAACTGCTCGGCCACGGTCGGGCTGTGCGCGTTCAGGAACAGGCCCATCTTGGGCGAACCGGCTCGCAATTGTTTCTTGAATTCAGCGCCATTGAGCGCGGCTTCGGGCATGACAGAATCCTCCTGGGAATGGGTAAAGTCCTCTAGTGTAACCGAATGGGAGCGCGGGACTGTGAGGTGGGAGTGGAATTTTTCAACAGAAAATGACCGCCGGGCAGGGGAAAAAGGCGGGTGGGAAAACGGTCCGCGGTGCTCACGACCGATAAATCGGATTGATCTGCGCGATAAGAGGTTTCTATTGGCGGGTTGGCGCGGAGCAGGGTAGGCTATTACTTGTTTCCCAGCCACAACTCAAGCAAGCTGCCGGGCCTGACCCAGGCGAAGGAGATGCATGTTTCCTGAACTCCGCAATTTTCTCGCGCTTTCCTACGACGAACTGGAAGAACTTAACCTGCAGGCGAAAGAACAGCGCAAGAACCGCGTGGCGGCACACAAGATCCAGGAAGAGCGCCTGAAGTATCTGCGAGACGAGAAGCGGATCAAGGCGGTCACCGTGCTCTTCAGCGATCTGGAAGGGCGGCTGCACATGCTGGATTACGACAAGAAGTTCCTGCTGGGGAGCTTTGATAATCTGACGTTTGACGGCTCGTCCATTCGGGGCTTTACCGCGCAACGCGAGAGCGACCTGCGGCTGGGAATTGACTGGAGTGCATTCTACTGGGCGCCGGCCGATGTTTTCGGGCCGGGCAAGGTGCTGGTCTTCGGCGAGGTGATTGACAAGGGCGGCGAACCCTACACCGCGGACATCCGCGGCGTGCTGAAAGTATTTGCCAACGAGCTGCACCAGAAGCATGGCTACACGCTGAACGCGGCCAACGAGATCGAGGGTTTTCTTTTCCAGGGCTCCGACGCCGAGCGCCGCTACCACGAAACCGGCAAGTTCGAATACGTCAATACCGGTGGTTACTACCATTCGCTGCCCGGCGATCCGCTGCGCACGTTTATCGATACGACGGCCGAGGTGCAGCGGTCCATGGGGTTCCAGAATGAAAAAGACCATCCCGAAGTTGCGCCCTCGCAGTTCGAGATCAACTACAGCTACGGTGAAGTGGTGGCGGCGGCAGACCAGATTCAGCTCTACAAACTGATTTGCCGGCAGGTGGCGACGAACATGAACTTTACCGCGTCGTTTCTGCCCAAGCCGGTGGTGGGAGTGAACGGCAGCGGGATGCACACCAACGTGTCCATCAGCAAGAACGGGAAGAACCTGTTTTGGGACCCCAAGGGCGAGGAGAAGTTGAGCAAGATGGGCTGGGAATTTCTGGACCGCATTCTCACTCACGGGAATGATGTTTGCCTGATGCTGAATGCGAGCGTCAATGCCTACCGGCGACTGGATCCGCACTTTGAAGCGCCGAACCAGATCAAAGCCTCGCCGGTGGATCGCGGCTCCATGATCCGCATTCCCATTGGGAACGAGAAGAGTATGCGGGTGGAAGTGCGTTCGGTGAGCCCGGATGCGAACCCGTACATGGTAATGTATTCGATTTTCAAGACGGGCCTGCACGGCGAGACGGCGAAGATCAAGAACCTGCGCCAGGCGGAGCGGTATTTGCCGGACAACGTCTATGACGCCCTGGCCAACTTCCGCAAGGCGAAGTGGACGACCGAGCTTTTGGGCGACGATGTGAAAGCCCGCTACGCCGACCTGAAGCAAGCATCCGCTGACCGCTGCCCGCGACTGTTGGGCACGTTTGTGAAGTCGCAGGAAGTGCAGTACCACCACGACGTGTACAACCAGTTCTTGTGGAACTTGTTTTAGACGGGCGCTAGATTCAGGAACTTGCGGCACGGTGCGATTTGGTGTATGTTAAACATGTTTAACACCTACGCGCATGCTGGGAATACGCCTCGACGCAGAACTCGAAGCCAAGCTCGAATCGCTCGCCCGTGAGACTGGGCGGAGTAAGAGCTATTATGCGCGCGAGGCCATCCGCCAGTTTCTCGAAGACCGCGAGGACTACCTGAAGGGTATCGCGGTGCTGGAGCGGCGCGAGCCCAGAATCACTCTGCAAGAACTGGAGCGGCGGCTTGGCTTGGATCGTTGAGATCAGCCGGACCGCTGAAAAGCAGATCAAGAAGCTTGATCGTGTGGCGCAAGAGTCTGTGGTTCGTTTTCTGCGGGCCCGTTTGCAGACGTCCGGAAACCCACGGCAATGGGGCAAGCCCCTGGGAGGCGACAAAGGCGGCCTCTGGCGTTACCGCGTGGGGGATTACGGCTTGATCTGCGAAATCCAGGACAAGATCATCACGGTCTTGATCTTGCGGGTGGGGCACCGAAAAGAGGTCTACCGCTAAGCGATCGGTCTTTGCTACGCCCACCCGCTACGAAAAGTCCAAAACCTGCTTCCAGGGTCTGGTCGCTCTGGCTTGCTCCTGGATTATCCTTACTAGATGTCGATACGGCCTAGTCGACATTTGACAGAAGTTGGAGAAAACCGAAGACATGAAAACCAGAGCCAAGAGCCTCGCGGCGGCAGTCCTCTTTGGCATATGCGCAACCACAGCCGTCGGTCACGCGGCCGATGACCTGCAACATAGGATCAAAAGTGCGGTGGACCTGGCCATACGGCCAGTGATGGCGAAATACAGTATTCCCGGCGTGGCAGTCGGCATCACTGTCGCGGGTAAGCCATACGTGTTCAGCTATGGCGTGGCATCAACTGAAACTCGCCAGCCTGTGACGCGTGACACATTGTTCGAAATCGGATCGGTAACCAAGACATTCACTGCGACCCTGGCGTCCTATGCACAAGTTAGCGGCTATCTTTGCTTGTCAGACAAGACGAGCAAGTACCTGCCGGCCCTGCGAGATAGTAAGTTCGGCAACGTCAGTCTGCTCAATCTAGGTACGCATACGCCTGGGGGGCTTCCCTTGCAGGTGCCGGACAACATCGGAAACAACGATGAGTTGATGCGGTATTTCAAGGGCTGGCGGCCCACCTATGAGCCGGGAACATATCGAACTTATGCCAATCCCGGCATCGGAACGCTCGGCTTGATAACTGCGAAGAGCATGGGGCAGGATTTTGCCCCGCTGATGGAACAGCGCCTGTTTTCTGTGCTCGGCATGAAGAGTAGCTACATCAACGTTCCCAAAGCCAAAATGGTTGATTACGCGCAGGGCTACACGAAGGAAGATGCTCCGATCCGAATGGCAACCGGGGTGCTGTCCTCTGAAGCCTACGGCATCAAGGCAACGGCCCCCGACATGGTCCGCTTTGTGGAAGCCAACATGAATTCGATTCGATTGGACAAGAAGTTCCAGCGCGCGATCACAGAAACACACACTGGCTACTTCAAGGCGGGGCCGATGACTCAGGACCTGATATGGGAACAATATCAGTATCCGGTTGCGTTGAAGACGCTACTGGAAGGGAACTCGTCGGCAATGATCTTCAATGCGACGCCGGTTACTGAAATAAACCCGCCAGAGGGTCCGCACGAAGACGTTTGGATCAACAAAACCGGCTCGACCAACGGCTTCGGGGCGTATGTAGCATTTGTCCCGGAGAAGCGGCTGGGGATCGTCATCCTGGCCAACAAGAATTACCCTATCGATGAAAGAGTGACCGCCGCATACAAGATCCTCACGGCACTGGCCGATGGAAAAGGTGGAAAGCGCAAATAGTTCCACGAGGAGCTGATCGAGAAGATGACTATCGTCCGTGGAGCAGAGGGCCGGAATGACCGGGTCGCGCATGACAGTCGCACAGCCCTCCGGAGAGCGGACGCCCCATCGGCCGATCCTAAGATGGGATGCCACAACGTTCGACCCAAATTCAACAGCTAGCCCAACTCGCCGCAAAGTGTATATGTCGATACAGCCTAGTTCTGGCGGCGTGTGCGCATTTCGCCGCGAATCTCCTCGAGCCCCCGCGCGTCGAGAAACTGTTGCATGGCTGGAAACACAGTCTCTTCTTCCAGCCGCAGGTGCACATCCCACAGGCCCTTCATCTGTTGTGTATTTTCGATCAGCGCCGCCGTCAGGGTCGGCTGCGCTGCGGGATCATGCTCGATGCGCCGCCAGAGCGGAATGAGTTGCGCCAGCGCGGCATTGAGGGCGCGATGCTGCTCGACCATGGCGGAATTCGCTTCGAGCAGAGGGCCTGCTGGTAATGCTGCCCGCAATCGCGGGAAGACGGATTCATTCTCGTCGGCCTCGTGTAACGGCAGCGCCACCGTGAAGTAACGCAAGACGGCAATTGCCGCCGCGGTACGGTCATCCGGCGGGGCTTCGGGGCTTTCCGCCAGGCGCTGGGCCACGCCGGTGAAGTGGCGGATGCGCTGATGACAGCCCAAGAGCAAGCTAATGGCGTCTTCACTGGTAGTAGAGGCAGCCGCGGCGCCGGTGATCGTGTTCAGCATGGTCTAAGTATGGCAGACGGAAGGCGGAAGAGGTCTCCGAGAAATTGCAGCCGAAGACCCGGGCGGGTTAAGGCAGGAACTCCGCCGGAATGGGATTGTCTTTGCGCTCGTCGTCCCAGATGGCGGAGGCGATCCACCAACGCTTGCCGTCCCAGAATAGTTCGATGCTGTTGATCCCGCGCTGGATCACCGGCCCATCTTTGGTGTTGCGGCTCTCGTAGGTGCTGAAGACGTGGGCGAGGTTGCCGAAGCGATGGGTTACACGATGGATTTCTGCCTCGTAGAAACCGCTGCGGACCAAGCCAGGGTTGCTGCGCTCGACAAATTGCTGATGGCTCATGATGTCGGCCAGCGGGTGCTGCTGCTTATCCACGCGCATGGCGACGAAGCGCACCTCGGGAATATAGAGGGTGCGGTCGCGTGACCATTGCCGCGGCTGGCCCGCTGGTCCGGAAATGACGTCGTAGTAAGTCTTGATGATGCCGTCCATGGTGGACACATCTTCGACACGAGGGGCGACGCGCGGAACCATGACGGCTTCCGGCTGGGCACGTTTTCCTTGCGCCGGAGCGAAATGCGCGGTCAGGGCAGCCCCCACGAGAACAAAGAATGCGGTTGCGAGCAGTTTGCGGGCGGCGAGTGGGCGGGGAAAGTTCGGCATGGTTGGGGATTATAGCCTGAGGGCTTTCCGCTGAGTTGCGGTTCCCGCGCCGCACGCATAAGATTCAGCCGGCGGAGGGACGCATGCTTCGACATCTCCTGAACTGGGTGCTCAGTGCGCTGGCAGTATGGGTTGTTTCACATTTCGTGCCGGGATTTGTCGTCCATGGTGCGACTGCAGCTCTGCTGGCCGCGCTGGCCATCGGGTTCTTGAGTGCCACTCTGGGTGCGTTGCTCAAGTTCCTCACGCTTCCGCTTACTGTGCTTACGCTGGGCTTGTTCTGGTTCGTGATCAATGCGCTGATGCTCAAGCTGGCGGCTGTGTTTGTGCCCGGGTTTGAGATCCATGGCTTTCTGGCCGCGTTCCTGGGCGCCATCGCGCTGAGCCTGGTGAACATGGTGCTGCATTGGCTGGTGCCTCAGCCGGGTCGCGAGCACCGGTAAGCCAGTTGGGTGGGACGGGCGTGGTGGCCTGCGCCTAGCCGGCGGCCCGCACCTGCGGTGTCAAAAACTCCGGCCCCACCGGATCGGAAATCGTTTCCGCGAGGATGCGATCCGCCTCCTTGAAGTCAGTCGCAGTCAGCCGCCAAGTCCACGCTCCTGGCACTGGCGCCAACTGTTCCGGCTTGCGGCCACCCCAGAGCACAATGCCGACTCCGGGTTGATCGAGCGTCCAGCGCAAGGCCAGATCAATCACACGCTTGCGGTGAGTGGCCTGGGCAAATTGATCCAATCGCGCCACGGCTTGCAGGTACTGCGAAAAGCGGGGCGGCTGGAATTTCGGGTCAACCGAACGAATGTCATCGCCAGCAAAGTTGGTGCCGGCGGTCATGCGTCCGCTCAACATGCCGCGGCAGAGCGGCCCGTAGGCGATCAGCGGAATTCCATGCTCGCGACAGTAAGGCAGCACTTCGCGCTCAATGCCACGCTCCAACAGGCTATAAGGCGGCTGGTTGGAGCTGAGCTTCGCCGACTTCTGGAAGCTGGCCATCTGTGCCGGAGCGAAGTTGCTGACGCCGATGGCGCGAATCTTGCCCTGTTTTTGCAATTCATGAAGAATTGCGCCGGTCTCTTCGGCGGGAATCAGCGGGTCTGGCCAATGCACCTGATAGAGGTCAATCACGTCGGTGCGCAGGCGGCGGAGAGATTCCTCAACTTCGCGGAGAATCACCTCGCGGCGGCTGTCGGTGAAGATGCCGTCGCTGCGGCTGAAGTCGAGGCCGCATTTGGTGGCAATGAGGGTGCGCTGACGGCGGCCTCCGTCGAGCGCTTTGGCCAGCACTTCCTCGGCCGCGCCCTTGCCATAGATCGGGGCGGTGTCGAACAGGTTGATGCCAAGATCGAGGGCGGCGTGAATGGTGCGAATGGAGGCGGCCTCATCCATACCGCCCCAGCCAAAGCCGCCGATGGACCACGTGCCCAGCGCGATGCGCGAACAACGAAGGTCGGTGTGCGGCAGGGTGATGAATTCCATGCGGGGTCTCCGAGGAAAACTTAGTTTAGCAGCCGCAGAATCAACTAAGACTCCGTCAGGCGATACCATGCCAGCCCGGATTGTGCGCTCAGCCAGCGGAAAGGCTCATTCGGAACGTAGACAAGATCCGCGTTGAGGAACGGATATTGTCTCCAACTCTCGTCACGGCCGGCGTCGAGGGCGGCAATGATTCTCCCGAAGATCGAGGTCAGATTCACGCCATGTCCGCTGTAGCCGAGTCCATAGAAGATGTTCTTATGCCTTCCGGTGCATCCCACGGAAGGGGACGCGTCGCTCGACCAGTCAACGATTCCATCCCAGCCCGCTTCGAACTCGATGCCCGCGAGTCTGGGGTAGATTCGCACCAACTCGCGTTGGAGCTGCGCAAAATGGGACGCGGCGTCGCTGGCATTGCCATCCCCACCATTGAAAAAGTAGCTGGGGCTGCCTCCGCCGATGTGGATGCGGCGGTCCTGGGTCAAGCCGAGATAGAAGACGCGGGTGCGGCTGTCATTGAATGGAACTCGCTCGCGCCACCCGATGGCGGCCAGGTGCTGCTCCGTAAGGGGCTGAGTCACGGCCACGTACTCATGGAGCGGCAGAATCGAATTCCTGAAGAATCCCAGTCTGGAAGTGAAAGCATTGGTCGCCAACACCAACGACTTTGCTTTGACGGTATTTCCGCCGGTCGTATGGAGAACGTGCTCCTGGCCTTCTTCGATGCTGGCCACGGCTGTGTTTTCGTAGATTTGTGCGCCAGCGCTCTCCGCCGCAGCCTTGAACACATGCACCAGTTTCATGGGATGGATGTGTCCGCCGCTGGGGTCGAAAAAGCCACCTTCGTACGCCTCGGTGCCAATCGCGCTTACGAGTCGCGGCTTATCCCAGAACTCAACCGGCATGCCCAGGGACCGTGCCTGCTGTACGTACGCCTTTGCCGCGCTGATATCTTCGGAGGTGACGAGCACTTGCAGAGCGCCGTTGGTCTCCAACTCGCAGTCAATGCCAGTCGCAACGCTCAACTTCGACAAGATCCGGATGTTCTCGGCCGTCAGATCGTAGATTTTCTTGTCCATGGCCGGAGTGGAACTGAAATGCATATACCGGTCTGCGGTCATGGTCAGCACCATGGCGCCGTTTCGGCCTGAGGCCCCGTTCCCGCAGCCCTTCGCTTCCAGGACGACAACGCGCTTGTGCGGGGAGATGCTGCGGATGTAGTAGGCCGCGGAGAGCCCGGTGAAGCCGCCGCCGAGCACGGCGACATCTACCTCGATGTTGCCGGTCAACGGGGGATTCTGAGGCGGCTGACTTCTTGCCCAATAGCTGCGGTTAGGCCCAAACACCAACGGTTCACGCCAGATGCTGGGAGAGATCTGGTTCAGACCGGCCGCGCCGAGCAACGCACCGCCACCGGCGATGGCTGCCTTCTTTAGAAAGCGGCGGCGGCTCGGGGGGTCTGGCATGGGGGACGGTGGAGAGCCTCAGGGTATGAGATCGCTTTGTCCTCGGCAAGCGAAATGAATTGAATGGACAACACGAGGGCGACGGGCACGTGGCGTCACATCAGGGTCAGCGTTCTGCCGCTTACCTAGTGCGCAACTGCTCTACGACTTTCGCGATCGAGTTCTCCTGAAACAGGCGGATGGCGGCGATTCCAGACGCGCCCGCGTCCAGGCAGGCGTACGCGTTTTCCATTGTGATGCCGCCGAGAGCGAAGACCGGCAGCTTTGCTCGGCAGGCACGACGCAGAAGATTAAGCCCAGCCGGGACACTTCCCGGTGCGTCCTTTTTCTCAAACACGGGCGCCAACACGGCGAAGTCGGCGCCGTCGTCTTGCGCGCGCTGCACCTCTTCCAGCGAATGGCAGGAGACGGCAACGAGAAACTTTGTGGCGCCACTCGCCGCCACTGCGCTGCGCACGTCACGCACACGCACGTCATCCGAACGCAGATGGACGCCGTCCGCGCCCACGGCTAACGCGATGTCGGTGCGGGAATTTACCAGCAGTCGGGTCTGGGATGGCGGGTTGACACTTCTGACCGCGTCCATGGCCCGGCGCGCCAGCGACTCCAGCGCTTGCGGTGTCAGATCTTTTTCTCGCAGTTGGATGAAGTCGACGCTGGCGTGCGCAGCGGCAGCGATTTGTTGCAGCAGCCAAGCTTGCTTCGCGGCTTCGTCGCCGGGGAAAGCACTGCGATCGGTGATGTAGTAGAAACGGCAGCCTGCGGTCATCCATCGCCAGCTTACCGCATCAATTGCGGGTCTTGGCGATTTCCGGCATGGCGTCGGTGCGTGGTTTCTGGCCCAGGTGATACTCGCTCAGGCCGTCGCGCAGGAAGGTGAAGGCGTCCTCCGGCGTATCCGCCATCTTGAACAGCTGCAGGTCGGCGGCGGAGATGGTGCCCGTATCCACCATCGTCTGGAAATTGAGCACTTTGTTCCAGTAGGCGCTGCCGTAAATGACGACGAGGATCTTCTTGGCCAGTTTTTCCGTCTGTGCCAGGGTCAGAATTTCAAACAGTTCGTCCAGGGTGCCAAATCCGCCGGGAAAAATCACGAGGCCTTTGGCCAGGTACGCGAACCAAAACTTACGCATGAAAAAGTAATGGAACTCGAAGTTGAGGGACGGTGTGATGTAGGGGTTGGGATACTGCTCCATAGGCAGGTGGATGTTGAGGCCGACGCTCTTGCCGCCGGCTTCGAGGGCGCCGCGGTTGGCGGCTTCCATGATGCCGGGGCCGCCGCCGGTGGTGACCACAAAGCGGTGCCGCCGCGCGGGGATGGTGGCCGACCATTTGGTCAGCATGTGCGCCAACTGGCGGGCGTCGTTGTAGTAGCGCGCCATGTCCACCGCCGCCAGCGCCTGCTTCTCCTGGTGCGGGGAAGAGTTGCCGTTCCCGTTGACCGCATGCAACTCCGCTTGGGCCGAGTCTGGACTCTTGACCCGCGCCGAGCCAAAAAACACCACCGTGTCCTGGATTTGCTCGCGCCGAAAGCGCGTCAACGGTTCCTGGTACTCCGAAAGCAGGCGCAGCACACGGCCATCCGGACCGTTAAGAAACGGCTCGTTCTGGTAGGCCAGCGGAGCCCGCTTGAGCTTGTTCTCGCTCATAAGGAAACAATTCCGAGACAGGGAGTTTTCAGCATACCGGAGGTTGCGCACCGTGCCAAAGCGCAAACGGACATGGCCGCATGGAAATCAGGACCCTTCGTGATACAACACCGCCTCGTGCACGCCGATCCACACATCCAATAACCCCAGGCCGGAGACCACACCGCGCACAAATGGGTGTACAAAAAATTCATGCAGCCAGGGAAAGCGCACAAACAGCAGGTTCTGCGCCCAACTGTTGCTCCAGGGCAGCCACACCAGCGACATTCCCAACACGCTGCACAGGAAGACAAACGTCAGCAGGAACATCCGCTGGGCCCACACGTGAGCGCGGGAGACTGTGGGCGGCGTCGCGGCTGCACCGGCCTCATCGGCAGCGGAGCCGGCAACCGCTGGAGTGGTGGAGATCGGGCCGTCGTGCATCAATCCGTACTCCGGGTAGCGGAGGCAGCACGATCCATCCCGGCCCAGGCTGCGCTCATAGACATGCAGGAGATTCTACGCCACCACAGAGAAGCGCCACCGCTGGTTTCCACCACGAGCTGGCCGCTACGCCTTCAACGCAGCAATGCGATCGCCCACGTCGCGGTAATCGATATTTGCCCCGTACACCAGCATGAAGTGCGCCAGCGCGGCTCGTTTGTTGCTGGCCAGTTCATAGGCTGCAGCGAGTTCATAGTGCAGTGCGGTCCGGGCTAGCTCATCAATTGTCGGCAATTTCAGCGCCTTCTCGTACCACCGAATCGCCGCCTCGGGGATGTTTTTGTCGAGGAAGCACTGTGCCAGCCAGGTGTAGGCCTGCATGGTTTGTGAAAACGGCCGGCCGGCATCCACTGCCTGACAGGTTTTCTGCAGTTCGCCAATGGCTTCGTCGATCAATCCCATTTCGCGGAATGCGACGCCCAGGTTGTAGTGATCTTCGGGATCTTCGTTGGTGGGCGAGGCATCATCTTCCAGCTCCGCCTTGAACTCGTCAAACATGTCATTCAAGTCGGCGCCTGCTGCCGCCATCACGGGCGAGGGCACTGCGGCGGCTGGCGCGGGTGCAGGAACGGAAACTGAGAGTGCCGGGGCTGGCGCTGCCGCCGCGCCTGCCGCGGGAATGCCCGCCCATGGCGCCATGGGAGCGACAGAAGCAGCCCGGGACTGCGGTGTAACCGCGGCGCTGGCCATGGCGACTGCAAGTTCGGGTTTCTCCGCCGGTGCGACGGTTGACGGCTGCGCATGGGCCGGTACTGCTTCGGCCAGAAAATCGGCTGGCAACTCAGACTCGAGCTCGGCCACCAGTTCACCCAGGGATGCGGGTTCGTGATGGGCGGGACTCGCAACTCCGGCGGTCTCCTCCGTCTCTTGCTCTGGTTCGGCTTGGACCGAGAACTCCGCGACTGCAGCGTCGGGAACGGGCGCGGCGGCATGAGCCGCAATCTCTGCCCGCAGCGGAGCCAGCGTGGCGGCGTCCTGCGTCATCGTTTCCAGTTTCGCCATCGCGGCGTACGCCTGCTCGAGCATGGAATGCTCAAGGTAGAAGCGCGCCTCAGCGACGGTCTCTTCCACTGTGCCCGGTTTTGCGGGAACAGAAGCCTCCACCGAGGCTGCTGTACCTTCCCATTCCTCAGACAGGTCAACTTCCTGGCTCTCCGGTGCGCCCACCAGGGCTTCCGGCGCGGATGCAGATTCCACCGCTGGTCTTGCCGTGGGTCCGGAGTCGGGAACCGCGGGCCAGGGCGCCGGCGCGGCATCCACGGCGGCGGCTTCGGCCGCCAAGGCGGCGCGTTCTTCGTATTTCGAAGCCAGCTCGCCATAGCGAGCCGCTTCGGTGGCGTAACCCGAGTCGCGATAGACCGCTTCCAGGGTGCGGCAGGACATGGCCGCTTCCGCAAAGCGTCCGGTGCGGGTGTGGAGCGCGGCCAGGCGCTGGTTCAAGCGCACATCGCGCGGCGCCGATGGCAGCGCCGCCAGTAGCGGCCCGAGCGCTTTCTCCGGCATGTTGTAGGAAACGAAAAGCTCGGCATCGGTCAGCGCCGTCCGCACGGTCACCAGAACCGCTTCGGGATAGCGCTGGTCGAGCAGCGGCGCAGTGGCTTCCAACTCATCCACCAGCAGCGCACCCTCTTCGGAGGTAATCGGTTGCGGGCCGTTGGCCGAGCCCAGCCGCGCCACCACCTGCTGATAATTGCGCGCATGCAGCGCGTTCTGCGGCTCCATCGAGGCCAGTTGCAGATACAGGTCCCGCGCCTTTACCAGTTCGCCAGACTGCACGCTGGCGTGGGCCAGCAGTTCCATGATCTCGTTCTGGTTGGAGGTGTCGCCCGCCTTCTGCAGCAGCGCCAGCAGCGTCTCCAGCGAATCCGGATTGTCGCGCACGTGTCCGATGATGCTGCGCAGGTTCTCCAGCACCTGCGGCGCACCGGTCGCGAGCAGCGCATCGGCGTGATCGTGATACACCCGTAGCGCATCCATGTAGGCGCCGGACTGCATCAGCGCATCCGCATACTGGGCCAGAGCTTGCGTATCGTTGTGTACGGTATGGAGCTTGGTGGCGAGTCCACCAGCCTCAGCCACACGTCCTACCTGCATGTAAGCCTGCAGCAGGGCGCGCAGTGCATCCGCATGCTGATCGACGTCCGCTACCTGCTCCAGGAAGCGGATGGCCGACGCCGGATCACCGTTGTCCAAGGCGGTACGCCCGCGCAACAGGAGGGCGTCGCTGTTGCGTGGATCCAGCTGGAACATGCGCTGGAGAATATCTTCCGCCGCGTCGAGCGAGCCATGCGCGCGCAGGGTCTTGGCCGCTTCGCTGAAAATCGTCCATGCTTCGCCTTTCTTTCCCAGGCGCACATAGACTTCGCCCAGACGTACTTTCATGGCCACGTTGTCCGGATCCATTTCCAGGGTTTTCTGGAAAATGCGCACGGCTTGCTCCAACTCGCCAGAACGCAAAAACTCTTCCGCTACGTGCAAATACTGCGCTCGCGCGTCGTTGAACAGGCCTTGCTGGGTGTAGAGTTCCGCCAGCTTCAGCGTTCCCTCGAGCGAGGGCTGCAGCTTGGTGATTTTTTTGTAGACGGCGATGGCTTTGACGGTGAAGCCTTCGCTGGCATATGCATCGCCCACACGGCGGAAATTCTCGACCGCCGGACCAATGTCTCCCAGGCGCGCGTACAGATCGCCGATGGTGTTAAGAACGGTCAGGTCCTTAGGATCAGCCTTGGTGACCTTCTCGTATTCCGCGATGGCATTCTGCAGCTTACCCTGCTGCACGTACTTCTCCGCCGCCACCAGAACCTTCTGTTTGTTGAAGCCAAACCCAAAAACCATAGGATGCGGACCTCGCTTCTCACCCGGGAACGATGGGCGCCTCTCGTCAGGAAACTCCCCGCCGCGAGGTGACTGCGACGTGCCTATTGTAATGTCGGGAAGTACAGTCCGATGGTTACCAATGGTGCCCGGAAGGCCCTGTACCCTCGGTGACCATGCGCGGAGGCGCGCAAAACCGCGGATTTCCGGAGACGAGTGGCCTCCGTGGCGAAAAAGGCACCGGGGGACGTAGGACCGTCCCCCGGGCTCGACTGCTTAGCGCGAAACCGCGCTGGTGGGGACTCGCTTGTCCTGCGGAATAAATTCGCGGACTTCGTGCCCGGTCCAGACCTGCCGCGGGCGTGCGATCTTCTGCTCCGGATCGATCAGCATCTCCTGCCATTGGGCCAGCCAGCCGGCGGTGCGCGGAATGGCGAACAGGACGGTAAAGATTTCCGGTTGGAAGCCCAGCGCCTGATAGATGATGCCGGAGTAGAAATCCACGTTGGGATACAGTTTGCGCTTGACGAAGTACTCGTCATCGAGCGCAATCCGTTCCAGTTCGAGGGCGATATCCAGCTTCGGATTGCGGCCGGTGACCTCAAACACCTGCTCCGCCGCCCACTTGAGGATCTTGGCCCGCGGGTCGTAGTTCTTGTAAACGCGGTGACCGAAGCCCATCAGCTTGCCGTGCCCTTCCTTGATGCGCTTCATGTAGGCGGGCACGTTCTGCCGCGAGCCAATCTCGTCGAGCATCTTCAGTACTTCCTCGTTGGCCCCGCCGTGCAGCGGTCCGGACAGAGCCGCACACGCCGCCGCGGTGGTGACGTACGGGTCGGCTTGCGAGCTGCCCACGGCCCGCATGGTGTTGGCGCTGCAGTTCTGCTCATGGTCGGCATGGAGAATGAAGAGAATGTCGAGCGCCCGCGCCAGGATCGGGTTGGCCACGTATTTGGGCTCTACCTTCTTCCACAGCATGTTCATGAAGTTCTCGGCATAGCTCAGTTCGTTGTCGGGATAGACATAAGGCAGACCGAGGTTGTGACGGTAGGCAAAGGCCGCGATTGACGGCACCTTGGCGATGAGCCGCTTGATTTGCAACAGACGATTGGCCGGATCCAGCACGTGCCTGGACTCGGGATAGATGGTGGAAAGCGCCGCTACAGAACTCACCAACATTCCCATCGGATGGGCATCATGATGGAAGCCGTCCATGAATTTCTTGGTGCTTTCGTGCAGCATGGTGTGCAGGGTGATGTTCCTGATCCATTCCTGCAACTGCACTTCGGTGGGCAATTCGCCGAAAAGCAGAAGGTAAGCCACTTCCGGAAACGTGCATTTTTCTGCCAGCACTTCAATCGGATAGCCGCGATACCGCAAGATGCCCCGGTCGCCGTCAATATAGGTGACCGCGCTGCGGCACGACGCAGTGTTCATGAATGCCGGGTCGTAGGACATGAGCCCAAAATCTTCCGGGCTGGTTTTGATCTGCCGCAGGTCCATCGCACGGATGGTCCCATTCTCAACTGGAACGTTGTAGGTCTTACCATTCCGGTTGTCGGTAATGCCGAGACTATTGCTGGGCATGCTAGATCCTCCCAGGTAAACCTGCTTAGAGGTTCCCCATGCCCATTCTCGCGGAGACGGCTTGCCTTGGCAGTGAGATGGCTCACCGGGAGGCGTGACCGGCGTAGTGATCCAGACCGTTGCCACCGGTAGCTACGCCTGGCGTTGCTGGAAGCGAAGCTCGCAGCCCGCCCTCTGCCTGAATCTCCGGTTCTCGCCTGGCCACTGCCCACCAGGTCTTGCGGTCGGCCTCATCCCCGGCGGTCTGTGCCTCCCCGTAGGCGACCAGCCGGCTCAGCACCGTGCCCACCGACGCCCCCAGGTCTTTGTGCCGGGCTGCCATATCCGGGAACCTCATTCGCAACTGCCCCTGCACTTCACGGCCGGTCAGCGGCCTGGGGGCTTCAACCAACACGGTCCGGCACGCGTGGGTAAATCCGGGCTGGCGAACTGTCCTTCGCGGTACCCAGCCGGCCACTTCTACCGCTGCGACCTCTCCGAACTCGCCGGCCAGCCCGGCCAGCATCTGTCTTGCAGCCTCAATTCTCTGCGTGATCTCCGCCCGCTGGGCCAGGAGCCGGTCCAGCTCCCGGGCCACGCGAATGAGCTTGGTCACCTTCGGATCACTTGCCTGTCTGCTGCCGTTTTCTGGGTCCACGACCGTCCTCAGCTTTGGATTTTCCTACTTGCCACTGTTTTCGGGTACGCCGTTGGCTGCACGCCGCACGTCGGTCGCGGAAAATTGCTGTGCCACCTCCGTTTCCTTTCCGGCGCGAATCAACTCCACACCATCCCGGGAGCCGGCGAACCAGATGCGGGCCAGGAAGTGTTTTCCATCCACGTCATAAAACACCAGCTTGCTCTTGGCCGCCGTATCCTCGGACTGCGCAGGATGGCTGCCCAGGTAGGCCAGAAAGCGTCCGTCCGCGTCGCGAAGCGCCACAAATGTCCCCTGCGTCGTGAGCAGATAACTGCCGGCTGGATAGGCTTTGTTATTGGCCACGAAGTCAAATGGCACCTGGACCACACTGTTGTGCACCGTCTGTGCTACTGCCGGCGCCACCAGTAAGCCCAACACACTAACTGCAATTAACAGGCTGACCACACCCCTCTTCATAACTGCCTCCTCGGATCTTTTCGATCCATGCGGATTGGACGTGGCCGACCCCCGGGCCGATTGATGGTTTGTTTTTCTGGAAGCGGGAAACGCGCTCATGCTTGCCCCGGCGCCGGAGACAAGGCCTGAAGAAGAAAATAAATCCACCGTCCGCTCTCCGGGATCAAACACAAACATGGACGTGAAGCTGGAGATCCGCCACCTGCGCCTGCTGGCGGCCGTCGCCGAACACGGCAGCATCACCGCCGCGGCCCGCCAACTGCACCTCACGCAATCGGCACTCAGCCATCAACTCAAGGATGCCGAGGACAGGCTGGGCGCTCGTCTCTTTCTTCGTGTCGGCAAGAAGATGGTTCTGACTGCCGCCGGCAGTCATCTGCTGACCAGCGCGCGACGCACGCTCGAAGAATTAAGTCAGGCCGAGACCCACGCCCAAAGCCTCCAAAGCGGCCCGCGGAGCGTCATTCGTCTCAGCACCGAGTGCAACACTTCTTACTACTGGCTCCCCGACCTGTGGGCCAGATTCCGCTGTCGCTTCCCTGGCGTCCGCGTGTCCATCGACACCGCATCCACGAGCGATCCCCTGGGGGCGATGCTCGACGGCAAACTCGATCTCGCCCTGGTTACCTGCCCCGACCCGGACAACAAGAAGCTTGTATTCACCCGCGTTTTTGAAGACGAGACGTTTATCGTGCTGGCGCCGGACCATGCCCTCGCCCACGTCAGCTACCTGACACCGCAACACTTCGCCGGGGAAACTGTCATCATGTTTCCGCCCGCCCGCAACAGCACATTGCTCAACAGTTACTTGCTTCCCGCTGGTGTCAAACTAAAGGAAGTGCTGGAAATCTCGCAGACAGACTTACTGATGGAAATGGTGGCGTCCGGGATGGGTGTGGCCTGGGTGGCGAACTGGGCGGCTGCGCCACATATCAAAGCTGGAAAAGTGATCGCCCGCCCATTCACTAAAGAAGGGATCCGGCGCGTCTGGTACGCGGCCACGTTGCGGGACCAGCCCGATCTGCCCCACCTGTGTGAATTTATCAACATGCTGGGCCAGCCGGACCGCGCGGTGACCGGTTCTACCGCTGCTGGCGGCCGCCGCTAAGCGCTTCCCCCATCGCGTCCAGTTCGGCTGCGCTTTGCACGTCCCAGGCCGCACCCAGCTTCTCCTGCAGCAGCCGGTTGACCTCCCGGAGCGGTTGTCCCTTCACCTGCTTCTGGAAAGCCAGCCACTCCCGCAGCACTTGCTGCCGCTCTTCCCGGTCTGCATCTTGGCAGAACTGCTGGGCTGCTTCCGCCGCCGAGGCGTGGTCCGCCATCCAGTCTTCATGGAGATAGCCGCGCAGAAATCGCCGCAGCGCGGGAAATGACGCGGCTGAAATCTCCGGCACACCCGCGCCGCGCACCGGTTTCTTCTCTCTCATCACCGGCACTCCGGATAGGAAGTCAACACGTAGTACGCGCCCGGCGGGACCCACCGCAACACCACCTTGGCTTGATTGCAGGGCTGCGGCGTGGTCTCGCCGCGGTGCAGCGTTCTCCCTACCGGATTTTCGCTCTGGTAGTCGAGCGCCAGGTTGGGATGTCCGCCGGTGCGCTCCAGCCAGCGCTGCACGCGTTCCTGCTCCCGCTCAAGAGCTGTGCCAACGGCGGCTTCGGCCGTGGCCCGGTCGGTGTAGGTGGAGGCGGCCGCAATGCCGCGCTCGTTTTGCAGTCGCTCGCGCAACTGCTCATCGCTGCGGCCCACATGTCGGCGCAGCGTGTGCCCGCCCGCCTCTTCGTCCCGGCCAAGATCGCGTGTGGGTCCGTTGGCATTGCCGCGGGCGACGCGCTGCCGCGTCTCCGACGCGGACGTTTCCTGCGGCGGCGGCGTGCACGCCCACCAGCCCGCCAGCACCAGCAACCCGCCGGCATACAGCAGTTTCCGCAAGAGCGTACAGGAACGCATCGTCCGATTCTATTTCGATTGCAGGCGGAAGCACCAGACGAAACGGAATCGCAGCTGGCAAAATTCCGCCTGTGCGCTAAGTAGGTCTGGTGGCTATTTGCGGAAGAGGCGATTCAGTTCCGCAATCGGATCGGCGCCCGCCGCCGCGGCCATGGATTGGGGCTGCAGGCCGGCGCCGCGCGTCATTTCTGCCGCTAGCCACTCGGCTTCCTGCTGGTCGCGCAGGTTGTCGCCCAGCGCATACGTCCGGCCGCTGGTGGTCAAGAGCTGCACAGTGTAATAGGGCGTGCCGGTGGAGCCGCCCTGCTGCGCCGTGATGGCGGGGCGGATGGCGGCGATCTCCGCCGCGGAGAACTCGCGTACTTTGCCCGAGCCCAGCAGTCCGCGCTGCACGCGCACACTGCCCGCCTTTACCACCACACGCGATGTCCCCAGCCACACCTGGACCACGATTACCAGGAAGAGCAGATCAAACAGCCCAAATACCAACGGGAAAAAGAAAGGTGCACCGAGTTGCACCATGAAAACGATGGCACCTGTCCAGATTCCCGCGAAAGCGGTCATACCCGCAGCGAAACCCACGTTGCGTGCCGCGGGAAAATAAAACTCGGTACCGCCTTCGCTCGCCGGACGCACGTTGACCTGCGAGTGCGACGGCCGCTCAGCCGGAACTCCCGACGCAAACGCAGAGGGATGTTCTTCGCGGGCAGGCGTGTCTTTGGTGCGGAATACAGGAACTTCGAATACGTCTTTGTAGTCCACGCCTGGGACGGTAGCGTCCACCTCTACCAGCCACACGAGTTGGGTGTAGACCTCACTCGTGTCCGTCGGGCGGGCATCGAGAGGCAAATGAAACGCCACCGGGATCGATGTCCCCATGGGGCCGCTGCAGACTTCGCCGGCGGCGACAGGCTTCTCGGTGCGCCAAACGATGCGTTCGCTGGTGGAGTGATCGTTGCCACCACGCTGCGTGGTGCGCTGTACGCAGGTGAGCTTCAAGCACACACCGGTGTCGGGCACGTGTGCCAATCGCGTTTGGATGGTGCCACGCAGCTCGCGGCCAATGACGCCGGGCACGGTGGCAAGCTCGAGGAAAGTCTTCCCGAATTCAAGGCGCGCCGGCGTAGCTCGCACCGCCAAGACGAGCAGCCAGATCCCAACGGCTGGGAAAATCAGCGCGATGTAAGTCTTCGGCTCGCGGCGATATTGCGCGAGCGGAATCACCAGCAACATGATGATGGAAAACGTATTCCAGAAAATTGCGAAGATCCAGGCGCCGATCACGGTGCTGCCGGTGCTGCTGGCGGCGCGGCCGGCGGCCCAATCTTCGCGCCAGAGCCAGGGTTCGGTAGGATGTTCCGCCTGCAGGCGATGGACGCGCTTAAGTCGGCCCATGCCGAGTGCGGTGGCGGCGACAAGGCCGGTCCCGATCAGCGTAAAGAGCGTGCCCGCGGCGATGAGCACCCAGGCTTTGGAGTCACCTGTCCCGACCATGCGCACGCCCTTTGCCAGCACAAATAGCCCGATGCCGCCAAAAGGCAAAGCAAAAAGGCAGAGAAATAACACAGCGGCTTTTCCGGTGCGCTGCACGAGAGTGGAGCTGATTATGAGCCGCCGCGCCGCACGAAGGTAGTAGCGGAAAGGGCCGGGCCGAAAGTAACTTCGGCCCGGCTTTGTCCTCTACTGCGGGGTCAGCTGGATATAGTCGAAGGAGACGAAGAAGGCGGTGCTGCTGGCGTTTTTCCCGGTGACGGTGAACTTAAAAGTATGGTTGCCAGCAGTAGGGATGCTTACCGTGCCCAGGTCGTATTCGACGAATCCAATGGTGGCACTGTATTCGTTGGCTACCGGGCCGACGTTCGCGCCGTCCACGGCCAGCTGCCACGAGCCCCGGTTCGGCGCCTTATTGCCGGAGACACGCACCCGGTAGGTGCCAGCATTCGCAACATTCACCGTGAAGCTGATACTGGCGCCTGCTCCAGGAGCGTAGAACACTGTACCCACGCCATCGGGAAACCCACTGTAAAGCAGCGTTTTGAAGGCGGGGCCGGAGGTAACCGTCGGCAAGGTTTCGGTCTCATAGGTAACGGGAATTGCATTCAGTAGGCCATACACGGAAAAATGGCCGCCGCCCGCAATATAGACTTTGCCATTGGCGATGGTGGGCACCGCAAACTTCGTTGCTGCCCCCGGAACATCGCGCTGGTTCGGGGCCTGGTAGCTGGCGTAGAGCAGGTGGCCAAGGTTGTTCGCATCATAAGCGTAAAGGGTCTGGCAACATGGGTTCTTGTAGCTGACGTTGTCCAGAGCCCAAACGATGCCGTTACT
>JBGQDM010000032.1:0-31232 GCA_041495845.1 Terriglobia bacterium | reverse complement strand
GCTTGCTCCAGCAAGAGCCGCGCGGAGCCTGCCTTGTTGCGATACTGGAGCAGCGTGACGCCGCTGTCGGCGAGTTCCTGGACAAAGCGGCAGAGGGCAGCCGTGTCCGGAAACAACGAAGCGTCGGCGATGGGGTAGAGACGGGGGAGATTCATGCTGCCACGGGAAAACATCTACCGGGTATTCATCTCCTCCCGCGTAAGGGCTCTGCCGACCTGAACGTGCCGCAACCTTTTCATGAGCGCATCCACTTCCCTCGCGCTGCCATAGCCGGAGGCATACTCTCCCAGCCACTCCCGGAAAGCAGCGTTCAGTGTGCTGTGTTGCGAACGAGCGACCGCCCGGGCTTGCTTGAGGAGCCCACCATCGGCGCGAAAAGTTACGTTCTTCATATTGAAATTGTGTCATGAACGGAGTTCTGGATGGGACGCATTTCCTCCCCGAATGGCGCGGCCCTAAGACTACGCCGACTTCTCTTTCCCCTTGGCCAGAAAACGTTCAATGAAGCCCGTGTCGAAGTTCCCTGCCTGGAAATCCGGGTCGGCCAAAATTTTCTTGTGTAGCGGAATGGTGGTGTAAATCCCTTCCACAATAAACATCTCGAGGGCGCGCCGCATGCGGGAGATGGCCTCACTGCGGTCCTTGCCGCGCACCACCAGCTTGGCAATCAGGGAATCGTAGTAGGGCGGAATCACACCTTCGGCATAGGCGGCGGTGTCCATGCGCACACCGGTCCCGCCGGGCGGATGAAACGAAGTAATTCTCCCCGCTGACGGTACAAAGGTTTCCGGATGCTCGGCATTGATGCGGCACTCGATGGCATGGCCACGATGGACGATAGGCCCGTGTAGCACGTCTTCCATGCGCTCTCCCGCCGCCAGCAGGATCTGGCTCTTTACCAGGTCCACGTCGGTCACCATTTCCGTCACCGGATGCTCCACCTGAATGCGCGTATTCATCTCGATGAAGTGGAGGTTGCGGTCCTGGTCCATCAAGAACTCAATTGTGCCCGCATTGCTGTAGCCCAGCCCGGAAAGCGTCTTACAGAGAATATTGCCAATGTGGTCCCGCAATTCGGGCGAGACTTGCGTTGAGGGCGATTCCTCCAGCAGTTTCTGATGACGCCGCTGGATGGAACATTCGCGCTCGCCCAGACTAACCACGTTGCCGTACTCATCGCCCAGCACTTGAAACTCAATGTGGCGCGGGTGCTCGACGTATTTCTCCATGTAGAGCGCACCGTTGCCGAAAGCGGCAGCCGCTTCCGCCGAGGCCGCCTGAAAAAGATTGGGCAGGTCTTCTTCCTTGCGCACAATGCGCATGCCACGTCCACCGCCACCCGCCGACGCCTTGATGATGACGGGAAAGCCCACCTGTTTCGCCCACTCCAGCGCTTCTTCCTGCGTGGCGATCACGCCTTCCGATCCCGGCAGGATGGGCACACCCGCCTTCTTCATGGCTTCGCGGGCCTTTTCCTTTTCTCCCATCAGGCGGATGAGGTCCGGGGTGGGGCCGATGAACTTGATGCCGCAGGCTTGGCAAACTTCGGCAAAGTTGGCATTCTCCGCCAGCAACCCATACCCGGGATGGATTGCATCCACGTTGGCAATCTCCGCGGCGCTGATCACGGCGGGAATGTTGAGGTAGCTGAGCGAAGTCTGGGGCGGACCGATGCAGATGGCCTCATCGGCAAAACGCACGTGCAGCGAATTGCGGTCGGCCTCGCTGTAGATGGCGACGGCGCGAATCCCCAATTCGCGGCAGGCGCAAATGACCCGCAGCGCGATCTCCCCGCGATTGGCAATCAGGATCTTGCTGAACATTTGAACCTTACCGGAAGAAAAAAAAGCGCGCCCTGCGCGCCTCCAATTTTCATTTCCACTGCCTACGACCGCGGCCGAACTTCAAACAGAGGCTGGCTGTATTCAATCGCCGCCCCGTTGTTCACCAGCCGTTTGACGATTTCCCCCGTTACATCGGACTCAATCTCATTCATCAGCTTCATGGCTTCCACAATGCACAACACCTGGCCCGCCGTCACGCTGTCTCCCGGTTTCACAAATGGAGGAGCGCCCGGCGATGGCGCTTCGTAGAACGTGCCCACGATGGGGGAGCGCACAATGTGGAGCTCTTCTTCTTTGGCCAGTTCCTTCGGCGCGGCAGGCACCTCTGCCACCGGAACCGCCGGGCTGGCCGCCGCAACTGCCGGCGCGGCCATCACGTACTGTGGAGCAGCCGGGGGCGCGGCAGCGGGAGCGTCCCGCTTGATGCGCACCTTGACGTCACCGCGTTCCAACTCGAACTCGGCAATCTCCTGCTCTTTTAAGAACTCGATGAGTTCGCGAATCTCTTTAAGGTTCATGAGGGAGGTTGGAACGATCTCCACACCCGGCTCCAGCGCCCGGCGCTAGATGACGATCAACTCCTTTGGAGTCGGAGTCAGAACTTCGCTTCCCTTTGCAGTAACCAGCACCATGTCTTCAATCCGGACGCCACCTTCGCCGGGAACATAAACACCGGGCTCGATGGTGATCACCATCCCCGGCTCCAGGATGTCCTTGCTACCGCGGGCAAGACGTGGGGCTTCGTGAATCTCCAGACCCACACCGTGCCCCGTGGAATGGGCGAAATACTTTCCCAAGCCACGTTTAGTCAACACCTTACGAGCAGCCGCATCGACTTCGTGCGCGCCTCTGCCCGGCCCCACCGCAGCTGCGGCCGCCTGTTGTGCCTCCAGCACCGCCTGGTAGCGTGCCCGCGCTGCCGCTGACGGCCGGCCTACGTGCACAGTTCGGGTCATGTCCGAACAATAACCCGCGAGTATAACACCGAAGTCGAGCACGACGAACCCGCGGCGGGGGATGGGCGCCGCCGAGGCGACCCCATGAGGCAAGGCGGAACGCTGGCCCGCGGCGACGATGGTGGAGAACGACATGCCCTCCGCCCCTCCGCGCCGGGCGGCCAACTCGAGGACTGCAGCAACCTCGACTTCGCGCACCCCGGGAGCAATGCGGCGAACCGCTGGCGCCAAGAGACTTGAGCCCAGTTGGACCGCCGCGCGGATCCGCTCGATCTCCGTCGCATCCTTGATCAGCCGCAGGCGCTCCACAGCGCCGGGCGTGTTGCGCAGGCGCACCCGCGTGGGCAGGAGCTTGCGCAGGTGGGCGTGCGCGGCCAAACTGAGATGTTCCCCCTCGATCCCCAGCGTGACAGCCCCGCGGCGACGCTGCAACCATTCCACTGCCGCCGCCAACGGTCCCTTGCTCTCGACGACGACTCGGGCTCCGCGCACTTCTTCGCCTGCTTGCGTGGTATAGCGGCCGTCGGTAAAGAAAACGTTCTCGCCGCCAGCCGCCAGTAAAACGCCGCTGCTACCGGTAAAACCGCAAAGATACCGAATGTTTGGGGGATGGGTGATGAAGTATCCGTCCAGGCCGGGCGAGGCGTGCTGGCACAGCCGCTGCAGACGGGTGGTATCGGGATGCATCTGCCCAGTTTAGCAAGGCCAACGGAACTACTTGGAAAAGCGCAAGCGCCGAACGAGGTCCTGGAAGCGGGGAAGCGGAAAAGCGGGTGCCCTGAGGCGGAGTGGGCGGGAAGGATTGCGATCCCCACCGGCGCTTCCGGGTTCAACCGGAGGCGCCGGCAGGTACGCTTCTTAACGTCGTTATGTCTGCGTCGTTATGTCTGAATGATGCGCGGCGTGATGAAGAAGATCAGCTCCTGGTTGGAAGTCTGAACCGTGCGCCGTTTAAACAGGTTGCCGAGATAGGGCACGCTGCCGAGCAGCGGCACCTGGCTCACGTTGGATGAGTTCTGCGTCTGAATGACGCCACCAATCACCACCGTGCCACCGTCGGTCACCAGCACCTGCGTGGTGGCCTGCTGCGTGATCAAGGTAGGGTTGCCCTGCACCGAGCGGCCAAAGTCAGGGGTGGTGTTTTCCACGTCCACGTTCAGGAAGATGGTGCCTTCCGACGTGATCTGTGGTGTCACCGTCAGCCGCAGGAAGGCGTCCACGTAGGTCACCGTAGGCGGACCACCCAACTGGGCCTGAGTCACAATCGGTACGCGCACGCCCTGCTTCACGATCGCCTGAATGTTGTTTTGTGTGACCACCCGCGGACGCGAGAGGATTTTGAGCAAGCCCCGCGACTCCGCCATGGTTAGGATGGCGTCAATCCGGTAGTTCTTGCTGAAATTGAGGAAGCTGAGGCCGCTGTTCGGGCTGGGTACCGGCATATTGGTAAACAGCGGAATCTGCGTTCCGGCCTGGGTCGCGGTGCCGCCCACCGTAATGTAGCTCGGGTTCAGACCGAACACCTGCGTCGGCGTGGTGCCCACGCTGGTGGCGCCGCCGATGGCGGTGGGCCCGTTGCCCCAGCCAACGCCCAGCTGGGTGCCCAGGTCGCGTGCGAAGCTGCGCGTGGCAGCCACAACGCGCGCTTCAATTTCGACTTCCTGCGTCTTGCGATCGAGCTGCGTCAACAGGCGGTCCAACTGCGGAATCACGTTGGGAATGTCCGAGATGATCAGCGCATTGGTGCGGTCATCTGAGATGACATCGCCACGCTGAGTCAGGAACTTCTTGAGTGTGGGAACCACGTCTTTGGAACGCGAATAGCTGAGGAAGCGGGTGACCGTGACTTTCTCGACGGCCATGGCTTCGGCTTCCTGCTGCGCCCGGCGAGACTCGGCTTCCCTCTTGAGCGTGTCCACGGTGGCGATGCGCAGGACGTTGCCTTCCAGCTGCCGCGCCAGATCGTTGTTCTTCAACACGATGTCGAGCGCCTGGTCCCACGGTACGTCATCGAGCACGAGGGTGAGCGAGCCCTTTACGTTAGGATCGAGCACCACGTTCAGTCCGCTGATTTCGTGAACCAGGCGGAAGAAATCTTTCAAGTCAACATCTTTCAAGTTCACCGAAATCGGTTCGCCCGTGTACTTGGGACCGGTGGCGGCGGGCTGCTGATTGCGTTGGGCCTTCTGCTCCGCCGCCAGATTGACAGCGGGATCGACTTTGGCGGTAGAGGCGGAATCGTCCGCTTTCAGGCTGGCGTTGGCGGGCGTGGTCACACCGTCGAGCGGCTTCTCGGCAAACTTCGCCGCCGCTTCAATAGCGCGCGCGGGCGCAGCGTTCACAGCTGCGTTCTGGCTCGTTGCGTCCTTCGCGACATCGTCTTTGGTCGCTTCCTTGGCCTTGTAGGAGGGCTCGACGAAAGCAAAATCCTGGGCGGCGGGACGCGTCGGCTGCGCGGCCGCTGTCTGGGTGGCGGGCTGGGCTTGCAGCTTGGCCGCAGTCGGGGCCGGAGCCGCTGGCACTGCCGCACCGCTCGATCCCTGGAACTTCACCAGCAGGCGGTTGCCGTCCGCCGTCACCTGATAGTCACGAGCAGCGGAGAGATCCACCACGACGCGCGTGGTCGGAGGGAGCAGTCCGTCCTGGCCGACACGCACCGCCTTCACCCCGTCCTTGTCCACGGCGATGTGGCGTTGCCCGGTGGCTGCCAGCGTGTTGGGCAGATCCAGCACCAGGCGCGACGGATTGCTGAGTACCGTCGCCCGCGGCGTGACCGGCTGGCTCGCCGTCAGCGTCACCTCGACGCCATCGGCCGCCTGGGCCACGTCAATGTGCTTCAGAGACACCGGCTTTGCCGCGGCCGCTGCCGTGTTGCCCGGCATCGCCACTCCGGCGTTCTGGGTCTCGGCTACTGCCATTGGACTGGCCAGCAGCAGCGTCAGGAACATCGCCACCAGTTGCTTCCGCATCTCGCTTCTCCCTGACCGGCGGCGCCTTGCACGCTCCGCCTGTCTTTCCCTTCAAACTCTGAATCTCCGGAATTCTCCGGTCGTACCTAGACCGCTGGTTGCAGAATTTTCTTGGTCACGTCCCGCGTCGTCATGTGACCCAATCTGTCCTGCACCTGCTCCTTGAAAGTCACCGAGTCGCCTGAAATCTTCACCACGTAGCCGTTGAAGACAGGGTCGTTCTCCCGCAGGAAATACGCCTTGTCCAGTGCGTTCACCACCACGGCGATCATGCCCGCTTCCGACTTGATGATGCCCTTGAGGTTGATCTGATCAATCGCCAGGCAGCGCTTGCCAGTGCTGCAACCGGTCATCGCCAGGTGCTGCACGACCGGGCTGACAAAAGGATCACGCCGGCCGGCCGCCGTCACAAACGCGTTTTCTCTCGCGGGCGCGGGTTCAGAGATTTTGTTCTCGACTTCCGGATCCGGCGTAGCTTTGGCCGCGACCGATTTTTCCGCCGCACTCGGCGCCTTTGCCACTGGTGCTTTGGCGGGTGCCGCCTTGGCCGCTACTGCCGACGCTTTCGTGGGTGCTGCTTGCGCTTTGGCGGGGGCCGCCGCAGGGGCTTTGGCGCTGGCCGCAGCCGCCGTTGGCTTGCTGCTGGGCGACGCTGCCAGTGCGGCGTTCGAATCCAGTTCTTTCTTCCGCACTACCGCCTTCATCGTGTCTTTGGTGTTTTGGATGATGTCCGGGTTCTGCGCCCAACTGGCGCCCAACCCAGCCATCACCACCCAGAGAATTCCTGCGCTCCGCTTCATACCGGTCCCCTATCTCCGCCCTGCGGGTGCCGCAGCCACCGGCTGCAGGTCATGACTAAAGAACGTGGTGGCCACGCAGGTCGCAATCACACTCTCGCCCGGCGCGTACTGGTAGGTCTTCTTGGCTTTGGCGTCGCTCTGCCGCCTCGGCGTCGCCATCAATAATCCGGACACGTTGACGATGCGCTCCATCTTGCCCAGCCGGTCGAGGAAATTGACCACCCCGTAGTAGGGGCCGTCCACTTCCAGCTCGAAGGGCACCTCGGAGTAGTATTCGCGGGCGCTGACAGCGCGGGCGGTATAGCGGCGCACTTCGATCCCCGCCTTACCCGCTTCGCTCTGCACCATGCGCATGAAATCGTCCGCTTGCTTCTCGTCGGGCACAATGCGCCGCTCAATTTCGAGCTGCTGTTTCAGGTTGGCCAGCTGCCGTTCGATCTCCGCCAGCTTGGGCCGGTAGGCCTCGAGCTGCGAGTTCTCCGCCAGCTTGACGGTGAGAGCGTTCTGCGCTGTCTGGTTATTCTGGGTCATGCCGCGGAACATGAAGAAATACACCGCCGCCGACACCAGTCCACCCAGCACCAACATCATCATCCACTGCTTGCCACTCGAAAGTTCGCTCAGGTTGCCCATACGCCGCCTCTTAGGATTTGGCCTTGTCGTTGTTCTTTTCGCAGGTCAGAGTGAAGATGAACGCTTGCATGTCCTTCACCTGATCGTCCTGATAGGTTTCCTTGATTTCCACGGTGCGGAAGTAGCCCGTCTTCTGCAGGTTCGTGATTAGATTGGCCACCGCGTCCGTGCCCAGCGCCACACCTTCAATGTCAATGGCGTTGCCGTTGTCCTTCATCGTGCTCAACCAGACGGCTTCGGTCCGGTTCACGGTTTCGCCGACGGTGTTGAGGAGGTGAACTGGCCCAGCTTGTCCATTGCGCAGCTGATCGATGACATCCACGCGGCGTTTGTAGTTTTCCGCCTCGCGCTGCCGCTCCTGATACCGCGCTTTGACGTCGGACAATTCGCGGTTCTTGCGTTCCGCCGTTTCCATCTGGGTGGCAATCTGCTTCTTTTCGCGGTCCAGCTTCAGCCAGTAGGAACCATTGGCTACGCCCGCGACCAGCAGCACCGCCACGGCCTTGATGATCAGGGAACCGCTCTCACCCGACGAGGACATGACCGCCGGCGTGGAACGCTTGCCTTTCGCTTTCGCTACTCCCAACAGGTTGATGCGGATCATAGAGTCTCAAAGCTCCTTAGGGCCAAACCCACCGCCACCGCCATTTGTCCGGCATTCTGTTCGACCAGCTCGGCCGCCACTCCATCCACCGGCGGGGCGACGCGTTGGAACGGGTTCAGCACTTCCACCGGCAGGGAGAACTCCTGGCGCAGGGCCTCGACCAGGCCCGGAACCTTGGAAGAACCACCTGCCAGATAGATCTTTTCGATATGCTCACCGGCCGCACTGGCCCGGAAGAAGTCAAACGTCTTCTGGATTTCCAGCACGATGATTTCGGTGACCTGCTGCAGGATGGGCAGTTTCGCCTCATCGCTGACCGTACCCACCTTGCGGCCCAGCTTGAGCGACTCGGCGTCGTCAAAGCTGAGGTCCAACTCTTTCTGCAGCGAGTCCGTGTATTGATGCCCGCCCACGCTGACGTCGCGCGGGAACAGCGGCGTGGTGCCTTTGACAATGTTGATGTTCATCACGCTGGCGCCCAGATTCAGCAACGCCACCACCTGGTTGGGGGTGGGCTCGTAATTGAACTCGTAACAGTTCTGCAGGGCCAGCGAATCAATGTCCACCACCGCCGGGGTCTTGCCGGCCATGGAGAGCACGTTGGTGTAATTCAGGATCTTGTCTTTCTTCACCGCCACCAGCAGCACGTCCATGGTGGGGCTGGCGCTGTCTTCGGAAAGAATCTGGTAGTCGAGGTTGACATCCGCCAGATCGAAGGGGATGTGCTGCGCCGCTTCTTTCTGGATGGTGTCCGCCAACTCGTCATCGCTCATCGAAGGCAGCGAAATCTTCTTGACGATCACCGAGTGTCCGCTGACCGCCGTGGCCACATTCTTGGACTTGATCTGGTTGTCGGTGAAAAGCTTGGCAATGGCGCTCGACACTGTGCCCGAATCCACAATCATCGAGTCCACGACGATATCCGGGGCCAGCGGTTCCATCCCAACATGCACCGCCTCAATCCCGTTCCGAGACTTTTTCAATTCCACAGCCTTGATGCTGGAGGAACCAACATCCAGACCGACAATCGACTTTGCACCAAATCCAAACATTGGGGCCACCTTTACGGTTGCGCAGCTGCTCGCGCCTTGGGTTTCCTGCGTGCCCGCTCTTCCACCTGGTTCGACTTCTCTTCCATCCACTGGTCCAGCTTGGACTTCTTGAAGCGCCAGCGGTTGCCCAGTTTGAAAGCGGGAATCTTGTTCTCGCCAACGTACTTGTAAAGCGTGTCCGGACTCACCCCCAGGTATTCGCTCGCCTGGCGGATGTTCATCACTTCGCGCGCGTCGGAATTGTTTTCTGGCACTCTCACCGTTTGCGCTCCACCCTGCTCCCTTCGTGCCGGAGCCAGGAAGACAGAACCACAAGGGCTCGCTTCCCCCGAGGGTTGATTTCGGTTCCGAGTCTATCTCAACCGGAAAACAGCCTAGGTCAAGGCGAATCTCCGGCTTTTTTAGGGTTTTATGGGGGTTTTCTGGAAATTACTTCGGTAAGGGGCGCATAAGCTGTCTACCAGCAGTAGTTGACGAGATCATGACCACAATGGGGTGGGGTGTTTATGCGAAAGGTGCACCATCGTACCCCAACAAGTAACCAAGGTACTAGAGACGGTACTAAGGTCTATGAACCGCCGGAAATCACCGGCCTTTCAACGGCTTGCACCCGGTTCCCTCCGCGTCTTCCGGCAGTCCTCCAGTGCCTTAGCCAGGCGCCGCGCCTGCGCCTCCGGGGTCCGGTAGTAGAAGATACCGAGCAGGTGCCCTCGGCGGCGCGAAGGCGACATGCGCTCCCAGCCTTCGCGGGCGCGCGGGTCACGCGCCAGTGCCAATTTGATGGCTGGGGGCAGATCGCGTTCAGCTTCCATGGTGGCGAGCAGACGTTCGGCGATCTGCTCGGCTCGACGCTGCCGGGCTTCCGGGCTCTTTACCTCGCCCACCCAGCGGCAGATGTCCCGGCGGGTGGAAGGGTTCAGCTCGCTGTACCAACGTTCGAGTGCGCGCTTTTCGGCTAGGAGGCGCTTGAGTTCCGCGGGCAGGACAACCGTGCGCTCTTCAGCATCCGGCGCCAGGTGGAACTGGGCCTGCATGCCAGGTGCGACCTTGCCGCCGGCTTGCATGCCCTTGTTGACCAGCAACGTGTGCCCGCCCTGGCCATCGGGAAACAAAGATGTCCGGAAGGCAAAGCCGTTGATCTCGCCTTGGACCCGGAGTTGCCCTCGACTACCCCAGACGCGGTGAACGTCGAACGGGATGCGCACGATGACCCACCGGAGCGGCGAGTCTTTGCGCTCCAGGGTGGCGCGAAAGGATTTGGGGGCTGGTGCGGTCATGGGTCGATCACGCCGAGGATCGCTTCCGTAACCTCCGGCGAACCTAAGTATCTCGCCGATCAGCCCGCGCCCGCCATAGTTCCTCCAAGCCGACAATTTCCCCCGGAACCGTCACCGGCGAAAGCAAGAAATTCTCGTACACGGGCCGGGGAAAATCGAAGCGGGAAACGCGGATCAAGCCTTCGGGAACGATCCAGTAAGCGGTGTAGCCCAAGTCTTCAACAATGCGGCGGGTCTTTTCATTCTGGTGCTCGCGGGGCAGAATTTCGCATACAACGAAAGGGCGGTCCCTCTGAATGGTGGTCGACATTCCTGCCAGCACCGCGGCCTCGAAATCTTCGACGTCGATTTTGACCAGTTCCAGTTTCATGGGATGCGAGCGCTCGAAGTCATCGAAACGCACCGCCTCGATCTGAAGCTGCGGTGACTGTTTTCGAGTCTGCCAACTATCCTGCGCAAGCGTCCCGGTGGCTTCCAGGTCGGTGACATGGCTCGTTGGCAAATGGAACGTGGCGGCGCCGTTGGAGTCAGAGAGTGCCAGCGGACAACAGAAAACCCTCTCCTCAACCTGGTTCAGGGCGACGTTGCGTTGCAGAGCGGCAAAAATTGCAGGAACAGGTTCAAAAGCCACGACGCGGAGTTCAGGATTCAACAGCGTGCTCAGGAGCGAGTAAAAGCCATAATTCGCTCCCACATCCACGAAGGTTCTTACCTTCGCAAAGAGAAAACGCAACACGCGACTGGTTTCAGGCTCATACCCGGACAAGCCGCGCCAATAAAGATTGGAGGCGAGGGTAACACCCGAGTCTCGGGCCAGGCGTAGCTGCTGGCCATTTGGCAGCGGGATGGTGGCGCCGTTCTGGCGCACCTTGCGCTCGATCTCTCGGCTGAGGGAGCTTGCCAGGGCATGCGCGGGCCTCGCCATCAGAGCCAGCACCGTGCTGACATAGTAATTTTCTCGCCAGCGTTGGAGCGCGCGCGACAACAACATGATTGGGCTAGTGTATCCTTAACTTCTCCGCCGACGAGATTCCGCAGCATCTCTCAGCGCCAGCCAGCGCCGTTCAGTTGATGTCGAACTGCTCCTGGTGCAAGCTGGCATCGGATTTGACGATGATGGTGTGCTTCGTCAACTCCTCCAGTTCCTGCAGCCAGCGCCCGTTCTCCGCTTTGAGCACCTTCGCCACTTCCGGGTTGACCCGCAGCATCACATCGGCGTGGTTGAGCTCTTTCGCCATCTTGCGCATCTCGATGTAAATCTCGTTGCACACGGTGGTCGGCGACTTCACGAAACCAGTGGCCGTGCAGTAGGGGCAAGGCGTGCCGATGGTGCGTTCGAGCGACTGCTTGACACGTTTGCGCGTAATCGCCACCAAGCCGAAATCGTTAAAGGCCAGCACTTTCGAGGGCGCCCGGTCGTTGCGCAGTTCTTCTTCCAGGGCCATCATCACCTTCTGCCGGTTCCGGCGTTCGTCCATGTCAATGAAGTCAATCACGATGATGCCGCCGAGGTCGCGCAGGCGTACCTGGCGAACGATCTCCTTGATCGCGTCCACGTTGGTCTTGACGATGGTGTCTTCGAGCCGCGAAGTCTTGCCAACATACTTGCCGGTGTTCACGTCAATGGCCACCAGCGCTTCGGTCTGGTTGATGACGATGTAGCCACCACTCTTCAGCCAGACTTTGGACTTCAGCGCCTTGTTCATTTCCTCTTGCAGGCCAAATTGCTCGAACAGCGGCTGGTTCTTGGTATAGAGCTTGATGCGTTTGACCAGCGCGGGTTGGAAGCGCTGTGCGAAACGCAAGATGCGTTCGTATTCCGTTTCCGTGTCCACCCATATCTGCGTGAAGTCGCTGGTCACCTGATCGCGGAGCACCCGTTCGACGACGTTGAGGTCGTGGTAAATCAGCGCCGGCGCCCTGGAGGTCTCGGAGCGGTTCTTGATTTCCGCCCACAGGCTCTTGAGAAAGCGGATGTCGGCGCGCAGCTCATCTTCCGCCGCGCCGCCAGCCGCGGTACGAACAATAAAGCCACCCTGCCCGTTTTCGCGCTCGCTGATCATGATGCGTTTCAGCCGCTGGCGTTCTTCATCGGAACTGATTTTGCGCGAAACGCCGATGTGATTGACCGTGGGCATGAACACCAGAAAGCGGCCGGGCAGCGCGATGTGGCTGGTGATGCGTGCGCCTTTCTTGCCGATGGGCTCCTTGGCAATCTGAATGAGGACTTCCTGGCCTTCTTTCAGCAGCTCGGCAATCTGCTGCGGTGCTTGCGCTTCGCGGCGGCCAAAACGGCGGCCGCGGCCTCCGCCCCGCTCGCTACGTTCGCCCCGTTCGCCACCACGGCGGGGGCGGCGGTCAAACTGTGGCGCCCGCTGCGCGCGCTGCAGGAACGCCGCAGTGGCGGCGGGGGCGCGGACTTCGGCGCGGCCCTCCACCGGCTCGCCGCGCTCCACCGCTTCCGCCAGCTTCTCGGCTTCCTCCTGAATCGCTTCCAGCTCAGCTTCCTGCTGCTGCTGCATCTGGAACTCTTCCGCCAGCGCCGCCGCATCCATCGGCGCTTCTTCCGTGGTTTCGGTAATTGCCCCGTTGCTCACTTCTTCGCTGGCAATTACGCCGTTGGGACCGTGGATCTCTTCCACCATCTCCTCAAAGGCGTCTTCTTCGGTGGCGTCCTCGGCGTAGGCGGCGAGTTCAGCTTCTTCCTCTTCAATCTCTTCCTCTTCAACGGCACGGGTGGAATCACCCGAATAGAAAGAAAGAGGAGCGGGAGCTTCCTGCGGCCGTGCCGGTGTTGCTGGTTTGCGGACCGGCTCGGGGGCGGGATGGTAGACAAATTCCGTGCTTGCAGCCGGCCGCACTTCTTCGATGTGTGGGTGCCGATCGGGCACGGGCGCGGAGAGTACGGGCTCAGCCGCAACTTCCGCCCGGGCAGTCGGAGTCGGCACCTCACGCCCACTGGCAAACATCGGTTCGTCATCTGGAAACGCGGCGGCTACGGGTACGTCTTCGCGCGCCGGAGCGGAAGATGGAGTGTAGGCTTCAGGCGCAGCCGGAACGCGGCCGCGATACTTGGAAATGGATTCTCCGGGCAGAACGATGGGCTGGTATCCCGGCGGCGGGCCGTAGGAGTCAGACGTTGCTTCGCGACTGGAAGTGCGTCCGGAATCGCGGACGGGCTCGGGTGGCGCTTCCGGACCGCGGCTGAATTTTCGTTCGCCGCCTCGGTCGTTGCGCTCGTTGCCCCGGTCGCTACGCTCCCCACCGCGATCGCTGCGCTCACCGCGCTCATTGCGATCGCCAAAGCCGCCACGTCCGCGACGGCCTCGACCCCGCCCGCGGAACCCGCGATCGCGGTCACGCCCAGCACCGCCACTGAAAGATGCTTCGCGCGGCTGGGTCGACGGAGTTTGGAGAGAGGGCGCTTCCTCGCCAGCGTTCGCTGACGTTTCAACTTCTGGATAGTCGGCAGTTTCTTCGCCACCATCCGGCGACGATTCGGTAATCGCTCCGCTCGCCACGGGACGGACAGGAATTACTTCTTCCCCATCCCCTTGGTCTTCGAGTTCAAAGAAATCAGAAACGTAGAGGAACGCGTCGCGTTCCAGTCCAATGTCGACAAAGGCCGACTGCATGCCGGGTAGCACGCGTGTGACCCGTCCTTTGTAGATGGAACCCGCGAGGGTGTATTCGCCTTCGCGTTCCAGATAAATTTCCGCCAGCTGATCGTCCTCCACCAGCCCAACTTTGGTTTCATGGGGGGTGGAGGTGACAAACAACTCTTTGTTCATGGACGCTCCCGTGCCAGCTTCCCGCGGGAAGCCAGCCTCACCGGAGGCGGAGGAACCAGAGTGCGGGGGGAACAGGATTCAGGGCAGGAACAGACTGTGGGCGAGGCAAACTTTGCCCTCGACGCGAGGACTTGCGCCACCCATCAATTCCGAAAGCAAACTGAGAACTCTTCTGCACCGAATCACATGCAGCGTACGCGACTGGTTTGTGACCGCTCTCTCACGCTTGCGAGGGGGCCGTTACCCGTCAGCCGGTGCTGCTGAATCCTGTTCCGGCCTTACTCATTTCCTCGGGCCGGTGTCTGCCCTCTTTACGTGAGGGCTAACGTGATCTTTCTGTACTGCAAATCTTCAGTTACCGCAAATCTTCGCTACTGCAAATCTTGGAGTTCACCGTGGCCTCCTGCCACGGCCTGTTGCCGGTCCCGCCGTCAGTTCACGAAACGTCGCATGCGAACGTTCATGACAATCCCCAATGCCAGAAACATAAACAGGACCGAAGAGCCGCCGTAACTCATGAGCGGCAAGGGGATCCCGGTAACCGGCATAAAACCGACTACCATGCCAACATTGACCAGGATGTGAAACGTCAGAACCGCCACCACACCCATGACGATGAACGCGCCGGCCCGGTCGGGAGCCGTTTGCCCGTTCTGGGTCAACCGCATCAACACCATGAAGTATAGCAGCAGCAAAGCCAACGCACCGACAAAACCCCGCTCCTCCGACCAGGCTGCAAAGATAAAGTCAGTTTGCGGAACGGGCAAGTAACCGAAGTGAGTCTGCGAACCTTTGGTGTGACTGCCAAAGATGCCGCCGGAACCCACTGCAATTTTCGATTGTTGCACCTGATAGCCGGAGCCCTGACTGTCGGCCTCGGGTTCCAGAAAGCTGGTGAGCCGCTCCTTCTGGTAAGGCTTGAGTTTGAACCAAGCCAGCGGCAGCAGGAGCAAGACGATGAGCAGCACGGTGAACGCCTGTTTCCAACTCAAACCGCCGAGGAAAAGGCCCATGCCCGCGATGGGGATGTAGGTCAGAGCTGTGCCGAGGTCGGGTTGCGCCAGCACCATGAGCATGGGCACGCCGACCATGGCGCCGGCTTTCAGGAAATCTCCCCAACTGAGATCTTTCTGGCGCATCTCCGCGAAGTAGCGCGCCACCGCCAGAATGAGAATCAGCTTCACCCATTCGGAGGGCTGGAAGTGCTGCCCACCGGGCAACTTGATCCAGCGGCGGGCGCCCAGGTATTTCTGGCCAAACACGAACACCGCCAGCAGCGAGGCAAACGACACGATGTACATCCAATGGATCCGTTCCAGGAGCACGTGATAGTTCACCAGGCTGAGCAGGAACATGCCGGCGAGGCCGCCGGTGATCCACCAGATCTGGCGGATGTGAGCGCCGGCAAACTTGGTGTGCAGCGTGGCGCTGCGAATTTCCACCACCCCCAGTCCGCAGATGAGCAGGACCAGGAAGAGCAGCGCCCAGTCAAAATCGCGAAATGAAACAAAGCGTGACATTCAGTTTCCCGTTCCGGGCGGCAGAGTGCGGGCGGAGATTCCCGGCACAGCCGCTTCGCGAGCCGCCGCACGCCGTTCGACGGGTACGAAAAAGCGCCCGCCCCCGAGGTGGTCTTCGCCTTCCTCATCCGGCTGGCTCCACATGGCGCCAATTTCCGCCGGCTTGGCCCGGTCAGCCACGTGCTGGGGCTGGCGCTGCTTTTTCTCCACGTACGCCTTGATCACTTGCGTCGCCAAACGCGCCGCCAGCCGGCCGTGCTCGCCGCCTTCAAACAGCACGACCACAATGATTCCCGGGTTCCGCCGTGGCGTGAATCCCACAAACCATCCATTCTGGGCGAAGTCTTCTTTCCGCGCGTGCTTGGCGCGCGTGGCCAGCGACACCGTCTGGGCGGACCCCGTCTTGCCCGCGATGTCGATGCCCTCGACATGCGCCGAAGGGGCCGTCCCTTCCGGCAGCAGCACGCGCCCCAGGGCGTCAGTAATTTGGTTCCATCCGCGTGGATCAATGGGGATATTCTTCACTTCCTCAAGGCGCTGCACTTCAATCAGGCCAGGCGGCAGTTGCGTGGGGTTGATCACGTGCGGCACAACCATCCTCCCGCCCATTGAAATTGCCGCAACCGCCCGCATCAGTTGTACCGGCGTAATGGCAACGGCACCCTGTCCAATGCCCACGGAAATGGTTTCGCCGGCAAACCACTTTTGCTTGAAGTTGCGGATTTTCCACTCCTCCGAGGGCATCACGCCGCTGACTTCCTGGGGCAAATCAATCCCCGTCTTCTGGCCCAGGCCAAAGGCGGTTGCATACTGGGAGATCCGGCCAATTCCCAGTTTTTCGGCCAGCGTGTAGAAGAAAACGTCACAGGACTGGTAAATGGCCCTGGTCAGCTCTACGGCTCCGTGGCCGCCTTTCACCCAGCATCCAAAACGCCGCCCATAGAATGTGGCCCCGCCGTTGCAGTTCACATGCAAAGTCTGCGCGATATTTTCCTGCCAGCCCGCCACGGACATGAGGACCTTGAAGGTCGAACCGGGCGCGAGTTGCGCCTGGATCGCCTTGTTCAGAAGTGGTTTGGCTTTGTCCGTGATCAGATCATTCCACTCCTTGCGGGAGATGCGCACGGCGAAATCGTTGGGGTCGAAGGTCGGGCGGCTGACCATGGCCAGAATCTCGCCCGTGCGCGGATCCATGGCCACAATCGCTCCGTTCTTGCCTTCGATCGCTTCCTCGGCAGCAATTTGGAGATCGAGATCAATCGTCAACTTGAGTTGCTTGCCCAGTTCCGGAGGAGTCTCGCCCAGGCGCCCGACTTCGCGCCCGCGGCTGTCGACCAGCGCCTGCCGCGAACCGTTCTTGCCCATGAGCAGCGCGTTGTACTGCAGCTCGACGCCGGATCGGCCGACCACGTCGCCGGGATTGTAGAGCTCCCACTGGGGCTGCCGCAGCATGTCTTCGCTGACTTCACCCACGTAGCCGATCAGGTGCGCCATGAAGCCGTTGCGCGGATAAAGCCGCCGGTGCTCCATGATGGTTTCGAGTTCGGGCAACTCGTTGCGATGGGATTCGACAAACGCCAGCTCATCGGGAGTGATGTCTTCCTTCAGATAAATCGGCGCGTACTGCGGCATGGAAGCGAAGTGGCGGATGCGGTCGCGCACCTCGTCGGGATTCATATGCAGTCCCTGGGCGATGAAGCCGGCATCTGCCAGCAGGTCGCGCGTCTGGTCGCGCATGAGCAGCACCGTGGAAGAGGGATAGTTGTCCACGATGATACGGCCTTCGCGATCAACAATTTTTCCGCGCGGCGCCAGGATGGGGACTTTGCGCACGCGATTGCGTTCCGCCAGGGTAGCGTAGTTGTCGCTGCCGGAAACTTGCAGCCGCCACAGGCCGTAACCCAGCACCAGGAAGATGCCTAAGACCAGATATTGCATGGCCGTAAGCCGCATCGTCGGGACTTTTTCTTCGCGACCGAACACAACCCCGCCTGAGTTCCCACGCCGGGGAACGCTTCATCAAGAAAGTAACATGGTTTTGATGCCTCCAGGGCAGGTGCCGGTACGGGCGGGGTAACGGAAGGTACGACCGCCGGGCGCGTCTCAGGTGCGCTGGCGAAAACGGTCAAGCAGTAGGAATAGCGGCACCGCCAGTACGGCATTGGCCACCGCCGCCAGCAGCTGGTGCCTCCAACTCCAACCCTGGGAGAGCTGTACCAGGCCGCGCCCCAGGACAAAGTAGAGGGCCTGGTGCACCAGATAGAAGCCAAACGTCACGATCAGGCGAGCGGCGGAGTGTTCCACGTCCAGACGCACCCCGAGCGAAGAGGCGCCGTACCCCACCACCGTCTTGGCAATGCCGTAGAGGCCGAGTGGATACGGGGTAAGGCTGTCCTGCAAAAGGCCGATCAGGCAGCCCGTCACCAGCCCGGAAATCGGATTGCGCCGTGCCACCCCGAAAAAGATGGTCACCAGCAGAGGCAGGTCAAGCATCGAAAAAGCCGGCAGGAACAGGGGGACCCGGGCCTGCAGAAAGAGCGCCACCACCGGAATCAGAATCGTGGCGATCAGGCTAAAGCGATAGACCTCAACCTGCTCCGGCGATGTGTGGGAAAGGTTCACGTTATTGGGGCGGGGCGGGCTGCGGTGGAGTGGTTGCGGGAGGCGCTGTGGAGGTGAGCTTCTTAGTCGCCGGTGCGGAACCGGTGGGCACGGGTTTCGCCGCGCCCGCCGCGGCAGCCGTGGCGTTCCCAGTTTTTTCTGGTGGCACTGCGGTGGCCGCCTTCACCGGCACCGAAGGCAAGCGGCCGGCCAGAATATCCGCGGCGCGGGCTGGTCCAGCAGTTTCCGCGGGTGCGGCTTCCCTTTCTTCCTTCTTGGTGATCACCAGAACCTCCTCCAGCCGTTCCAGACTGGCGGCTGGACGCACCCGAATGTTCCAAAATTGTTCCCGCCCGCGTTTTACCTCGACCACCGTACCCACGGCGAAGCCTTTGGGAAAGATGCCGTCGCCACCACTGGCGACCACGGATTCGCCCACCGCCACGTCCTCGTCGGACATCACGTGTTCCAGCACGGTCTCGCCGGCAGCCGAACCCCGGACCACTCCCTGCAGCCGCGATTTTTCGAGGATGGCGCCGAGTCCGCTACTCTGGTCATTGATGAGCAGCACCAGCGAGGAAGAGGGAAAGACCTTAAGCACCTTGCCCACTACGCCCGCCGAGGTAATCACCGCCATGTCGGGCTCAAGGCGGTCTTTCTCACCTTTGTCAATGTAGATGGAGTGCGACTGCTCGCTGCCACTGCCGCCGATGACCTGAGCCACCACGGTCTGCGCGACATATTGTTCCTTGAAATCCAGCAAAGCCTGCAGGCGGCGCGCCTGACTGGCATCCTGATTCAAACGGACCTGCTCGAGACGCAGACGTTCGATTTCCTGTTTGAGTTGCCGGTTTTCCTCGCGCACCCCGCGCAGATACAGATAGTTGTGCCAGACGTTGAAAACGCCGCGGCGGGTAGCGCTCAACCCGCGTTCGAACGGCACCACGGCACTCACCGCCCAGATGCGGATCAGGCGCGTGGACTCAGTGTCCGTAGTGCGCTTCACCTGGATGGCCAACCCGATCACCTGGGCTGCCAGCACGACCGCAAGGATGTGCAGGCTGAGGTAGCGCGTGATCAGGTTTTCCATGGCAGCAGCCGTTCGTTTCCAGTTGTCAGTCTTCGGTCGGCGGTGGTCAGGCCGTGCCTACTCGATCGAGATCTTGCGCAGCAGTTTGAAGTCGCTCAGCATCTTGCCCGTACCGAGCACCACGCTGCAGAGCGGATCATCGGCAATGGAGACCGGCAACCCGGTCTCTTCGCGGATGCGTTTGTCCAGATTCTTGAGCAGTGCGCCCCCGCCGGTGAGGACGATGCCGCGATCGCTGATGTCGGCGGAAAGCTCCGGAGGCGTGCGTTCCAGTGCCACCCGGATGGCGTTCATGATGGTGGACACACATTCGCTTAGGGCTTCGCGAATTTCACTGTCATCCACGGTAATCGTCTTGGGCACGCCTTCGATCAGGTTGCGGCCCTTGATTTCCATGGTCAGTGGCTTGTCGAGCGGGTAGCCGGAACCGACTTCAATCTTGATCTGCTCGGCGGTACGCTCGCCGATGAGCAGGTTGTACTTGCGTTTGAGGTAATTCATGATGGCCTCGTCCATCTGGTTGCCGGCCATGCGGACCGAACGCGAGTAGACGATGCCGCTGAGGGAAATGACAGCGATGTCCGTGGTGCCACCGCCAATATCCACCACCATATTGCCGCTGGGCTCGGTGATGGGCAAACCGGCGCCGATGGCCGCCACCATGGCCTGCTCCACCAGGTGCACTTCGCTGGCCTTGGCGCGATACGCGGAATCCATGACGGCGCGTTTTTCCACCTGGGTGATTTCCGAAGGCACGCCGATCACGATGCGCGGATGCACCAGCATCTTGCGGTTGTGCGCTTTCTGGATGAAGTAGGTCAACATCTTTTCTGTGACCTTGAAGTCGGCGATAACGCCGTCCTTCATCGGCTTGATGGCCACGATGTTGCCCGGGGTGCGCCCTAGCATTTCCTTGGCTTCCTTGCCCACCGCCTCCACTTCGCCGGTGTTCTTGTTGATGGCGACAATTGAAGGTTCGTTGACGACGATGCCGCGCCCCTTGGCGTAGACCAGGGTGTTGGCGGTGCCGAGATCAATGGCCAGGTCGCTGGAGAAGACACTGATGAGCGACCGCAAATTGTGGATGGTGTTGTTACCACCACGGAACCCGTTCGATGACATATGCCCGCTGTTCTCCGCGCGCCGCCCTGCGGCCCACACGACTTTTATGTTCTATCTTACGGGAGAAGGCGCGCCCAGAGAGCGCACATCCTCCAGATCACTGAATCACAACCCGCTGCTGCCGGGTATTCACGCCGCCCTGCGCATTCTGTGCGGTAATCGTGATCACGCTCTCGCCCACCGGCAGCCGCGGCGTAAAGTAATGAAAGGTCCCGTCGGCGTTGATCATGGGTACCTCACGACCGTTGACCATGACGCGCGCGCCGGCCTCGGTCTTGCCCATCACCTCGAGCACATGCCCATGCTGTACGAACGGATCGAGTTCCAGGGTCATGGCCGCTTCGATATTCTTGCCCCGCGGAATGATGGTGAAGCGGTTCTTCTCGCTTTCCACTGATTCCCGTCCCTCGGTGTCCTGGGACTGCACCGTCCAGTAGTACGCGCCTTCCGCCAGCCCGGCGATCTCCACTTCCGGCTTCTCCACTTTACGATCCACCACCAGCGACGAGAAGTAAGGGTTGCGCGAAACCCGTAAGCGATAGCTGGACGCGTTCACCATCTTCGTCCAGGAAAATTCCACCGACCGCACTTCGCCGGAAGAGGCAAAAATCGGCGCCATGTTGGCGGGAGAAATCGGCGTCGGCGGACCGACTTCATGGGCCCGCGCCATGTGTGGCGAAGCCTGTTGGAAGCTGACCTTCTCCCAGTCCGCCAGGCGCACCGTTTCGCCGTTGCGGGTAATGTCGCCCGCGCCCTTCTTCAGCAAGATTTCGTGCTGGTCCCCCTTGGGGTCGTTGCGCACCATGGCCGCGCTTTCCGGGGCCAGCGAAGCGGTGGCGCCCGCCACCATCACCTGCGACTTCGAACCCTGGGTGTAGGTGCCCGTGGAAAGGTCTACCGTGCCGGTGTTCACCGTGACCGCCACACTGGTCTGCTGGTTTTCGTTGGACGAGTTGTCTTCGATGACAATCAGCGAATCCTGCTTGACGGTGTAGTTGGTGCCGTCGCCAAACACAACTTTGGCCATGCCCTCGGAACTGGTCTGCACCACATCGCCCTTGTCCAGCGGCACGTTGTAGTCGGCGTTGATCCAGGCATTGCTGTTAGCTTTTTTCACGCGCACGGCGCCGTCCAGATTGGTAAAGTGCGCCTTCTGCGGCGCTGCGCCTGCCGGCTTGTCGAGGGGCTGGGCGGCGCCCGCCACCCGCTCCAGCAGATTCAAAGTCAAGTGGTTGGCCTGCTTCAATCCCGCTTCGGTCGCTTCCGGAAAAGCGAAGTGCATGGCCGCGGCGAAGGCCAGAACAACGGCCATAATCGCCAGCAGCACGCTGCGATAGGTAACGCTCACCCACGCGAGATGTACGCCCGGCCTTTGTCTGGATGCCACCGTAATGACCGTAAACTCAAGAAAATATGGGTCAAGTCTGAGAGTAGCACAAGCGTCACGGAGGCGAAACGGGTTGACTAACTTGAGTCAACGATCATTGGTGCATGTCCCGTGGAGCACGCGGCGGCCAGTGGTAGCATGCGCTCATGTGGACCGTATTGCTGCTCCTCATCTCCAACACCTTCATGACTTTCGCATGGTACGGGCATCTGCGACATCGCTCCGCCGCACTGTTTTCCGCCATTTTCGCCAGCTGGTTCATTGCGCTGGGCGAATACTGCTTTCAGGTACCGGCCAACCGGCTGGGCTACGGCGAGTTCAGCGGCTTCCAGCTCAAGCTCATCCAGGAATGCATCACGGTGGTGGTATTCGTGGTCTTCGCCTACTTCTATCTCGGAGAGCGCTTGCGTTGGAACTACGCACTGTCGTTTGGGTGCATTCTGGCGGCAGTGGGATTTGCCTTCTGGGGACGACCCATAAGTGAGCACGCGCTTGCCGCCCCGTTACACCGGGTTGTACGATGATAGGTTTGGGGAATGGATAAGGAGAGTTTTTATGGCTACTGACGTTCTCGCCGGCCCTGCCATCATGAGCGGCAGCACGCGCACCAAGGTTTACAAGAACTTTATTGACGGCGAGTGGGTGGAAGCCTCGACCGGACAGACATTCGAGAATCGCAACCCTGCCGATACCCGCGACGTGGTCGGGATTTTTCCCAAGTCGGACCAGCGCGATGTGGATGCCGCTGTGGAAGCAGCCAAGCGGGCGTATGAACGCTGGCGGCTGGTGCCGGCGCCGCGCCGCGCCGAACTCATCTATCGCGCTTCGGAAATTCTGATTGAGCGCAAAGAAGACTGTGCCCGCGACATGACCCGCGAGATGGGCAAGGTGCTCAAGGAAACGCGCGGCGACGTGCAGGAGGCGATTGATACTGGCTACTTTATGGCGGGAGAAGGCCGCCGTATGTTTGGCCCGACCACGCCCTCCGAGTTGCCCAACAAGTTCGCTATGGCGGTGCGTCAACCCATTGGCGTTTGCGGCATGATCACGCCGTGGAATTTTCCCATGGCCATTCCGTCGTGGAAGATTTTCCCGGCGATTGTGTGTGGCAATACCTGCGTCATCAAGCCGGCGCAGGACACGCCGCTTTCGGTCTACAACTTTGTGCGGGCGCTGTCGGACGCGGGCGTGCCCAAGGGCGTCATCAACATTGTGGCCGGCACCGGTTCTATGGTGGGAACGCCTTTGGCCAACCATGCCGCGGTACGGGCGGTTTCGCTGACCGGCTCAACCGCCGTGGGCAAGATCGTGGGCGAAATTGCCGCCCGCAGCTTCAAACACTGCTCGCTCGAACTCGGCGGCAAGAATCCCATGATCGTCCTTGATGACGCCAACCTGGATCTGGCTATTGAAGGCGGGCTCTGGGGCGCGTTTGGCACCACCGGCCAGCGCTGCACCGCGACCAGCCGCATCATTTTGCAGAAGGGCATCTACCACGAGTTTGTCGAGCGCTTTGTCGAGCGCGCCAAGAAACTGAAAGTGGGCAACGGCCTGGACGAGAGCGTGGACATGGGCCCGGCAGTGAACGAAGGCCAACTCAAGACCGACCTTGAGTACATCGAGATTGGCAAGAGCGAGGGTGCCAAGCTGCTGTGCGGCGGCAACCGCATGAGCGACGGCGCCTACCAGCACGGCTATTTCCTGCAGCCTACCGTTTTTGGGGATGTGCACGGGCAGATGCGCATCGCCCAGGAAGAAATTTTCGGGCCGGTGGTTTCGCTGATTCCGTGTGACAGCTTTGAAGACGCGATTGAGATTGCCAACAACATCGACTACGGATTGTCTTCCGCGCTGTATACCCGCGACGTGAACCGGGCGTTTTCGGCGATTCGTGATCTACATGCCGGCATCACCTACATCAACGCCCCGACCATTGGCGCGGAAGTGCACTTGCCCTTCGGCGGCGTCAAGGCCACGGGCAACGGCCATCGCGAAGGCGGGATCGGCGCCATCGACTTCTACACCGAGTGGAAGTCGGTGTACGTGGACTACTCGGACCGTCTGCAAAAAGCGCAGATCGACCGGGCGGACTAAGGGTCGGCGGCAAACAATCCCCGGAGGCGCGACTATGCCCACCGCACAAATCCGTGAAGTCAGCGCCGCCCACCGGCTGGCCAACGTACGCTACGCTATCCGCGAGATGGCGGTTATCGCCGACAAACTGGCGCGCGAAGGCAGAAAAATCCTGCCGCTGAACATCGGCGATCCGCTCAGCTTCGACTTTGCCACCCCGCCACACATGATTGACGCAGTGCATAAAGCCATGCGCGACGGGCGCAACGGCTACGGGCCGTCGCCGGGTACAGACGAAGCGCTAGCGGCAATTCGCCGCGAGGCGGAACGCAAAGGCATTCGCAGCGTGCAGAGCGTGTTTGTCACCCAGGGTGTGAGCGAGGCGGTGGACGCGTGCCTGGCGGCGCTGGTAAATCGCGGTGAAAATCTGCTCACCCCGCGGCCGGACTATCCCATGTATTCAGCGGTGCTGGCCCGGCTGGAAATTCCGCTCAACCTTTACGACTTGAATGAAGACGACGCCTGGCAGCCCGATCTGGAGGACATTCGCAAGAGAATCGCGCCGCAGACGCGCGGCCTGGTGCTGATCAATCCCAACAATCCCACCGGTGCGGTGTATTCGCGGAAGATGTTGGAGGCGATCGCAGAATTGGCGCGTCAAAACAATCTCGTGGTCTTCGCCGATGAGATTTACGACAAGCTGATTCTGGACGATGAGCCGCACGTGGCTTTCGCCTCGGTCGCGCCGGACGTTCCCTGCGTGACCTTCGGCGGCCTCTCGAAAAATTATCTGGCGCCCGGCTGGCGGATTGGCTGGGGCATTGTCAGTGGGGATGAGCAGGCGGTGAAGCCTTTTGTAGAAGGCATTCACAAGCTGCTGCGGGCGCGGCTGTGCGCCAACACGCCCATGCAGGCGGCGATTCCGGCGGCGCTCGATGGCCCGCAAGACCACCTGGTGGATGTGCGGCATCGCCTGCGCAGCCGGCGCGACGTGACGATGCAGTGGTGCCGGAACGAAGCGCGGGTAAGTTGCGTCAGTCCGCGCGGCGCGTTCTATGCCTTCCCGCGCCTGGATATTCCCGAAGGCGATGACGTGTTCTGCAAAGAGCTGCTGCAGAAGACCAACGTGCTGACGGTGTACGGGTCAGGATTCGGACAACGTGCCGGAACAAAACATCTCCGCATTGTCTTTTTGCCCAACGAAGCAATTCTCGCCAGCGCCTACCAGGCCATTTCCGGCTTCCTGCGCGAACGATACAGCTAGTGCTGTGGCGGCTGGTTCCGCCACTTTCGTACTCAGGAAAACTCCTCCCTCCGGCGCTATAGTCGTGCCATGACTTCGAAAGCATTCATGGTCGCAGCCGCACTGCTGCTCGCCGTCAGCTCAGCTTCAGCGCAGGACCCTACAAAGCGGGCTGGACCGACACCCGCTGAACTCTTTGACCGCGGCATGAACCAACTCTCGGGTGCAAACTTCAACCGCAGTCCGCTGAGCGCGACGCACGCGCTGCGGCGCTCGGCGGATCTTGGGTATGCACCGGCCCAGGTTGTGCTCGGCTACTTCTCTGAGACGGGAGTGGTGACCCCGCTTGACCCGGGCGGCGCGGCGGAATGGTACCGAAAGGCTGCGGACGGAGGCGACCGGCTCGGGCAATGGCTGCTCGGGCGGCTCTACCTCACCGGGCAAGGCGTTGCACGGGACAGCGCGCTGGCAGAACGGTGGCTGCGGCAAGCGGCGGAGCAGGGCGATCCCTTCGGGCAATACCTTCTGGCCACGGTCTACAGCGAACGCGACTACACCAAAGCCCCCGAGTGGTTTCGCCGAGCGGCGGAACAAGGGTTGCCACAGGCACAGTATCGTTTCGGTCTGGCGTTGACGCAGGGCCGCGGCGTCAATGTAAATAAGTTCGAAGCCTACGCTTGGCTGCTGGTGAGCGCGGATGCGGGCAATGCACTGGCCGCACAAGAATTGCAGGCACTCGAGGCTGACCTCGGGACGAACCAGACAGAGGCCGCAAAGACACGCGCGCGTGCGCTGGAAAAATCTGTGTCCCGCTCAGTAGTGGCGCGAGGTTGCACGGGCTGGGCGGGAGAGTTTGATGAGATCCCAGCGCCCCCACCACCGGGAGTCCAGACGTTCTGCCGTTAGCTCAGGGTTAGTAAATTCCCGGGAGCAGGGCCGGGACACGGCGGCAGTATTCGCCGAACTCAGCACCGAAGGTCGCGCGCAGGAGCTTCTCCTCGCTGCGTACGCGCACGGTCGTTCCCGTCAGAAACAGAACGATCGCCGCCGCCAACGCCCAGCCGTGGCTGATGGTCAGCCCGGTGGCCAGCAACATGCCCAGCATCCCGGTGTAGATTGGATTGCGGATGCAGGCGTACGGCCCTGTGGTAATGAGTTGGTGGCCTTCCACCAGCCGCGCGGCCACGGCCCACTGCCTGCCTAAGGCGCGAATGGCCAGCATGACAAGAAGAACAGAACCGATGGCGAGCAGGACTACGACTGCGGCCCAAGCGACTTGCAAGAACTCCGACATGCGCGCCGGAGCGGTACCGAAGACGCGGCGGCCAGGCGGCGACCAGATCACCATGTAGGCGAGCGCTTGTAACACCACCCCCCACCGCCAACGCCGGCTGCGCTGCGTCTCGCGTGGGCTGGCCGGCCTCCGACGCAACAGGAACACGAGCGCAAAGGCAAACCACGCCGCCACCAGGAACCAGAATAGAAATGTCGCCGTCGCACTGCTCTGCATCGGGGCTCCTCGCGGGCTTTGCTATCGTAGCCGAACTTGCGCCGTCCAGTGCGACCTTGGTGTTTCCTGACTCGACCGCTAGAATCAACGCGTGATTGATATTCACTGCCATATTTTGCCCGAGGTGGACGATGGGGCAAGGAGTTGGGAAATTGCGCTGGAAATGTGCGAACTCGCCAAAGCCGATGGTGTGCGGCACATCGTTGCCTCTCCCCACGCGCACGAACGTTTTGCCTACGACCGCACCAGTTTGCAGCGACGACTGGAGGAGTTGCGGCAGCGCTCGGGAAACGGCATCGAATTCAGCCTGGGCTGCGATTTTCAGTTCTCCTACGAGAATCTGATGGCGCTGCGGGAGCGTCCGCAGGACTTCGTGATCGGAGAGACTCCGTATCTGCTGGTGGAGCTGAGTAACTTCAGCCTGCCGCCGCAGGTGGATGAAACGCTGCTGACCTTGGCCGATCTGGCCATCACGCCGGTGATCACGCATCCGGAACGAAACCCCATTCTGCAGCAGAACCTGGGGCGGGTGGTGCGCTGGGCGCAGATGGGCTGCGCGGTGCAGATAACGGCGTCGGCGCTCACCGGATCATTCGGCGAGCGTTCGCGTCGCGCGGCCGAAACGCTGCTGCAGCATCAAGCGGTGCACGTGTTGGCCAGTGACGGGCACGATTCGCAGCACCGCAAACCCCTACTCTCCACCGGGCGGGATGCGGCCGCGGCCATTTGTGGCGAAGCGGTGGCGCTGGCCCTGGTGGAGGGCAATCCTCACGCCATCGTGCAGGGACAAGCTCTTCCCTATTTTCCGGAGCCGGTGGCCTAGTTCACTTCTGCGAATCGGCAGGCTTGGCGCCTGAGGCGACTGCTTCCGGACGGCTAGTCATCGCGCTCTCCGGATTGATCAGCTTTTCCTGACTTGGACCAAGACCCAACTTGATGAGCGCTCGGGAGTCAGGCACAACCTTGGTTTGCCAACCCTGGTCCGCCTGGAAGCGCCGCAACGCGTCTTCTGTCGCAGCGTCCCACTTCCCGGAAGGCGGGCCGGGCAAGTAATGCGCATCGGCTAGCGCCTCTTGAATCTGGCGGATGCGCTCGCCGTCAATCTTCTTCTGGCCGCGGACGCGGTGACTGCGTGTGTGCTTCGACTTCTTGCTGGCTTTCGCTGACTTCGAAGCCGCGGTGGTCCGAGGAGCGGAAGTCTGCCCTTGCGCGCCGGACAGAGCGCACAGCCACAACGAAAGCGAAATTAAGACCAGTACGGTTCTACGCAATCGGCATTCTTCCTGTCTGCTCCAGAAAAGAAAAACCCTCCGGGCACCAGCTCTGCGATCATCCCTGAAAAGGTGGATGCAGTGCCAGTGCCGGAGGGGTTGCTTCGTGGTTACGGAAGTGTTCCCGCCAGAAACGCGGTGCTGCTGTCGCGGCCACGCTTGCGCACCAGGAATACGATGTCCTGACCGCTCTTCATACTCGTCTCGACCTTGCGGAACTCGTCCTCGCTGTTCACCTGCTGCTTGTTGACTTCGAGAATGATGTCCCCGCGGGTCAGTCCGACATCCTCAGCGAACGAGGCTGTTTTCACATCCTGCACGACTACACCCTTGCCGGCTGGGACTTCGAGCCGGTCCGCCATTTCTGCGGTAATGCCGCGCACGGTCACACCAAACTTGCTTTCGCGCGGCTGCGCTTCTTCGCTGCTCTCCTCCTGATCCCCCAAGCGGGCGGCAAACAAGCGGTTGCGATCGGCAATGGTGACGTTGGCCTCGGCTTCTTTTCCGTTGCGGACGTAGGCGACGCGCACTTTGCTGCCCGGCTTACGAGCTGAGATTTCAGCCACGAGTTCATTACCGTCGGCGACTTTCTTGCCTTCCACGGCGGTGATCGTGTCCCCTACCTTCAGACCTGCCTGTTCAGCTGGGCTGCCCGCCACCACGTCCGAGATCGTGACGCCGGATGCCACCCCATACACGCGGGCAATCGAGGGCGAAGGCTGCGCGGCGAACTGCACGCCGATGGAACCGCGGGTAACTTTGTGATCCGATCCGATGAGTTGGTTGTAGACATCGGCAATCGTTTTGGACGGCATGGCAAAGCCCACGCCCGCATAGGAACTGGTTTCGGTGTAAATGGCGGTGTTGATGCCAATCACCTCACCCGCCATATTGACCAACGGCCCGCCGGAGTTGCCGGGATTGATGGCCGCGTCGGTCTGAATGAAGCTCTGGAACTGCCGTCCGCCGGCGATGCTGCGACCTTTGGCGGAAATAATACCCGCCGTCACCGTCTCTTCCAGACCGAACGGACTGCCGATCGCCAACACCCAATCGCCGACCTGAGAGCTGTCGGAATTACCGAGGCGGGCAGCGGGCAACGGGCGGTCGGGCTCGATCTTGATCACCGCCAGATCGGTTTCCTGGTCCGAACCAATCACCTTGGCCTCGTAGAGTTTGGAATCGTTCATCAACTGCACGCGGATACGATCGGCGCGATCGACCACGTGACGGTTGGTGACGATCAAACCCTTGGCGTCGAGGATCACGCCGGAACCGAGCGAGCGTTGGCGAATGGGGCCGGCATCGGGCGCACCCTGCCCGCCGAAAAAGCGATCAAAAAAATCATCGAACGGAGTGCCGTCTTCGTCGCCCTGCGGACCACGGCGCCGGCGGTGCGGACTCTTGATGGTGGACTCGGTGTTGATATTCACCACCGAAGGTTCCAGCTGCTTGGCGATCTGGGAAAAAGCATTGGACAGTTGCTGCGGTGCGGGGATGGTGAGCTGCGTCGCCTCGCCGGGCTTGGCGCTCTCTTTTCCCTTGACCCCCGCAGAAATCACCGTGCCGATCAGAATGCCCACCGCCAGCGTGGCCACCACGGTCAGCATAGAGAGCCAGCGGTTGTTCTCCAGCCGCGACCAGAACGCGCGTGCGCGCTCGTTCATAAGTGACTTTCCTCCAGGAACTTGCAAATAATTATTATACGTCGGGTGCGGCCTGAATGCCTGCCGCCAGAGTCCGCCGTCCTATGCTTAGACGCAGATTGTGGGCAAAGCGTTTGGCTGTTTGTGCAGAAAGGCGGATGCCGCCGGAAGAAATCCTACGACAAACCTTCCCATTTCCACGCCTGGAAGCGGCGACGCAGCTCTGTTTTGAGCAACTTGCCGGTGGAGGTGTGGGGAAGCTCTTCGACAAAAGCAATCCCTTCGGGCAGTTGCCACTTGGCAAAACGGCTGGTCAAGTAGGTGCGCAGGTCTTCCGCCGTGACTTGCGCATCCTTCTGCAGCACCACGACCGCCAGCGGGCGTTCCTGCCACTTGGGATGGGGCACGGCAATCACCGCGGCCTCGCGTACGGCGTCATGCCCTACCAACGCGTTCTCGAGATCCACGGAACTGATCCACTCGCCGCCGGACTTGATCATGTCCTTGATGCGATCGGTGATCTTGATGCAGCCATCGGGGAAAATTGTGCACACGTCGCCGGTACGAAACCAGCCATCTTCCGTCCAGCGCTGCTGCTCGGAAGGCAGGTTGTAATAGCTGGCCGTGACCCAGGGGCCGCGTACTTCGAGCTCACCCGGAGTAACGCCATCCCAAGGCGCTTCGCCGCCATCGCCCATGGCCCGTACGTCAATGAAGGGCAGCGGCGTTCCCTGCCGGGAGCGAACGTCGTACTGCGCATCTTCGGATAGGCTGTGCGCTTCCGGAGCGAGGCGGCACACGGTGGCAATCGGCGTAGTTTCCGTCATGCCCCAGGGTTGGATCACGGTGACGCCGAAGCGGTCGAAGCGCCGGAACAAACTCTCAGGGACGGCCGAACCGGCAGAGATGATGCGAAGTTGCGGATGCAGACGCCAGCGCTGCGGCTGGCGTTCGAGGGCGTCGATCACTCCCAGCCACACCGTGGGCACGGCGCCGGTCATGGTGATGCGTTCCTGCTCCAGGAGATCGAGCAGCGGTTCGGGCTGCACGTTGGGGCCGGGGAAAACCAACTTGGCGCCCGCCATCACCGCGGCGTAAGGCACTCCCCAGGCGTTGGCGTGAAACATCGACATGGCGGGCAAAACGGAGTCATGGCGCGACAACGCGAAGCCATCGACCATGCAAGCGGCAAACGAGTGCAGGGCCAGGGCACGGTGGGAATACACCACGCCCTTGGGATTGCCGGTGGTGCCGGAGGTGTAGCACATGGCCGCGGCGTCGTGCTCGTCCAGCGCGGGCGCACTGAATTCATGATTGCTTTCCGTCAGGAAGCGCTCGTAGCTTTCATACTCGGACGGCGCATCCTCGCAGCCAAAAGGGACGACCAACACGCGCTCGAACTTTACCTGGTGGCGAATCTTTTCGAAGAAGGGCAAGAGTACATCGTCCACGATCAGGAAGCGGTCGACCGCATGATTGACGATGAAGGCCAGTTCGTCGGGATGCAGGCGGAGATTGAGCGTGTGCAGCACTCCGCCCGCGACCGGGATGCCGAAATACGCTTCCAGATGGACGGAATGATTCCACATCAGCGTGGCCACACGGTCGCCGCGCTGCAACCCGGCGGCCTGCAGCGCGGCAGCGAGAGCACGAGCACGGCGATGGAATTCACGGTAGCAGGTGCGGTGGATGGAACCATCGGGGTGGCGCGAGACAATCTCCACTTCCGGAAACAGCTTGCCCGCGCGCTCCAGCAGCGCGGTCAGCGTCAACGGCGATGCCATCATTGTTCCTTGCACCCATCACCCCGCGCCCGAAGAGAAGCGTTGGGCATGGTAGGACG
>JBGQDM010000031.1:0-31245 GCA_041495845.1 Terriglobia bacterium | reverse complement strand
CTGGCCGTGGGGGCGCGCTCGGGCTACATCTACATTCGCGGCGAGTATCGCTATCTTTCGATCATCATGCAGAAAGCGATCCGGGACGCCTACGCGCGCGGCTTTCTGGGTAAGAACATTTTCGGCAGCGGGCGTGACTTTGACGTTTACTGGCATGGCGGCGCCGGAGCGTACGAAGTCGGAGAAGAATCGGCGCTGATGGAATCACTGGAAGGCAAGCGTGGCATCCCGCGCATCCGGCCGCCGTTTCCGGCGGTGGTGGGGCTGTGGGGTTCGCCTACCGTCATCAATAATGTGGAGACGCTGGCCAGCGTCCCGCACATCATCCTCGGTGGCGGGGAATGGTTTGCCAGCTTGGGCACGCCCAGGAACGGCGGCACCCGGCTCTTCTGCCTCAGCGGACATCTGAACCAGCCCGGAGTCTACGAACTTCCGCTCGGCTACAGGCTGAAGAAAATGATCTACGAAGTCGGAGGCGGAATCCCCGGCGGCAAGAAGCTGAAAGCGGTAGTGCCGGGCGGATCGTCCACGCCGGTCCTCACCGCAGACGAGATTGACGTGGCCATGGACTTCGACAGCCTGGCGAAAGCGGGGTCGATGCTGGGGTCGGGCGGCGTCGTGGTGGTGGATGAGTCCACCTGCATGGTGCGCTTTGCGCTCCAGATCATGAAGTTCTATCAGCATGAGAGCTGTGGCTGGTGCATTCCCTGCCGCGAAGGTACGGACTGGCTGAAGAAAACGCTGACCCGGTTTCATGCCGGCGGGGGTGTGAAGAAGGACATTGATAACATCCGCTACCTGGCGGAAAACATGCTGGGGCGGACCTTCTGCCCGCTGGGCGATGCGGCAGCGATGCCAACGATTTCCATTGTGCAGAAATTCCGGCAGGAGTTTGAAGACCATCTGGAGGGCCGGCCGTGTCCGTTTGAGCCGGCCGGTTCGATGCGGCAGTTGCCCGTGTTGGCGTAGAAGAGGTTTGTAATTTGGTACTCGGGTAATTTCGTAATTTAAATTCCCCGGGCTGGATGCTGCATTGCAAGACTACGAAATTAAGAAAACTATGGCTGACGTAAACATTACGGTGGACGGCAAGAAAGTGGCGGCCCCTGCGGGCACGTTGCTCATCGAAGCCTGCAAGACCGCGGGGATCGAAATCCCGGCATTTTGCTACTATCCGAACCTTTCTCTGCAGGGCGCTTGCCGCATGTGTCTGGTCAAAGTGGAGAAAATGCCCAAACTGCAGACTGCCTGCACCACCGTAATCAGCGAAGGCATGGCCGTGATTACGGAAAGCGCCGAGGTGAAGCAGGCGCGCAAGTCCATGGTGGAGTTGCTGCTGGGCAATCACCCCTTGGACTGCCCGGTATGCGACGCCGGCGGCGAATGTGAACTGCAGGACATGACCTTCTCCTACGGCGCGGCGGAATCGAAGTACATGGAAGCAAAGAACCACAAGGAGGAGCAGCAGTGGTCTCCGGTGGTCTTCTTCGACCGGCCGCGCTGCATTCTCTGCTATCGCTGCGTGCGGGTGTGCAATGAGGCCATGGACGTGGCCGCGCTGGGGGTGCAGAACCGCGGCGTGGGTTCTGTCATCGCGCCCAATCAGGGCGACCATCTGGAGTGCGAAGAGTGCGGCATGTGTATCGACATTTGCCCGGTGGGCGCACTCACCAGCGGCGCCTATCGCTACAAGACGCGCCCGTGGGAAATGAACCACGTGGCCACCACCTGCAACCACTGCGCCGACGGGTGCAAGACCACGCTGGGCGTGCGCCGATCCGAGACCGGCATGGAAATTGTGCGAGGCGACAATCGCGACAAGAGCGGCGTGAATGGCGACTTCCTCTGCGTGAAGGGGCGCTATGCCTTTGACTTTGTGCAACACGAAGGCAGGTTGACGCAGCCCTTGGTGCGCAAACACGGGCGCTTGATGCCGGCCAGTTGGGAAGAAGCACTGGCCACCGCCGGCAAGAAGCTGGCGGAAGTCCGCGACCAGCAGGGCGGCGCGGCGATGGGGGTGCTGGGCTCGAACCGCACCACCAACGAAGAGAACTATCTGCTGCAGAAATTTGCCCGCACCGTGCTGGGCACGAACAATATTGATCATCACCGCACCGCTGACTTCCCTGCTTTCGCGGCGGCGCTGGCGGGAAAGCCGGAAGCTACGGCCACCATGCGCGAACTGTTCAGCGCGCCCGCCATCCTGTTGCTTGGCAACAACCCCACCGAGCAGCACCCGCTGCTGGCGTATCAGATTCGCAACAACGTGCGACTGCACCACTCGCGGCTGTATGTCGTGAATGCTGAGGAGATCAAACTGCGGCGGCAGGCGACGGCGTTCCAGCAACTGGCCGCGCTAAGTGAAGGTAGCTTTGCCACGTTTCTGGCCGGCGACGACGCGGCGGCGAACCAGCTTGGCGGCAAGCGTGAAGAGTGGATCACGCTACGCGAGCAGTTGCGCAAAGAATCTGGCTTGGTCATCGCCTTTGGATCAGAAGTCCGGGGCGCGGCGGTGGCCAGTCTTGTGCAATTCGGTTTGAGTATCAACGCCCGCCTGATCTGTCTGGCTGACTACGCGAATTCACGCGGCGCGGCTGACATGGGCCTCAACCCTGATTTGCTTCCCGGCTATGTGCCGGTAGCGAAGGGAAACCGTTATCGCGAAGCCTGGGGCACGCTGCCAGAGAGCGCCGGCCTGACGGCTGCCGGAATGGTAGAGGCGGCCCAAGCAGGCAAGCTGAGGGCGCTCTACGTGGTGGGCTCAAATCCGGTGGGGCGAATGAAACTGGATCCGCAGGCCTTTGCCAACACTTTTGTTGTGGTCCAGGACTTGTTCCTTACGGAGACTGCGGCGCTCGCCGACGTGGTGTTTCCGGCCGCTGCGGCGTATGAGAAACCGGGCACTGTAACCAACACCTGCGGCGATCTGCAGACCATGAGCAAAGCCGGGGAAGTCACGGGAACACGGAGCGACTTCGAGCTGATCGTGCGGCTGGCCGAGCACATGGGCGCCGATGTGCAGCGGCTCGTGCCTTTTGGCCGGGGCGCGCAGGCGGACATGGGCGAATCCCGCGGCGCACAATCCGGCGAAGCCGACCAGCACGCCGTCTGGCTGCGGGCGCGCGGCCTGGAAACCAAGCTCAGCCCGTTTGATACCGCTGCCACGCTGGATGAAATTCAGCGTCTAGTGCCGGGTTACGACGTTTCGCGGTTGAGCCTGGCAGTGGGCAACGAGCAGCACACGCTGCTGAGCACCAACGGCGGCGGCGCGCTGCACGATCCCGCGCTCATCACACCGGCGCAGGACGATTTATTCAGTTCCGGGACGGTGGGCCGTTATTCGAAGACCCTGAACACGGTCATGGAAAACAAGAACCGCCAGTTTGTCGCCGAGGGCGTAGCGGCGGATTAGCTGCACGCCGGACGACCAGGCACGGCAGCAGAGCTGCCGGCTGGAAGAATCAAGAAAGAAGACAGGACCATCGCTTGAGTTTGCCGCTCTATCTGCTGATCTCGCTCATCAAGACAGCGCTGATTATTGTCATTCTGCTCACGGCCGTGGCCTATACGGTGTGGCTGGAGCGAAAGGTGGTCGGCCGCATCCAGAACCGTTGGGGACCGACGCGGGTGGGCCCGTTCGGGCTGTTGCAGCCGCTGGCCGACGGCGTCAAATTTATTTTGAAGGAAGACCTGACCCCGCCACACGTCTACAAGCCGATCTATGTGGCGGCGCCCATCATCGCGGTGGCATTTGCTCTGACCTCCATCGCCCTGATTCCATTCGGCAACGCGGTCACCATTGCCGGACACTCGATCCGCTTCGAGATCACCGACGTAAACACCGGGCTGCTGGTAATTCTGGGCCTCACCTCCATGGGCGTTTACGGAATTGCGTTGGCGGGATGGTCGTCCAACAGTAAGTATTCCTTGCTCGGCGGGCTGCGCGCTTCGGCGCAAATGGTCAGCTACGAGATCGCGCTGGGGTTGTCCCTGGTCGGCGTGCTGATTCTGTCAGGCACCTTTAGTCTGCGCGGAATCGTGGAGTCACAGGGCGGCCACTTCCCTGGCTATATTCCCCATTGGAATATTTTTCGCGGCCAGATCGTGGCCTTCTTTATTTATTTGATGGCGGCGTTCGCGGAAACGAACCGCATTCCGTTCGACCTTCCGGAAGCGGAGACGGAGCTCGTGGCCGGCTACCACACCGAGTACAGCGCCATGAAGTTCGCCATGTTCTTCATGGCGGAATACGCCAACATGGTGACGGTGGCGTGTCTGGCGACGCTGCTCTTCCTGGGCGGCTGGAACGGGCCGCTGTTCGGGCCACCGATCATGCAGCTCTTGCTGCCGGTATTTTGGTTTGTAGCTAAGGTTTTCCTGTTCCTGTTTTTGTATATCTGGATTCGCGGCACGCTGCCACGCTTCCGGTATGACCAGTTGATGGCGTTTGGCTGGAAATTTCTCCTGCCACTGGCCATCGCCAATATCGTAGTCACGGCCCTGGTTGTGGCCTTGCGCGCGTAGGACAAACGATGCTTCATCTGGCGATATTTTTGATTTTCGCGGCGGTCTGCGTCGGCGGTGCGCTGAATCTGCTGATTCAGAAGCACCCCATTGGCAGCGCGCTCTCGCTGATTGTGGTGATGGCGGCGCTGGCGGCCGAGTATCTGCTGTTGGGCGCGGAGTTTGTCGCCGCCATTCAGATCATCGTTTATGCCGGCGCCATCATGGTCCTCTTTGTGTTTGTCATCATGCTGCTCAACGCCGGAGAAGAAGAGCGCTCCGATGGCAGCCGGGTGGCCACCGTGGTCGGCGTGCCCAGCGTACTCGCCCTGGTGTTGCTGATCACCTGGACCGTGCTGCGGCATTACACCCCGGCCAGTGCTTCCGTGGGCACGCTGCATGGCGCACCCAAGGTCATCGGCATGCTGCTCTTTCAGGACTTCCTGCTGCCCTTCGAAATCACATCGATACTCATCCTGATCGCGATCATGGGCGCGGTGGTGCTGGCTTCAAAGCCGCACACGCGCAACGCCAACGGGAGGGAGAACTGATGGTTCCTCTTTCCTATTACCTCGTACTGAGCGCGGTGCTGTTTGGCTGCGGCGTGACTGGTTTTCTGCTCAAACGCAACATCATCACCATCTTCATGTCCATTGAGCTGATGCTGAATGCGGTGAACTTGTCTTTCGTCGCCTTCGCGGCCGAGTGGCAGGAACTCCGCGGGCAAGTGTTCGTGTTCTTCGTCATGGTGGTAGCGGCGGCGGAAGCGGCCGTGGGACTGGCGATTATTATTGCGGTCTATCGCACGCGCGAGACCTTGAACGTTGACCGGGTGAATCTGCTCAAACTATGACCACGAACCTGCATCTTTGGCTGATTCCCCTGCTGCCCCTGGCCGGAGCCGCGCTGAACGGGTTGTTGGGCCGCCGGTTTTCGCGGCAGGCGGTGGCGACGATTGCCTTGTTGGGCTCGGGGTCTGCCTTCGCGCTGGCCGTGCGCGTCGCCCTCAGCCTTCAATCCCTGCAGTTGCCGCACATCGAACGGGTTGCGACCTGGATCCGGTCCGGCGACTTCGTCGTGAACTTCGCCTTCTACCTCGACCAGCTTTCCCTGGTCATGCTGCTGGTCGTCACCGGCGTCGGCTTTCTCATCCACGTGTATTCGGTGGGCTACATGTGGGAGGAGGGCGGCTTTTACCGCTTTTTCTCCTACCTGAATTTGTTCATGTTTTTCATGCTGACGCTGGTGCTGGCCAACAACTACCTGCTGATGTTTATCGGCTGGGAGGGGGTGGGCCTGGCGTCGTATTTGCTGATCGGCTTCTTCTTCCTGCGTGACTCGGCGGCAGCGGCGGGCAAGAAGGCTTTCATCACCAACCGCATCGGCGATTTCGGCTTCATGCTGGCGCTGTTTCTCATGATCCAGCATTTTGGCTCGCTGGATTTCGATCGCGTGTTCGCAGGCGCGGGGCAGCTCCCGGTTGAAGCCGCGGGCGCGGGCCTGCTTACCGCGACGGGCATTCTGCTGATGGTGGGCGCCTGCGGCAAGTCGGCGCAGATTCCCCTATACGTCTGGCTGCCGGACGCCATGGAAGGTCCAACTCCAGTCTCCGCTTTGATTCACGCCGCCACCATGGTGACCGCGGGCGTGTACATGGTTTCGCGCTCGCACGTAATTTTTGATAAAGCGCCGACGGCGCTGCTGGTGGTCGCCATCATCGGCACGCTGACGGCATTCTTCGCCGCCACCATCGGCATTGCGCAAACCGATATCAAACGCGTGCTGGCGTATTCCACCGTGTCGCAGCTCGGCTACATGTTCATGGCCTGCGGCGTGGCTGCTTACGCTTCCGGCGTGTTTCACCTCATGACGCACGCGTTCTTCAAGGGACTGCTTTTCCTCGGCTCCGGCTCAGTGATTCACGCCCTCAGCGGGGAGCAGGACATGCGCAACATGGGCGGACTGTGGAAGAAAATTCCCTGGACGTTCGGCACCATGGCGGCCGGAACGGTCGCCATCGCGGGAATTCCACCGTTCGCGGGCTTCTACAGCAAAGATGAAATCCTGTGGCAGGCGTACTCGAGCCCCTACGGCAGCAAGATTTTCTGGGCGCTGGGATTACTGACCGCTTTCATTACGTCCTTCTACATGTTCCGGCTGTTGTTTCTGACGTTCTTTGGGGAGTATCGCGGCAAGCTGGGGAGTGGTGATCACGGTCACGCACATGACGCCGGCCACGGGCATGGGCACGGCGGCATTCACGAAAGCCCGATGGTAATGATTGTGCCCTTGCTCATTCTCGCGGTTTTGTCAGTCATTGGCGGCAAAATTGACGCACCGAAGTTCCTGGCGCCCGTGTTCCACACGCAAGCGGAGGCTACGGCGGAAAACCACCAAGCCGCCGGCGCCGAAGAGCGCTCCGAACACAACAACACCGAAGAACAGCTGAAATATGCTTCCGTGGCGGTGGCTCTGCTGGGTGCACTGTTGGCTTGGCTGCTCTACCTGCGCCGTCCGGAGTTGCCGCAACAGATTGCCGACGGACTGGGCAGCCTCTACCGCACGGTGGCCAGCAAGTATTACATTGACGAACTTTACAACGCAGTGCTGATCGCGCCTCTGGTCGGCATGTCGCGGCAATGGTTGTGGCGCGGTGTGGACCAGGGCGGCATTGACACGGTGATCAATGATTCCGCCATCGGTGCGCGCGATGTCGGCAACATCGCGCGGCACATGCAGTCTGGCAATTTGCGTTCATACGCTGGATGGTTGGCCGCGGGCGCAGCCGTGGTGGTGGGCTACATGCTCTGGCTGGGGGTGCACTAGAAATGGAACCCCTCAACCACAGCATTCTCACGCTGGTCACGTTCATTCCGCTGCTGGGGGCAGCTTTGCTGCTGATCTTCCCGCGGCGCGACCGTGACATTCGCTGGTTTGCTCTGCTTATTTCCATTGCCGAGTTTGTCGCCTCGCTGTATCTGCCCGTGCACTTCCGCTCCGGACAGCCCGGCTTTCAGTTTGAAGTAAACCTGCAGTGGATCACCAACCCGAACATTCACTACCACCTCGGGATCGATGGCATCTCCCTGTGGCTGATCGTGCTGACCACGTTCCTTACGCCGCTGTGCGTGCTCATCTCTTGGCACTCGATTCACGAGCGGGTGAAGGAATTTTTCATCTTGCTGCTGGTGCTCGAAACCGCCATGATCGGCGTCTTCATGGCGCTTGACCTCTTCCTCTTCTACGCCTTCTGGGAAGCCACGCTGATTCCGATGGCGCTGTTAATCGGCATTTACGGCCACGAGCGCCGCGTCTATGCGGCAATCAAGTTTTTCCTTTTCACCATGGTGGCGTCGGTGTTCATGCTGGCGGCAACGATCTGGCTTTACGCCAAAACCGGCAGCTTCGACTTTGTTGACATTCAGCACGCCATTCAGGCCGGAACCGTGCCCGGGTTTGCGGCGGCCGCACCCTGGCTCTTCCTCGGCTTTTTTGTCGCGTTTGCCGTCAAGGTACCGCTCTTCCCACTCCACACCTGGCTGCCAGATGCCCACGTGGAAGCGCCTACGGCTGGTTCGGTGCTGCTGGCCGGCGTTCTGCTCAAGATGGGCACGTACGGCCTGATGCGCTTCAATCTCGGACTCTTCCCCGAACAAGCACGCGCCAACGCTCCGTGGATTATCACACTGGCGCTGATTGGCATCATCTATGGCGCGCTGGTGGCCATGGTCCAGCCCAACCTGAAAAAGCTGATCGCCTATTCTTCGGTCAGCCACCTCGGCTTTGTCGTGCTCGGCACCTTCAGCTTTACCCAAGCCGGACTCAACGGCGCCATGTACGTGAACCTGGCGCACGGCGTCTCCACCGGAGCGTTGTTCATGCTGGCGGGAATTCTGCACGAACGCCGGCATACCTATGAGATCAGCGAGTACGGCGGCCTGGCGACGCCCATGCCCACCTATGCCACGTTTTTCCTTTTCATCATGCTGGCCTCGGCCGGCTTGCCCCTGCTCAATGGCTTTGTGGGCGAATTTCTGGTGCTGAGCGGCGCGTTCCAGGCGCGGGCCTTGTATGGCGTACTCGGCGCCACGGGTGTGATCTGGAGTGCCTGCTATCTGCTGTGGATGTACCAGAGGGTGTTCTTTGGCAAGATCAAGAATGCGAAGAACGAACACGTGGCCGACATGAGCGGTCTGGAGAAGGCTGCGCTCTGGCCCACAGCCTTGGCAGCGCTGGTCATGGGCGTCGCACCACTCCTCTGGCTCAAAGCGATTGATCCCGCCATGCACAGCCTCTTGCAGCCCTTCACGCAGATGGCAGCCCGGGTGGTGGGCCGATGAACCCGTCAACCAATTCGATGATCCAGCACATTCCTCAGGCGGCCGACTATATCCGCATTTTGCCCGAACTGGTGCTGGCCGGCTTTGGCATGATCATCATGCTGCTCGATCCGCTACTCGACGAGCGCCGGTCCGCGCGCACGCTGGGGTTGGTCGCGCTGCTGGGATCGCTGGCGGCGTTTGCCGCAACTGTCTACCAGTCGCAGTGCCCCGGACTTGCCTTCTGGAACATGGTCAAAGTGGATGGCTTCAGCGTATTTTTCCATCTGCTGATCCTGGCCATCACGGTGCTCGTCATCCTGACCTCCTACGAATACATGGAGGTGCAACGGATTCGCGCGGGCGAATACTACGGGCTGATTCTTTTTGGCGCGGTGGGCATGGTGCTCATGTCCTCCGCCATGGAGCTGGTGCTGATCTTTATCGCGCTGGAAATTTCCTCCATCTCCACGTATGTTCTGGCCGGGTTCCTGCAACACGACCCCAAGAGTGCGGAATCTTCGCTGAAGTATTTTCTGCTCGGATCATTCGCCACCGCGTTCTTTCTCTATGGCGTGGCCATGATGTTCGGTGCGACCGGTTCTACCGATATCAGTGTGATCGGCGCGCGTCTGAGCGGGCCTGACCTGCCGGTGCTGGCGTATTTAGCAGCCGCGCTGATGTTTGTGGGGCTCGGCTTCAAGGTGGCAGCCGCTCCCTTCCATGTGTGGACGCCAGACGTCTACGAGGGCGCGCCTTCGCCCATCGTAGCGTTCATGTCCACCGCACCGAAGGCGGCTGTGTTTGCGGTGTTGCTTCGAGTCGTGTTTGAAGCCAACGTGCCCGGACGCTTCTGGCTGATCTGGGCCTCCGCGGCGCTCTCCATGACGCTGGGCAACCTGGGCGCGCTGCTGCAGAACAACATCAAGCGCCTGCTCGCCTACTCCTCCATTGCGCATGCCGGTTACCTGCTGGTGGCATTTGCCACGGCGCCGGTCAGCGGCATCCCTTCGGCGATGTTTTACACCGCCGCCTATGCCGCCATGAATGTCGGCGCCTTCGCCGTCGTCAGCCACTTTGGCAACGCCGGCGAGCGCTATGTCACACTGGACGACTACGCCGGTTTGGGCCGCCGCTCACCGATGCTGGCCGCCGTATTCACCGTCTTCTTGCTCTCGCTCATTGGCATTCCCGCCACGGGCGGCTTCTTTGCCAAGTTTTATGTTTTCAGCGCCGCCCTGAAATCCGATCTGGTGGGGCTGACCATCATTGGCGTGATCAACAGTGCGGTGGCCGGCTACTATTACCTGCGCATCATCGTGGTCATGTATATGAAGGAACCGCACGGAGAGATTCCGGTCACCGCGGTGCCGCTGGGCGTGGGCACAGTGCTGGTAGTCAGTCTGGTGGCTACGTTGTACCTGGGAATCCTGCCCGGGCCAGTGCTTGATCTCGCGCAGCGGTCAGTGACGTTGCTGGCTCACTAGCGGCTTCCCCGCTTCAGTCGACCGCCACCGCCACATCGACGCGCCCAAACACCCACCCCGCTGCCAGCCACAGCAGGACGCTCTCCGCCAGCGCGATCAGAATCGGCATCCACACCGTCTCCGCGCCATGAAACGATGCCTTCAGAAAGATCCGCATCAGGGTGTAGACCGGCAGGAAGTATCCCCAGGCGCCGCCAAACTGATACGCCAGTACGCCAGGCACACCCAGCGAAAGCCCGGTCATCAGCGCCGACATCCACGGGTTGAGGTGGGTGGAGTAAAACAGTGCCACGGCAGCGGCGAGAATGCACGCGGCTTGTAAACACAGCATCAGATACCAGAGATAAGGCACGGAGAAGCCGATGGATCCGAGGCTCCAGCTGCCGGTCCAGCCTAGGACGAGGCAGAATAATCCCGAGGCCAGCGCCACTCCGAGCAGCAAGCCGGAAAGGTAGTCTTGCCGGGTGATGGACTTGGCCAACACCGCCAGAATCCGGCGCGACCGGCGCTCGTTGTAGATGGCCGAACCACCGAAAAATACGCTGAAGGCCACGCCGTAGAGCGCGAGCTGCTTGAACATGAGCAGCAGATCTTCGCGGTCGTGGCGCATATCCAGCACCAACCCCAGCGCCGCCAGCCCCAGCACCCACAGCTGCAATACGAGGATGGGCCAGCGCTGCTCCCGCACAAAGTTCATCGCGATCAGCAGAATGGGTTTGAAGTTACGCATGCGGCACCGGGTTTGAAAAGTCAGACTCGGGCCCGGTCAGCTCGAGGAAGAGATCTTCCAGGGAACGCTTCTGCGGATTCACGCTGACCACTTCCCCGCCGGTCGCCCAGATGCGTTCGAGCACGGGCCGTTGTTCGGCAGCGGCAACCGTAAACGTGGCGCGGCCATTGGAGAACGCAGCCGAGGGAAAGTCCGCGGGCCGCAGGCCTTCCGCCACCACTTGAAACCGCTCGCGCGATTCCAGCAATTCGTGGGTACGCCCAACGCGCACCAGTCGTCCGCGGTTGAGCACCGCGATGCGGTCGCAGACCAGTTCGATTTCCGAAAGCTGATGGGAACTGAGGAAGATGGTCTTGCCGCGTCGCCTCGCCTCCAAGAGCAGTTCGCGGACCGCAACCCGCGCCAGCGGATCGAGCGCCGAAGTAGGCTCGTCCAGAATCAGCAATTCCGGATCATTCACCAGCGCCTGCGCCAGGCCGATGCGCTGCAGCATGCCGCGAGAAAATTTCGCCACATTACGGCGCGCTTCGTGGGTCAGCCCCACTGTCTCCAGCACCTCGCGGGTCCGGCTCGTCAAGGTGGCGCTGGATAATCCACTGAGCGCTCCGTAGAACTGCACCAGGCGCTCGGCTGGCCGGTGGTAGAGCGCGACATTCTCCGCGAGGAAACCGACACGGCGGCGGGTTCGCGCATGCCCAAACGGCTTGCCCAGCATTTGCCCGCGTCCGCTCGAAGGGCGCACAAAACCCATGGCAAGATGGATCGCGGTGGTCTTGCCGGCGCCGTTGGGTCCCAAAAAACCAAAAATCTCACCCGCTTCCACCTCCAGGGTAAAGCGGTCGAGCGCCCGCACGCTACGCCGGTGAAAAAAGGCGCGATAATCCTTGGTGATTTCGTGGAAGGTGAGGACGGCAGGCATTGCAGACATTGTATCCGCTCGTGCCCTGGCCGCGTGCTAAGGGTTCTTCGGGCTGATGGGATCGTCGCTCTTGACCAGAACCAACACCAGCACCGTTCCCACCACAGCAGAGCCGGCGATGAGCGCGCCGGTCGAGTTCAGGATACCGGTAGACGCGGCGGTAACCGCCCCGCCTTGCTTACGGCGGGCAGATTCCTTCACGCACAGCGGCCGACGCACTTCCTGCCCCGCCTGCAACGTCGCAACCTTACCAGCCTCGCCCACACCCACGCTGCCCAGCTGCACGTGAATGGTCACGGTACCTTCTTCGGAATCGGTAACCGCGAACTCGGCCGGCTGGCCGGCTGCCGGGTCAATCGAGAGACAGCCAACATGCAGCGCAAAACCGCGGCTGGTGCGAATTGAAACTGTGCCCCGTTCCAGGACCACCGCATTGGCGTCATAGCGCGCAGCACTGTCACTGGCGAGGATAACGCTGGTTCCGTTCAGAGTCAGGCTGGCGCCCGCCCCGGCCTGTGCCACCATGAGATCCCCAGGGAAGACCGCCTGCGACGTGACATTGCGGCCGTTTACCGTGACCGCGCCACGCGCTTCCAGCATAGCCCCCGGCGTTTGAGCATCTTGGGCGATGAGGGCACACGGAAACACCACCACCAGAACAGTACATACCCAGCGCCGCAGCCGCCCCTGGTTGCCGCTCATTCCTACTCCTCAAGCCAGAGTGAAATTTTCCTTATGCTAGCCCGCAAGTGTTTGCGAGTCAATATCTTTCAGGTTTCGGCGCGGTGGAAAACCTACTCATTCGTACCTGTCTAGTAGCCCGCTAGCTCCAGCATCGCGCGGTGCAGGTCGCTAGCTTGGGGAAGGATGACGTCTTCCAATTGCGGCTGGTAGGCAACAAAAACGTCTGCCGCGGCCAGGCGGCGCACCGGAGCGTCCAGGTACTCGAAGAGCTCGTCGGCAATACGGGCGGCGATTTCCGCGCCATAGCCCCAACTGAGCGAATCTTCGTAGGCTACGAGCACGCGGTTCGTCTTACGCACCGAATGGCTGATCGCGTCCCAGTCGTAGGGACTCAGGCAGCGCAGGTCGATCAGTTCCACGTGGATTCCCTGCTCTCGCTCCAGCTTCTGGGCCGCCTGCAAGGCCCGTGGCACAACGGCGCCGTAGGTGATCACGGTCAGGTCAGTACCGGGATTGACGATCCGCGCCTTGCCAAAGGGAATCATGAAATCCGGCCCGGGATACGGTGCCCGCCCGAAGGTCTCGCGATACAGGCGCTTGTGCTCGAGGAAGAGCACAGGATCATCGCAGCGAATCGCAGTGCGCAACAAGCCAGCGGCATCGAGCGCATTGGAAACGAAAACCACCCGCAGGCCAGGAATGTGCGTGAATGTGCTTTCGCCGCACTGCGAGTGGTATACCGCGCCACCCGTCAGGTACCCGCCGATGGCCACCCGCACCACTGCCGGCGAAGAAAACGCATTGGCCGAGCGCCAGCGGATCAGCGGCATCTCGTTGCGCAGTTGCATCATGGCCGGCCAGATGTAGTCGAAGAACTGGATTTCCACCACCGGCTTCATCCCACGGGTGGCCATGCCCACGGCCCGGCCCACGATATTGGCTTCCGCCAGGGGAGAATTGAACACGCGGTCGTAGCCAAACTCCAGTTGCAAACCGGCGGTCAGCTTGAAGACTCCGCCTTTGCCCTTGATAAGCTTTTGCTCCAGGTACTGCTCGCGGCTGCAATCGGCGACATCTTCGCCAAAAATGACAATGCGCTCGTCGCGGCGCATTTCGTCCCGCAGCGTGGCATTGATCAAGTCCGCCATCGTCTTGGGTGCGGAGGTCTTCTTCGCGGTTTCGCCCTCATCGCCGGGCTTGGCAAAGACCGGCGGATGATCGAACGCGTTCGAAGTGGGATCTACATCCGGCGAGTAGACAAACCGCATGATGCTGTCGGGCTTGGGCGGCGCCGCTTCCAGGGCCTTGTCTACCGCTTCCTGCAGTTCCTGCTCGATCTCTTTCTCGATGGCGGTAATGGCAGCCGCATCCAAAATGCCTTCCCGGACCAGGAATGCCGAGTGCCGCTTAATCGGATCGCGATCGACTTCGTCTTTGCGCTCCTCTTCCGGACGATAGAGTCGCTCATCATCGGAAAGCGAGTGCGAATACGGGCGGATCACATGCCCATGCAGGAATGCCGGACCTTGCCCAGAGCGGATGTAGGCCGTAGCCCGCGAGAAGGCAGCGTAGCTGGCCAGCACATCCGTGCCATCGAATTCCTCAAAGTGAAAATTGGGGAAATTCGCCACCAGGCGCGAGATGCTCCCCCCGGCCGTCTGCACCTCCACCGGCACGGAAATCGCGTACTCGTTGTCCTCGACGCACATCAGCAGCGGCAGCTTGAGATTCGAGGTGGAGTTCATCGCCTCCCAGAATTCACCTTCGCTGGTGGTGCCGTCGCCCAGAGAAACGTAGGTGACTTCGTCACCGTGAAAAATGACGTCCTTGAACTGGCGGTAGTCGCCGTCAGTTTTGCCGGCTGCGGAGGGGCGCTGGGAAAAGTAGCGTCCTGCCTCGGCGCAGCCCACCGCCTGCAACACCTGGGTACCCGTAGGTGAGGACTGCGTAACAATATTCAGGCGCTGATAGCCCCAGTGGGAGGGCATCTGGCGGCCGCCGGAACTGGGATCATCGGCTGCACCCACGGCCTGCAGCAGCATCTCCAGAGGCGTGGCCCCCAGCGCCAGGCAGAGCGCGCGGTCGCGATAATAGGGATAAAACCAGTCGTAGCCCGCGCGCAGAGTGAAGCCGGCCGCTACCCCCAGCGCTTCGTGTCCGGCGCCGGAAATCTGGAAATATATCTTTTGCTGCCGCTTCAGCAGAATCTCGCGGTCATCAATGCGTCGCGACCGGTACATCAAGCGATAGGCCTCAACCAGCTGCTCGCGGGTGAGGCCTTCATAAGTTTTCTTGGTCGTGATCTTGGGTTCGACCCTTATTGTTGCCATGAACCTCCACGCTTCCCGGGAGGAGATAAAAATACATTGTAAATCGGGTCAGCGCGTTCCGAATATACTGAAATGGAAATGACATGGCCCGTCCGTAACCGCCGCCGTAACCCCGGCAAACCACCCGGAATGGGCGGGTTTAGGTGGGTCCGCCCGCGATGATCCGTGTCCGCCGCCAATTCGCCCCTGCCCTCATTCGCCTGCTGGTCTTCGACTTGGATGGCACGCTGATCGACTCACGCCTCGACCTGGTGAACTCAGTCAACGCCGCGTTGCGTTTTTTGGAGCGGCCGGAATTACCGCCGGATGTGATTGCTTCCCTGGTGGGCGATGGCGCTCCGGTGCTGGTGCGTCGCGCGCTGGGTGATCCGGTGGACGAGGCGCTGGTCGAGCGCGGCCTGGAATTTTTCCTCGCCTTCTATCGCGAGCACAAGCTCGATCACACCCAGCTCTATTCCGGAATCCCGGAAGCGTTGCAGCAGATGCGCGGCAACCACGGCGCTCCACGGCGGATGGCGGTGCTCACCAATAAGCCGGTCCATCCTTCGCGCGCCATTGTGCACGCCCTCGGCGTCGCCGCCCACTTCCCCATCATCTACGGCGGCAACAGCTTCTCCACCAAGAAGCCGGACCCGCTGGGCTTGCAAACCATCATGCAGGAAATTGGGGCGCAGCCCGAGGAAACACTGATGATTGGCGATTCAGCGGTGGACATTCTCACCGGACGCAACGCCCGCACCTGGACCGTGGGTGTCACCTACGGGTTTGCGCCGCACACGCTGTCCGAAGTCGAGCCGGACATCACCGTCGACTCACCCGCAGAACTGGCACAAATCCTGGGAGGCTGAAGCTCTACCTATTGCCGATGGCCAAACTTCTCGACGGCACCTCGCAAGCCTTCACTCCCGCGGAGCTGCGCAAGTTGCGCAGCCTGAAGACACCATATGGCGTCCAGCGTTTTCTTGACGACCTGCCCTATCACCTCGAAGATACGGCGTGGTCGCCGCGCACCGTCTTGCGGGAAGGTACCGCGCACTGCTATGAAGGAGCGTTGTTCGGGGCTGCCGCGCTGCGGGTGCTCGGCTTCCCCCCACTCGTCTTCGACCTCGAAGCCGATCATGATACCGATCATGTCCTGGCCATCTATCGGGTGGACGGGCATTGGGGCGCCGTAGCCAAGAGCAACTATACCGGCTGCCGCTGGCGCGAACCCATTCATCGCTCCCTGCGTGAACTGGCGCTCAGCTATTTCAATGACTATTGCAACATGCGCCGGGAGCGGACTCTGCGCCGTTTCTCCAGGCCGGTGAATTTGAAACGCTTTGACTCTCTGCACTGGATGACGAGCGAGGAGCCCGTTTGGTACGTGGCCGAGTATCTGCTGGAGATTCCACACTCCCGCCTGGTCACGCCACGTCAGGCCCGCGCGCTCCACCGTCTCGACGATCGAAGCTTTCGCGCAGAGTGTCTGGGCAAAGCTCTGAAGCCGGGCTGGGAGAAGCGCTAATGCGGTGGCGACCACGGTGCGGATTTCTCTGCATACTCTTGGCGGCAGCAGCCACCCCGGGCCAGACTGCGCCCGAAACGCCGGTGCCTCCGGAACTCACCGACCCGCGCGAAATCATACGGCGGGCCGCCGACAACGATCTGGAGAATGATCTTAGGCAACGCAACTACACCTACATCCAACACAGTATTCAACGGAAGCTCAACGGCCAGGGTGAGGTCAAGTCCACCGAATCCGAAACCCACGAAGTCATGGTGCTCTTCGGCGAGCAGGTGCAGCGATTGCTGGAGAAAAACGATCAGCCCCTCTCCGCGAAGGACGCCGCCAAGGAAGAAGAGCGCATCAGCAAGCTGGTGGAAAAGCGGCGCCACGAAAGTGACGATGACCGCCGCAAGCGGGTGGAGAAATTTCAAGAGAAGCGCGACCGGCAGCGCGCCTTTGTCAAAGAAGTTACCGACGCCTTTGACTTCACGCTGCTAGCGCCGGAAGTGCTCGATAGCCGGGAGAACTACGTCATCGTGGCTGAGCCGAAACAGGCGTACGAACCTCGCTCCCGCGAGGCCAAGTTCATCACCAAGTTTCGTTTCCGCGTCTGGGTGGACAAACTTGCCTACCAATGGGCGCAAGTCGATGCCGAAGCCCTGGACACAATTTCCTTTGGACTCTTTCTGGCGCGCGTCCACAAAGGCACGCACGTGCACGTCGAGCAGGTGCAGGTGAACGAAGAAGTCTGGCTGCCGCGCTTTGTCAACCTCAAGCTGGACGCGAAGATTGCGTTGCTCAAAAACATCGACTACGACATTGATGTCCGCTTCCGCGATTACAAGAAGTTCCGGACGGAAACCAAGATCACCGGCGCTGGGGAAGCTCCGCCTTAAACCTGCTGCCCTAGTGCAGCCGCACGTACTCGTAATCCACGGGATTATTGTTGATGCCGCGGTCGGGCGGCGCAATCCAGCCGGCGATCTTGGCCGGCTCGTGGATCCCCTTCATCAGGCTGTGGATGAAAGTGCGATCAGCTTCGCTCGGCAGCCAGCCTGCAATGCGCGCATCGAACTCGGACTTGGGAATGGGGCGACCGGAAGGATCGGTTGGCACGCCCGCCCAACTGCCGATGTTGCGGCGGAAACGCGAACTGGGAAGCGTCAGGCGCGTGCTGTAGCCCGCCCTCTCAACCTGCCGGTTCCAGCGCCGCAGGCCGAGGTCGCAGTCGCGAATGTAGGCGTTGCGCGTCACCTCGTTCATGGCGTTGCGCATGGGAATCTCTTCGTTCTTGACGCCGCCTTCGCCGGCCGGCAGTTCCAGCGTGTAGGACTGCTCCTTAGCCAGGTGGTCTTCGAAGTTCGGCTCATCGGGACGGCCCTTCAGGCCGTTGGCAAAGTAAAGCGCAGCATTCGAAGATGTATCGGCTCCAAAGAGATCCAGCGATGAGCTAAACCAAAAGTTGAGGTACCTCTGCACCGTGGGTAAATCAATGGCGCCCACCTTGCGCACGGCCTCCGGATCTTCCGTGCCCAACTCCTTCATCACTTCCAGCGTGCGCTTGATGATCCGGGCGATCCCGGTGTCGCCCACAAACATGTGGTGCGCTTCCTCCGTGAGCATGAACTGGCAGGTACGCGCCAGCGGATCGAAACTCGATTCAGCCAGTGACTTGAGTTGAAACTTGCCGTCGCGGTCGGTGAAGTAGGTAAACATGAAAAAGCTCAGCCAGTCGGAAATCGGCTCGTTGAAAGTGCCGAGAATGCGCGGCTTGTTCGCGTCGCCGGAGTGGCGTTCCAGCAGTTCTTCGGCTTCCTCGCGGCCATCGCGTCCAAAGTAAGCGTGCAGCAGATAAACCATGGCCCAGAGATGGCGGCCTTCCTCCACGTTCACCTGAAACAGATTGCGCAGATCGTAGACCGACGGCGCCGTGTGACCCAACATGCGCTGCTGCTCGACCGAAGCCGGCTCCGTGTCTCCCTGCGTAACGATGAGCCGGCGCAGCGTGGAGCGGTACTCTCCTGGAATCTGCTGCCACACTTCCTGCCCGTAGAAATCGCCAAAACCGATGCGGCGGTTGGTGTCCAGATCAGCCAGGAAGATTCCCCAACGATAGTCGGGCATGCGCACAAAGCCGTAGGTGGCCCAGCCCTTGGCATCCACCGAGGTAGCGGTGCGAAGATACACGTCAGAGACCTGAAAACCGCTCGGCCCCAGTTCCTGCCACCACTTCAGAAACTCCGGCTGCCAGTGTTCCAGTGCGCGCTGCAACGTACGGTTGGAGCCGAGGTCGACGTTGTTCGGAATGCGGTCCTGATAATTGATGGACATCAGACTCTCTCCCAGGTGAAGCGCGGTTTGGAACCGCTGCCAAAAAGTTTGAGTGCGCCGTGTTCACCGGTGGAGTTGGGCCGGATAAAGACCCAGTTCTGCCACGCCGAAAGGCGTCCGAAGACTTTGGTTTCCAGCGTTTCCTGCCCGGCAAAACGCAGACTCGCCTCCATGCCGGTGAGCGCATCGGGCGAAAGACTGGCGCGCTCTTCGATGGCCACGCGCAGCTCGTCTTCCCAATCGAGATCATCGGGCGCAACGGTGACCAGGCCAAGCGCGAGCGCGCCTTCAGTAGAGAACAATTTGCCTGCCGGCTGTCTTAGCGTCTTCACCGCATCAGGATTTCCCAAAAACCGCGTTTCCAGACGGCTGCGGCCATTGACCATGGGCAACAGGCCGTGGTTCATGCCATCCAGCCCAATCTGCGGACCGTCGTCTTCGACCGCCAGCATGTAACTGCGGTCTGCGGCCAGCGCGAGTTCGTAGAGAAGGCCGGCAAAGCAGGAGCCCGGTTCGATGATGGCGTAGAGGCTGCGCGAAGAAACATCCAGACGCGCCAGGGTGCGGCGCAAAAAGCCAATGGTCTCGCGCACCAGCCAGTCTGACTGGTTCGCCAGCAGCACGGCATCCGCTGCCAGCACCGCTTCCGGGCTGCCTTGCGTCTTCAGCAACAGCAGGCCGAGATCGAGTTCGTTGGTACGCAGCAGCAAGATAGCGTCATCGAGTTCGCGGGCCAGCGCCAGCGGCCACCACCGGTCGCCTGCCTCATGGATGGCAGCAACCGTCTCAGGTTGTTGCCCCTGCGGGCCCCGGACCGTCAACGTCGCCGTCCGCGCCGCGCGATCGAAGGCCACGTCTACATGCAGATAGTGAATCCCCAGCTCGTCCATCGCGCGTTGCAGTGGTTGGAAGCGGATCCCAACCGCATCCGCCGGGCGGGACGACGCTTGCACCATCCGCTCGGCGCGGGTGCGCACCGCCTCCGCAAATTTTCCCGGCGCGGCAATCTCATCCACCAATCCCCAGGCCTTGGCGCGCTCACCGCGCACGCCGTCAGGATTGGTACAGAACAAATCGGCCAGATCGCGACGTACTCGCCGCTTGTCCACCACGCGCGTCAGACCGCCCGTACCCGGCAGTACCCCCAGCAATGGGACTTCCGGCAGACTGATGGCACTGGAACGGTCGTCAATCAGAACAATCTCGTCACAGGCCAGTGCCATTTCGTATCCACCACCCGCCGTGGTGCCGTTGAGCGCCGCCAGAAATTTCAATCCGTCATGTCGGCTGGAATCTTCCATGCCGTTACGCGTCTCATTCGTAAACTTGCAGAAATTCACTTTCCACGCGTGCGAGGACGAACCGAGCATGTAGATGTTGGCCCCGGCACAGAACATTCGGTCCTTGGCGCTGGTGAGCACCACACAGGCAACTTGCGGATGTTCGAAACGAATGCGCTGCAGCGCGTCGTGGAGCTCGATGTCCACTCCGAGGTCATACGAATTCAGTTTGAGCTTGTACCCGGGCCGCAGCCCTGCGTCTTCCTTTACATCCAGCGCCAGGGTGGCAATGCGCCCGTCCACGGTCAGGCGCCAGTGCTGGTACGCTGCGGAAGCGCGGTCAAAAGTAATCGGCGCGGTCTCTGGCACCGCCGCAGAATTCGTCGTTATTGCCATCTCGCCATCCCCATCTCTCACTTCTTCAACATGCAGCATACTGCATTTCATCCGCCACCGGAAACTAGATCCGGCCGTTCGGCCGCACCACCTGCTCCAGCGCCGCCGCACTCTGGCCCCGCGATTGGCGGCGGGTATCGAGGATCGCGTCTGCCATGGCATACAGCGGTTCGCGCACCGCCAGAATGCGCCGCAGGTCAGCCATGGCTTCTTTGTTGTCGGCCATCGGCCGCGTGTCGCCCTGGGCCAACACGCGCTGCATATGTTCCTCCGGCGTCGCCCGCAGCCACACGGTAAAGCAGGTAGAAAGCAGCCGCTCGAAAGAAGCTGGCTCGGAAACAATGCTGCCGCCGGTCGCCAGCACAAAGCGCGGATGCTGCGACAACACTTCTTCCAGGCAGCGGCGCTCGAACCGCCGGAAACCGTCTTGTCCGTAAAGGTCAAATATCGCGCTCAAACCGAGGCCACTGCTCTGCTCGATCAAGCGATCGAGCTCAAGAAACGGGACCCCCATGCTGCCCGCCAAAGCCGCTCCTAGCGTGGATTTCCCTGCCCCGCGCAGGCCGATGAGGGCAACCCGTTGACGGCGGACTGCGATCTCCGCCGCGGCAAATCGGTCAAGGAGCAACTGTCGCGCTTCGCGCAAGCCTTCCGGTGAGAGACGCCGCAACAATTCTGTGGCCTGCTGCAGTTCCGGTGCTGGCCCCGGTCCCTGTTGTAGCAGCGACCCGGGTTCAAGGCGCAACGCGCGCGCGATCTCGCGCAACAGCAACACGGAAATGTTACCCCGTCCCGATTCCAACTGCGCCAGGTAGCGCTCCGAGACTCCCGATTGTTGAGCTAGCATTTTGCGGGTCACGGCGCGCCGTGCCCGCCCTTCGCGCACGCGCTCGCCCAGCCGCCGCAGGTAGGTCGCTCCACGGCCGTTCTCCTGCGCGGAAGTCGAACCCAGCCGTCCGGTCTGAGATTTGGCTTTCACCGAGATCGGTGACCCCGAAGCATGGCATGTATTATACTGCATGTCACGGCGGGGGAGGGAGACAGGACTTGTTGATCAGGATTCTGGTGGGAACCATGACCGGGACAGCCGAAATGGTAGCCCAGGAAATACAGCAGACGCTCACGGCTGCCGGTCACCAGTCCACGGTCGAGATGATGGATGGTCTCAAGGCGGGGGTGTTTACAAGCGGCGGCGTCTTCCTGATCTGCTCCTCCACCTATGGCGCCGGCGATGTGCCGGACAACGCGCAGGCCTTTTTCGGCAGCCTGGAATCCGAGCACCCTGATCTGGCGAACGTTATCTATGGTGTGATCGCGCTCGGCGACCGCACCTACAGAGATACATTTTGCCGCGGCGGGTTACAGTTTGACGAACTCTTGAGCCGGCTGGGAGCGCGCCGCGCGGGCGACGTGCTGCTGCACGATGCCAACGAAGGTACGCTGCCGGAGGAAGTGGCCGCGCAGTGGGTATTGCCATGGATTCAAGACAAGGTGCAACCGTGTCTGAGGGAGAGTCCTTAGGCCAGAAATTCAACGATTTGGGGATAAAACCGATGGCGGATTGGGTGCGGACATTTCAGGGCGCGGTGCTGGCCGCGGAGTACGATGGCGTGAGCTACATGAACTCGCGCATGTACGGCGCGCGCTTTGACCAGGCGACCTGGTTCCTGCTGCACGCTGTGGGCATCACGCCGGCACGCATGCGGCAGGAGAAACTGCGCATCGCCATCGTGCGCGAAAACTATCAGTTTTTGCAAGAGCTGCGCGGTGGCGAACTGGTGGAAGTCCGCAGCGGATTTTCCGTGGTGGGAGAAAAATACTTCCGCTTTCTGCACCAGATGTACAACTGCGAGACGCGGCAAATGATCGCAACGTGCGACTGTGTGGCTGTGGAAGCGAGCTTGGAGACGGGTCGCAGCGTGGCCCTGCCGGCAGAAACAATTGCCCGCGCAAAGCAGTTCCGCGTAAGCACAGAAGTTGCCGGCGATTCGCAGCCGCCGGGCGTGTAAGGCTCGACCGGCCGGAATCCGGCCATTGACACCCTGGCAAGGCAATATAATTGAGGCGCTTCGCCAGGGGGTACCCATCATGCCTTTCGATACCGAGCAAGAGGTTCTCATGCACCCATCCATACCTTCAAAGCAGGTCCGCGAGCTTACCAGCAAATACACCTACGGCACTTGGCGGATGCAACACGGCTGGAACCCACTGCACATTACCGATGCCGAAGGTTGTTACTTTATGGACGGCGAAGGCAAGAGGTATCTGGATTTCTCCGCCCAGCTGATGTGTGTGACGCTGGGGCACAAGAACCCAGCTGTCATCAGGGCGATCCAGGAGCAGGCGGAGAAGCTGGCATTCATCGGTCCCGGCTACGCCACGGAAGTAAGAGCAGCGCTGACCAAGTTGCTGCTCGAGGTCTTGCCCAAGGGACTGGAAAAATATTTCTTCACCACCTCCGGCACAGAAGCCAACGAGGCGGCGTTCAAAATCGCGCGCATGGTCACCGGGAAAACGAAAATCATTTCCCGTTATCGTTCCTATCACGGTTCTACCATGGGCGCCATCGCGGCCACCGGCGATCCGCGGCGCTGGGCGATGGAACCCGCGGGCAAAATCCCGGGTGTGATCTTTGCCCCGGAAGTGAACTGCTACAAGTGCCCCATGCTGCACACCTATCCTGGCTGCGGCATCGCCTGTGCCGAATACCTCGAGCACATGATCAAGAATGAGAGCGACGTTGCGGCGGTGATTGTCGAGCCGGTGGTCGGAACCAATGGCGTGCTGGTTCCACCCAAGGAATACATGCCCCGCTTGCGAAAGATTTGTGACGACCATCAGGTACTGCTGATCGCCGATGAAGTGATGTCAGGTTGGTGCCGCACCGGAGAGTGGTTCGCCATGGACCACTGGAAAGTTGTTCCCGACATTTTGACGACCGCGAAGGGCATTACCAACTCCGCCATTCCGTTGGGCCTGTGCGCCACCACCGCGAAAGTCGCTTCGTACTTCGAGGACCATTTCTTCTCTCACGGACACACCTATGAAGCCCACCCCCTCACACTGGCGCCGGCCATCGCCTCCATTCATGAAATGCAGCGGATGAACCTAGTGAGCCGAGCGCGCGAGATGGGCGGCTATCTCGGGCAGAAACTAAGCGAACTCAAGCCCAAGCATCCATCGGTCGGCGATGTGCGGGGCATCGGCATGTTCTGGGCGGTAGAGTTGGTCAAGAACCAACAGACGAAGGAACCCTTCAACACTGGTGTCGACAAAGTTGCTGGCAAATCGCTGCTCGTGGACCGTGTTGCCGCCCGCATGATGGGCAATGGCGTCTATCTCCAGGCGTGGATGAGTCATTTCGTGATTGCTCCGCCCCTGATCATCACGAAAGAGGAAATTGACACGGCGGTGACGGTGTTCGACGAAGCTTTAAGCATCGCAGACAAAGAAATCGAGAGGTAGTTGCGGCGTGGGTGGCATCCTGTAGAAGGAGCAGAACTGAGAAGCTAAAACCTCATTGGGTAAATGCGTGTGACCGCCTGCCGGAATGGCGACACGGACGTCTACGTCCTCGTAGTCGAGAGCCGGGAGTAGCGGTGGCATCGGGTACGCAAAGGCCAAACTTTCAACCGCTGGATGGGTTTTTGTGACAAAGCTACTCTACGCGGAAATCTTGGCATGGCTAGAGCCGGACGGACTGCGTCTGTCGCACGACGAACTCTCAAACATGCCGAAAGACAAGATCAGGGACTGTTGACTCTAGGCAAGAATATGAGAATATATGAATATTCAATGACTGAAATCAGCCAGTTCAAAGCGGAGTTCTTCAAGGCGCTTGCCCACCCGTTGCGGATCAGAATACTCGATGAGCTCCGGAAAGGCGAAGTTGGTGTGAATGACCTGTGCTCTCGCTTTAATGTTGAACAGAGCAACCTCTCCCAGCAGTTGGCGATCCTCCGGAACCGCAACATCCTCGCAACTCGAAAAGATGGCCAAAACGTGTACTACTCCGTCCGGGATCCGGAGTTGTTCGACTTGCTAGACGCGGCCAAGAGGATCTTCAACAACCATCTGATCGATGTGAAAGACCTGTTGTCGCAGTTGGTTGTGACTAAAGGACGGTGAAGGTGCTATTTTTTGTGTGCAGATATATGCAAATATGCTTATATTTGCGGGTTTACGCAGCGCCACCCTTGCAGTGCGGCCTAACGGTGGAAGAACCGATTCTGAAGTTTGACAGACAACGGTTTCAAAAGGAGTGCTGATGTACTTTCCTGCGGAACATTTACTCGACAAGCTGCAAATCTCGGCCGAGGAACTGAGCGACTTTGAGCAGAAAGGAATCGTTCAGGGTATCGCCAAAGTGGGGCGCGTCTTTTATTCGTCTCGGGATATGTACCGGCTTAAGGGGATCCTGCTTTTCATGGCTCGCGGCCTGCCTCTGGAAGAGGCAAGGAAACGCGTGGATCACCCTGCGAAGGAAGTGGCACGCTGAAATCGGGGATAGCAGCGAAGGAGAGAGTCTTGCGCCACGAACAAGCATGAAGCTGGCGTGCGATGGCCCGGTCAATGTGATTCTCGTGATTCTTGCCGCAACCTACATCGTCTTGAGAGGGACCATTCGATGAGCATTTCCAATGGAATAGACGGCATTCATCTCCGGCAGCTGCGAGCATTTGCAGAGAATCTGTGCTTGCAGGCGCATCGTCATCGCGAGAATCAAAACTACGTCGTGGCCCATGCACTGTACGGCCGTGCTTTAGAAACAGCCGAAAGGATCGACAACCTCGAGCATAACGAGAATGGCAGAGCCCTCGTTGCTCGAATCCAGAAAGACCGGCAAGCGGTTTACGAACTTCTGCACCGTGGGGGCGAAAGCCCGGAAGAATCTGTGGTGGAAAAAGCACGGAAGGTTGGTCAATAGGGCTTATGCCTGGAGCAGAGAGCGAATCACCGCGCATGTACACACTGCTCGAAGTCGTAGCTCCAGCCTCCCAGTCCAAAAGAGACTCGGGGGACGACGGAACAAATGGACACTAATGGCGAGAATCGATAAGCCCGCCGTTGTAGCCGATACAGTCCGTTTGCTCTCGCGCGCACGAGACATGCATCAATCTGGACAGTACAAGGCTGCTGAGGCTCTTTTCCAACAAGCGGCCAGTCAGGTTGAGAAGATGCTGGGTCCCCACGAAGTCTTCCTTGCCAACATCCTCGACGCGTACGCTGAGTTCCTCGCCAGTCTCCGACGTGAGGGCGAAGCGGCCAGCATCCGAGAACGGTCGAATCAGATTCGGGGGCAAGCTAAGCCAGCCTTGATGTGACTGCCTGGCGAGATCGGGCAACAACTCATCCTTTGTGGAGCAAGGGAACAACCGTCGATGCGAATGCATGAGGCTGAATTTCACGAGCATGTGGGAGAGGAGAATATTTGCCGCAGCGTCGCCGAAGCCCTCGACCGGGCCAGCGATTTGTACCCCGAAGCCGCGAAGAGTCACCGGGCAGGGGCCAGCCGAGGAAGAAGAAGCACTGATGTTTCGTTGCCGACGCCCGCATCGACGGTGGCCGCTCCTTCAACTTCTCAGCCCGAACATTGAGCTAAGGGATGCGTAAGCGCTGCATGGAGAATATTTGCCATGGAAATTCATCAAGCAAGTGTGGCCTGTGAGAATTCGTTGAAGTAAGCTACCGGGGAGGTCTTTATTTTGGGGCAAGGTGAAGAACTCTCATGAACACTCTTCCACTGGGCACGATCTTTGCGCTTAGTGTTGTCACCTATTTGGCGGGCGCTTTCGCTTCTCTCGCGTGCTGGCGGAAAGCGGCGCTAGCTCGATACATCTGTTGCAGCGCCGCCTTGGCGGGTGCTGCCTTAGGAGGGTTCGCCGCGGTTCTCGGCATCCTTCGAGGCACGCCCTCTGCGTGGTCGGTCCCCTCGGGCATTCCGCTCTTTGCCTACAGCTTCTCCTACGACGCCCTGGCCGGCTTCTTCAATCTGGCCCTCGCGATCCCAGTAGTCGCGGTTTCCGTCTACTCATTCGGCTACCTAAAAGCATTCGAGGGCAGGAGGAACATCGGCTTCTTCGGCTTCTTATTCCATCTCTTACTTCTCAGCTTGACAATCGTCTTTACCGCTGCGAATGCCTTTCTGTTTCTGATCGCCTGGGAAGTGATGGCGCTTGCTGCCTACGGGTTGGTGACGTTCTACCACGAAGACCGGGAGACTCGACAAGCGGGTTTGCTGTACATCATCATGGCGCACATTGACGCTGGGTGCCTGCTGCTTGGCTTTGCTCTGTTGATCAACGCCAGCGGCAGCGCCGAATTCGCCAGCTTCCGCCCCATCGCAACCCAACTCAACAGCGGACAGCAGACCGCTGCGTTTGTTCTGTTCTTCCTAGGATTCGGCATTAAGGCGGGTGTCATTCCCTTCCATATCTGGCTGCCCGCGGCACACCCGGTCGCGCCGAGCAATGTCTCGGCCCTGCTTTCCGGGATCGTGATCAAAACCGGAATCTATGGCATGACCCGCATTTTCCTGGATTCGCTGGGCGGAGTGCCGTCCTGGGCCGGATTGTTGGTGCTCATCGTCGGAGTTGCCTCCGCCGTTCTGGGCGTCTTGTACGCCTTGATGGAGCACGACCTCAAACGGCTCCTGGCCTACCACAGCATCGAGAATATCGGGATCATTCTCATGGGCCTGGGCGCGGCTTTGATTTTCCGCGTGGCGGGACATCCGATGCTCGCCGCGGTGGCCCTGATCGCCGCGATGTTCCACACTTTGAATCATGCCATCTTCAAGAGCCTTCTGTTTCTGGGAGCTGGGTCTGTCCTGCATTCCACGGGGACGCGCAACATGGAGGAAATGGGCGGCCTCATCCGTCCCATGCCGGTGACCGCGTTCTGCTTCCTGATTGGCGCAGTCGCCATCTCCGGCCTTCCCCCGCTGAACGGATTTGTCAGCGAGTGGCTGACCTACCAGACGCTTTTGGCCGGATTCGGCGCGATCGGCGGCTTGACGCGAATCTTGTTTCCGCTGGCTGGTTCGATGCTGGCGTTGACCGGGGCACTGGCTGCGGCTTGCTTCGTGAAGGCTTTCGCCATCACATTCCTGGCGCTGCCGCGTGGGGCCGAATCCCGGAATGCGCATGAGGCGCCCCGGACCATGCTGATTGGTATGGGCTGGCTGACGCTGGCTTGCGCCGCCCTGGGCTTAGGTGCGACCTGGTTTCTACCGGTATTTGACGCGATGACTGAGCAGTTGCTCGGACAGCGAGTCGCCGCCCATCTGGTGACCGGTCATGGGCTGGTACTCTCCGCAGGCATGCGTACCAGTGGCACGGTATCGCCCGCGGTCATCGCTGTTGGACTCCTGGTTCTGGTGCTCCCGGCAACTCTCCTGGTAGCGATCGGGGTGAGGAGATTCGGGCGCAAGCGCGAACCGGTGTGGGACTGCGGCTTGCCTGGACTCTCGGAAGAAAATGAATACACCGCCACCGCATTTTCCAAAGCATTGCGGATGATCTTTTCCGTCTTGTACAAGCCACGCCGGGAGATTCAGGCCGTCTTCGACGTTTCGCCGTATTTTCCTAAAGAGATCCACTTCGAGAGTGAAATCGACTCTACGTTCGAGAAGCGGCTGTATGCTCCTCTGCAAGAGTTCATCTTCCGGTTCTCCAGCAGAATGCGGACCATTCAGGCGGGAAGCATTCATGCCTACCTGGCGTACATCTTTGTAACCCTCGTCTTGCTTTTACTGTTCGGGGTGCGCAAGTGACCGAAGTGCTCACCAATTCGGGGCTGCAGTTAGTGTTGTTATTGCTGGTTGCTCCTTTGCTTAGCGGCACGATCAAGACGCTGAAGGCGAGACTTCAGATGCGCCGCGGGCCGGGTGTCCTTCAATCGTACCGGGACATCATCAAGTTGCTGCGCAAAGGGATGGTGATCCCGGAAACCGCGTCCTGGATTTTCTCTGCGGCCCCCTACATGGTCTTTGGGACGGCCACGCTGGTCGGACTCATGATTCCCATGACTACGACCCACGCCCCTCTCAGCCTGTTCGGTGGAGTGCTTGCGGTGGTCTATCTTTTGGCGCTGGGGCGCTTCTTTCTTGCCCTGGGCGGACTCGACACCGGAAGCTCGTTCGGTGGTCTGGGCAGCAGCCGGGAAATGACGATTTCCGCGATCGCGGAGCCGGCCATGATGCTGGCGATCTTCACGGTGGCTCTGGGTGCGAACTCCACCAACCTGAGCGAAATGGCCAAGATCGCCGTGACCCAGAGCTGGAGGTTTCTGGCGCCGTCGCAGATGCTCGCATTTGCGGCGCTCTTTATTGTGCTGATTGCCGAGACCGGCCGCATCCCGGTGGACAACCCGGCGACCCATCTCGAATTGACCATGATCCACGAAGCCATGGTCCTCGAGTATTCGGGACCGTATCTCGCTTTGATCGAATGGGGCGCTTCCATCAAGCAACTGGTGCTCATGACGCTGCTGGTCAATACGTTTTTTCCCTTCGGTTTGAGTTCTGCCTGGACGGCCCAAACAGTCGTTGTGGGGCTGGTTTTCTATCTTGCGAAGTTGTTTCTGCTGGCGTGCCTGGTTGTCCTGATTGAAACCAGCAACGCAAAGTTGCGCCTATTTCGTGTACCGGAATTGCTCATGGTTGCTTTCATTCTAGGAGCGCTCGCGCTCATATCGACGTTTCTGTTCTGAGGCTGCGTATGCCCTTTGTCCCCAACCCGGAGCTTGGCAACAGAATCATCACCCTGATGGCGGCGCTGGTCCTGGTGCTGCAGATCGCCGCAGTCGGACAGCGCGGGATCGTTTCCAGCATTCGCATCTTCGCGGTGCAGTCGTTTCTCTTGGGAGCGATCGCGGCCGTCATCGCCTATTTCAACCATGCCAGCCACATCTATATCGCCGCTCTCCTCACCATCTTTTTGAAAGCGGGACTGCTTCCCCGGCTGCTGGAGCGCCTGGTGGGGAGGATCGGCATCCGGCGGGAGATTGAGCCGCTGATCAACGTCCCGCTCTCGATCCTCATCGCAGGCGGCCTGACTCTGTTGGGCTACGTGGTCGCGGAGTCTTTCCACCATCCGGAAGAGACCTCTGCCCGGGCGGCGCTTGGACATAACACGCTCGCCGTCGCCATCGCGCTGTTCCTAATCGGGTTTTTTGCGATGGTGAACCGGCGTAAGGCATTGACGCAGGTTTTGGGACTGCTCTCGCTCGAAAATGGACTTTTCCTGGCCGCGATTTCGTTGACCTATGGAATGCCATTGGTGGTCGAACTGGGAATCTTTTTTGATGTACTGGTCGCGGTGATGGTCCTCGGCATTCTCGTGTTCCGTATCGGCGAGACTTTCGACTCCATGGATGTCAGCAAGCTGCGGAAGTTGAGAGAGTAAGCAACCCTATGATTCTGGTCTGGCTTCTGATCGTTCCGCTGATCTCTGGTCCCCTGGCCTTCTTCCTCCGCAGACGGCCAAGGATGGAGGTAGTCAATCTGGCTGCCTTCGGCATTGAGTTGTGCCTGGCTATCGCGCTGGCGGCGCAGGTGCTTCGCAGTGGTTCGGTTTCACTCTGGCATGGGTTCTTTTACGCCGACGCTCTTAGTGCGCTGGTGGTGCTCTTGTCAGCTTTTGTGGCCCTAGTTTGTTCCGTCTATGCGGTCGGCTATTTTCGTCACGAGGAGAAAAGCGGGGTTCTGCAAGAGGCCGAGGAAATGGGCGGCCGGTTTGCCGTCGATAAGCTGCGCGAGTACTACGCTCTTATGCCCCTGCTGGTTTTCGCGATGATGCTGGTCGCGCTCGCCAACAACCTGGGAATTCTCTGGGTGGCGATTGAGGGCACGACTTTGGCGTCGGTGTTCCTGGTTATGTTTTACGGACGCGAAACCTCGCTTGAGGCAGCATGGAAGTATGCCATCATCGGCGGCGTTGGCCTCTCCATGGCTCTTTTCGGCACGATTCTGACCTACTATTCCGCCTACGGGGCCCTGGGTACGGACGCGCTTGCGGGTCTGAACTGGTCCGTCCTCGCCGGAAACGCCGGCCAGTTTGACCAGGCGACCATGCGCTTGGCCTTCATCCTGATCCTGCTGGGCTATGGAACCAAGGCCGGCATCGCTCCCATGCATACGTGGAAGCCAGATGCCTACAGTGAGGCCCCGATCCCGGGGGCAGCGATGCTCGCCACCGGGGTCCTCAACTGTGCGCTCTACGGTCTGGTGCGGTTCTACATTCTGAGTTCGAAATGCCTGGGCCCGCAGTTTGGCTCGCGCCTCCTCATTATTTTCGGGTTGCTCTCGATGGGAGTGGCTGTGCCCTTCATTCTCGTCCAGAAGAACTTCCGGCGTTTGCTGGCCTATTCGAGCATTGACCACAGCGGGATCATGGTGCTGGCACTCGGCTTCGGAGGGCCCCTGGGTATCTTAGGCATGCTTCTGCACATGACATTTCATTCAGTGACCAAGCCCTTGCTCTTCTTTTGTGCCGGGAATGTCCAGCAACATCTCAACACCGACCTTTTCCAGAAGGCGAAAGGCGGGTTGATCCATTCCATGCCCCTGACCGGAGCCGCATTTCTTATGGTGACGCTTGCGGTCACCGGTTCGCCTCCCTTCAGCTTTTTCCAGAGTGAGTTCACCATTCTGCGGGCTGGGTTCAGCGGAGGCTATCTTGTGCTGGCGATGTTTTTTGTCTCCTTCCTGGTGCTGATTTTTTCCGGCTTCCTCGTGCACATCGCCAATCTGGTCCTCGGCGAGGACTCGGGCCAT
>JBGQDM010000030.1:0-31493 GCA_041495845.1 Terriglobia bacterium | reverse complement strand
TACGACCTCGCCAGCGGCAAATCGCAACAGATTACTCACTCGGCCATGGCAGGGGTGCGCAGTGAGGACATGGTCGAACCGGCGCTGGTGCACTATCCCAGTCGCGACGGCAAGTTCACCATCTCTGCACTCGCCTACGTGCCCTACAACTTGCCGCGCAACGGGCAACATCCCGCGATTGTCTACATCCACGGCGGGCCGGCGTCGCAGACCGTCAACTCCTTCAATCGCATCGTGCAGTTCATGGTGAATCAGGGGTACCTGGTGATCGCGCCCAACTATCGTGGCTCCACCGGCTACGGCAAAGAATTTCAGGAAGCGAACTTCAAAGACATGGGCGGCGGCGATTTGCAGGATGTGCTGGCAGCGGCCGACTGGATCAAGCAAACAGGGTACGTGGATCCGAAGAAGCTGATCGTCATGGGCGGCAGCTACGGCGGTTATCTCAGCATGATGGCCGTCACCAAAGCGCCGGAGGTCTGGGCCGCCGGCGTGCCCATTGTGCCTTTCGTGAACTGGTTTACCGAAATCGCCAATGAAGACCCGGAACTGCGCCAAGGCGACCTCGCCATCATGGGCGATCCGGAGAAAGAGCCCGAGTTCTTCCGCGAGCGCTCCCCGTTTTTCTTTATCGACAAGATCAAAGCGCCGTTGCTGTTACTTGCCGGTGGTCATGATCCGCGTTGCCCGAAGACAGAAGCGCAACAGGTCGCCGACGGGGTACGGAAAAATGGTGGCGTGGCCGAATTAAAGATTTACGAGAACGAAGGCCACGGCTTCGCCCGGGTGGAAAACCAGATTGACGCGTACCGTCGGGTGGCAGAGTTTCTCAAGGCCAAGGTTCCGCCCGCTGACTGCAGTTGTTCGTTGACGGAGTAGCGGCGGCGCGATCCGTTCACTGGTGGTAAGTGCAATAGCTATGAGCTAATAACGAACTGCGGGGCGATTCGAGAGGCGGTTGTGCTCCCGAACGACACGCAGGAAGGGCGACAGTCTGCCGATCGCTCCCAGGGCAGTTTCCTCGCGATTAATGGCCATCGCAGGTGATGATCCGACTGTAAGAGTCTACCCTCCGCCCGCCTGCTTCGCGCCTTCTCCAGGTTGCCAGAAGCTATACGAATGATTCTGGATGGGTTACACCATTTCCAGATCCTGACGCACGGGAAGTCAATCGGAGACGCCGGTCACGATGGCGCGCAACAGTCCGGGGATGGTGTAGTCCCCTGCCTCAATGTGGACGGGCAGGCCCAGTTCACGCAGTGTGGCCGAGGTCACCGGGCCAATGGAAGCGAGGCGGGTTCCGCCGCGAGCCGCAGCCAGCGCAGTTCGCTTTCCCAACAGCGCCACAAAATTGCGTACCGTCGACGAACTGGTGAAGGTCACCACGGTTGGACGACGGGCGGGATTGTGAAATGCCGCGCGCAATTTCATCCGCGAAGCTTTCGGCACCACCGTCTCGTAGGCTTCGACCACATCCACCTTAGCACCGAGTGCGCGCAGTTCTCGCGGAATGACATCGCGAGCCACGCGGGCACGCGCCAGCAAGACATGTTGCCCGGTGATCTGTGCGCGCAACGACGCCACCACCGACTCGGCAATGTATTCCTCAGGCACAAGGTTGACTTTCAGACCGCGCGCCTCGATGGCCTTTTTCGTTGCCGGGCCAATGGCGGCAATCCGCAGATGCGCCAGATGCTTCTTGGTATGCCCGTGCTGGCGCAGCCGCTGCCAGAACGCGTCGACGCCGTTGACGCTGGTCAGGATGAGCCAGTCGTATTCCCGCAGGTTCGCGATGGCCGCATCCATGGGCCGATAGGAGTGGGGCGGGCGGATTTCGATGAACGGGATTTCGATTACCTGCGCGCCCAGCTTGCGCAAACCAGCCGAGAGCTTACTCGCTTGATGTCGGGCGCGGCCCACCAGAATGCGCTGGCCGGTTAGAGGAAACTTGCGAGTTGTCGTGCGTGATTTCATGACGGAGGGTTGAAGGCACGCGGGTGAGGGTGCCCGCGCCACACAAACGTCTAAGGTGCGGCCGCAATGCCGTGACCGTAGACTTGGGCCAAAATCGCGTCGCCGCCGCGGCGTAACAGCGTCTCACCCACCGCGGCCCCGAGCGCGACCGGGTCTGTTCCTTCGCGCGACTCGCGCAGCACCAGGGTGCCATCCGGGTGGGCGACCACGCCCTGCAGCTGAATTTTTCCGTCGCGCATTTCGGCGAAGGCGCCGATGGGTACCTGGCAGCCGCCGCCGAGTTTACTCAGCAGTGCGCGTTCACAGGTGGTGGTGGCGCGCGCGGCGGCGTCATCCAGGAAGGCCAACTGCTCCCGCATCTTCGCGTCGCCCAGCCTGATTTCAATACCCAGTGCGCCCTGGCCCGCCGCGGGGCACATCACGTCAGCCGGAATAATCTCTTTCACCAACTCCGTCTTGCCCAGGCGCGTGAGACCGGCGGCGGCCAAGATGATGGCGGCGTAGTTCCCTTCTTCCAGCTTACGCATGCGCGTGTCCACGTTGCCACGCAAGGGATGAACGTCAAGATCGGGCCGCAGCGCTTTCAACTGCGCCTGCCGGCGCAGGCTGCTGGTGCCCACCCGCGCGCCCTGCGGCAAATCTGTGATGCGGGCGTGGTGCTTGGACAAAAACGCATCGCGCGGGTCCTGGCGTGTGGTGATAGCGGCAATTTCAAATCCCGGCGGCAAATCAGTGGGCAAATCTTTAAGCGAGTGCACCGCCAGGTCGATTTTCCCTGCTGCCAGCGCTTCCTCGATCTCTTTTGTGAACATGCCTTTGGTGCCGACTTGTGCAAGTGCTACATCAAGTATCTTGTCGCCGGTGGTGTGGATGATTTCGATTTCCACCGCATGCCCGTGCTCGCGCAATAACGCGGCGATATGGTTGGCTTGCCAGAGGGCCAGCTGTGAACCGCGCGAGCCAATGCGCAGGGTCGCCATCAGTTCTGCTCGCCGGGATCGGAGTCGGGCGGCCTGCCTTCGCTCGGGCTGGCTTGGCTCGGGTTGACTTCGCGCAGATTGAACATGCGCCGCACCACGTCAATGACGGTGGTGGCGTGGGCCTCGCGCGCCGCCGACTTCAGCGTGCTAATGGGCATGTGCATAATCTTGTTGACGATACCACGCGTGAGCGCCTCAATCGCCAACTCCTGTTCGGGGCTGACCGCGCCCAGCCGGCCACGCACGCGGTCAATTTCAGCCTGGCGAATGGTTTCGAATTGATCCTGCAGGCTCACGATTGTCGGCACCACATCGAGCGTCTGCAAACGCAGCAGGTAGCGTTCGACTTCGCCGTCCACAATTTGTTCGGCATGTTCCGCTTCTTTGCGACGGTCGGCCACGTGGGAAGCGACGGCCTGCTGCAAATCGTCAATGTCGTAGACGAAGATGCCATCAATCTCGTTGAGCGCCGGATCGACGTCGCGCGGGACGGCGATATCAATGAAGAACATGGGCCGGTTCTTGCGGCGGGCCATGAATTTCTCACCGTGCTCACGGCGGAAAATGGTGACCGGAGCGCCGGTGGAGGTAAGGATGATGTCAGCGCGGTCGGCGGTTTCGTACAACTGGTCAAAGCGCATGGCCTGACCATTGAATTTCTCCGCCAGAGCACGGGCGCGTTCGTGGGTGCGATTGGCCACAAAGATGGAACCGGCGCCGTGGGCCAGCAAGTGGCGAGCGGCCAGCTCGATCATCTTTCCCGCACCGACCAGATACACCGTCTTGCCCTGCAGCGAGCCAAAGATCTTCTGTGCCAGTTCCACCGCCACCGAGGCCACCGAAACCGCGGAACTGCCCACGGCCGTTTCCGTGCGAACTTTCTTGGCTACGGCAAAGGCGCGGGAAAGCAGGCCATCTAGTTGGCTCTGTACCGCGCCCACGCCACGGGCGACGGCAAAAGCTTCCTTCACTTGTCCGAGGATCTGGGGTTCGCCCACCACCATCGAGTCCAGGCTGGAAGCCACGCGGAAGACGTGGCGAATGGCTTCCTGCTCGCGGAATTCGTAGAGGTGCGGCTCGAACTCGGCAGCCTGCACGTGGAAGTATTCGCTGAGGAAGGCCCGCAGATCGGCAACGCCGTTCTTGGTCGCGGCCAGGAGTTCCACTCGGTTGCAGGTGGAGATGATCATGCCCTCCTGCACGCCGGGATGCTGGGCCAGGGCCGCGCAGGCCTCGGGCAGGCGGGACTCGGGAATGGCCAGGCGCTCGCGCACTTCCACCGGCGCGGTCTTGTGGTTGACGCCGATGAGTTGCAAGTTCATGACTGGACAAACCTGTGCATGACGCTGAAATAGTTGGCCGCCCAGGCGCAGACGGCCACGGCAAAAGCAAACGTGGCCAGATACGCGGCGCGGCGCCCCCGCCAACCGGCGTTCCAGCGCGTATACAACATGACCAGATAGACCGCCCACATGAACAATGACAAGAGGACTTTAGAATCCATGAAATACGTTGGCCCAAAGGCGGCCTGGGCCACGACCGAGCCAGCGATGAGGCCGAGCGTCATGAAGGGGAACCCGAGCAAAAGAGCACGATAGCCGATTTCATCAATCGTACCGAGCGCAGGCAGGCGGCTGAGAATGCCAGTGGGCTTTTTGTTCTTGAGGTTGTGTTCCTGCACCAGGTAGAGCAGGCTGGCGCCAAAGCTGAGCACCAGCGCGGCGTAGCCGGTAAAGATCATGGCGATATGCGCCAGCAACCAGCCGGTACGCAGCGTGCCCGCAGTGGTGAGCGAGGGCTGCTGGCCGATGGCGGGGACGAACGTGATGAGGAAGACCAGCGGAAACACCACAACGCCGGGGGAGGCCTGCCGGTAGAAGGCATAGGCCAACATGAAAACCGCCATGATCGCGAAGGCGAGCAGCGACTCAGCGTTGTGGATCGAGGCGGTGAGCACCTGATGCGTGCCCAGGACGGCTTCGGTGAGCGAGACGAAGTGGAAGACCATGCCCAGGCTCATGACCGGCAGAGCGATGCGCTGGATCAGGCTGCCGCCGCGGGCGAGGGCGAGGAGCGAAGACAACAGTCCAACGGCGTAGAAGCCGACCGCCACGCGTAACCAGAGCAAAGGCATAAGTTTGACTTCCGTAATGCGGGAGGTGGCATAAGGCCCCACATCCCCTGCTGCCGATTATAAGTCTGTCGGCTCCTGGCGTGGCTAACACTGAGCCGAGTCACAGGTGCTGGTGACGGAGGTCACAGGGAGGAGGCGCTGGCTGCACCCCTGGGACGGCCGAGGGCGGCCGTCGCTACGTGTGCAGTTCTAGTTGCCGCCATCGGCAGTCTGGGCCCGCGTGAGTTTCTAATCTACGCCGAGACCGGTGAGTAGGGCGTCTAGGAGAATGGCGTCGAGGGTGAGGCGGCTTCCCTGCTGTTCCAGGTTGTCGAGTTCGTCGAAGGCGCGCATGAGGCGGAGTTTCGCGGCGGCGTATTGTTCCGCGCCGATGAGGTCGCGTTGGTGAGCGGCGTTCCAGGTGACAACACACTGGCGAGGCAGGAGAATGCTGATGGGAAAGTAGCGCTTACGGTCAGCGGTGACGTCGAAAATATATTCGGTGGCGTCTTCCGCCGGGCGTTGACCGACGAAGTAGTACTGGTACACGAAGCCGGTGGCGGCGGTATACGCTTTCAGGCGGCGGACGGTCACGGAAGCATTCTAGCTCTCAGTCGTCAGCTTCTAGCTTCCAGCTCCTGGCTATTAGCTTGTTGCCTTCGGTCTCAATCATCAACTTCCGGCTCTGTCATCCTGAGCAAAGCGAAAGCCTGCCTCGAGCCGAAGGTGAGGGGGACCTCTGCAGTTTGCCAGCGCCACTGCAGGCGCTGCTCCACCACCGCAACAAGCTAGAAGCCAGCAGCTAGAAGCTAAGAGCTGATAGCTGACGGCTGAGAGCTGAAAGCTCATTTGTTCGAATTGTTGGGAGAAATTACGCGGCCGTAATCTGAGGCACGGCCCAGACGATCGAACATCTGGTAAGCCGCGCGGGCGACCTGCGCGATGGCCTCTTCGCCGGCGGCTTCGTTTCGCAAATAGCCGGTCATGACGCAAAGAGCGAAGGGACGGTTCTGGGCTTCGATCACGCCGCAGTCGTTGCGCACACCTTCCAGGTCGCCGGGTTTATTGGCAATCGGCAAAACCTCCGGCAGGTAGCGCGGGATATAACTTGCTTTGTGGGTTCTCAGGAGTCGCAGCAGGCCTTCGGTGTGAGCTGCGTCGAGCAGCTTGCCCTGCCGGAGCAGGGCGAACAAGGTCATCATCTCGCGCGGCGTGGAGACGTTCTCGCGGCCTTCGCTGGCGGCCTTGAGGTCCATCATTTTGCGGCGGAGGCGGGTCTGGCGCAGGCCCAGGCTGTCCAAGAACGCGTTCACGTTGTCGAAGCCGACGCGGTCAATGAGTACGTTGGTGGCGGCGTTGTCGCTGACCGCAACCACCATGGTGCCGAGATCGCGATTGGTGACGCGAGTGACGCCGGGGGTGAGACCGCCCATGATGTAGCTATCGGGCACGAGATCGCGGGCGTCGACCGTGTAGAGGTCGGTGAGTCGCGTCTTGCCGGTCTGGTCTTGACGATAGAGTTCGGCGAGCAGCGGAACTTTGATGGTGCTGGCGGTGGCGAAGACATCGTCGGCGTGAAGAAAAATGGTGCGGCCGGTGGTGAGATCTTCGAGGGCGACGCCCATGACACCGTCGAGGTGCTGGTCAATGACGTGGATTTCTGCGTCGAGCTTTTGCCAGAGAATGTCCTGCTTGGGGTTGGCGGGCGACTGCGCGTAGGCGGTGGAGAGTAAAAGCAGCAGGAGCAAACGCTTCACGAGGGTGCCTCCGAAAGCGGACAATTATAGCTGGACAGCTTTCAGCTATCAGCTATCAGCTTGTAGCTCCTAGCTCATAGCTTCTAGCTTGGATCCCTAGTCTCAGTCATCAACCCAACTCTGTCGTCTTGAGCGCAGCGAAAGTCTATTCTCGAGCCGAAGGCGATGGGGACCACTGCACTTTGCTGGCGCCCCATGGACGCTGCAGTTCGCCCACCACGACAAGCTAGAAGCCAGCATCTGACAGCTGAGAACTGATAGCTCAAAGCTGCAAACAGCTCAATCCGCCTGGGCATTGCGCAGGCGCGCGGCAGCGGATTCCGAGCTTACCGGTGAGTAGTAGACCTCTTTGAAGGTGTAGGACTTGGCGGTGGCGGGGAGAATGGGCAGGATTTCGATGTGCCAATGGTAGTCGTCATCCAGCGTCTTCCAATAGCCGAGAGTCTCGGATCCCTGCAGGCTGTTAGGCGAAGTGTGAAGCACGAGGTGAAACTGTTCGGTGATGGAGCGGATGCGGGTGAGGGTGCGGCGCAGCAGCGCGGCCAGATCCAGCATGCCACCGGCGCGGGAAAGGGCGGAACGCTCGAAGGCGGCGTCGTGGACGCGAGGGAGAATCCAGGTTTCATAAGGAACGCGCGGGGCGTAGGGACAACTGGCGACAAAATCGCCGCGTACTTCAAGCACCCGCAGGCCCTGGCGCAGTTCCTGGGAAAGAATGTCGCAGAAAACGCAGCGCTCTTTGTTTTCGAAATAGTCGCGCCCGGCGCGCAGCTCATAGAGCACGCGGCGGGGGACGAACGTGGTGGCGGTGATTTGGGAATGCGGATGTTCGAACTCCTGCGCGGCGCCCGTACCGTGGTTCTTGAAAATGCTGACGTACTTGAAGCGCTGATCGCGCTTGAGGTCCTGAATGCGCTGCGCGGCCAGCAAAAGAAATTTTTCTACTTCCCGGTCGGAAGCGTTCCACAGGTTGCGCCCGTGAACGGGGTTTTCCAGCAGGACTTCATGCGCACCAATAGGACGCATCTGATCGTAGATGCCATCGCCGCGGCGGCCCGGTTCGCCTTCAATGTGGTAAAGCGGGCTGGGATGGACCACGGCGAGCGCGGACCAGGGGGCGCCATCGAGGCCGGGCATGCTGGAAATGATGTGGCTCTCGTTGGTGGCGCCGGGACAGAAGCGGCAGCCAACCTCGGTGCGGGGAACGCGGTCGGGTACGTCATCGCCGGTAATCACCCAGGAGCGGGTGATCGGGTCTTTCCGCAAATCCATGCCGTTAGCAGAACATCCGGTGCGGGCGTTCGTCAACGGGCAAACCTTAAATCGCGGAGATCGCGGAAAAAAGCTTTAACCACTAAGGGCACAAAGGTGCACGAAGGAAATGCGTTGCTTGGTTCGTTGCCGGTGTAACGACCAGAGCCAGCGGCACAAGACACTCCCAACAGTGACGCTCCTTTTCTTGCTTGCCTTGGTGTCCCTTCGTGGCCTTGGTGGTGAAAGGGTTTTGCCAGTCGAAAACCTGACGCCCGGCTGCTTGCTATAATCCGCCGCAGCAGTATCTTCCATGAGCGAACCGACCACGCCGCTGATGCGGCAATACGCCGCGATCAAGAAAGAACACGCCAACGCACTGGTTTTTTTTCGGCTGGGTGATTTTTATGAGCTGTTTTTCGACGATGCCATTGTGGCGGCGCGCGAGTTACAGATCACACTGACCTCCCGCAACAAGGAAAAAGGTGTGGCCATTCCCATGTGCGGTGTGCCTTATCACGCGGTCGAGGGCTACGTGGCCAAGCTGCTGAAGAAGGGCTTCCGGGTGGCCATCTGCGAACAGACGGAGGACCCGCGCTTTGCCAAGAAGTTGGTGCGGCGGGAAGTGATGCGAGTGATGACGCCGGGAACGGCGGACCTGGCGACGAGCGCCGAAGAAAACAATTATCTGGCGGCGGTGGCCGAGGCGGAAGGGCGAGTGGGGTTTGCCGTACTTGATCTATCCACCGGAGAATTTCGCGCGACGGAATTCTCCGGCGAGGGCGCGGGCGGACGCGTGTGGGACGAGTTGCAGCAACTGCGGCCCAAGGAAGTGCTCTACGGCTCGTCGCAGCCGCTGTTGCGTGCCGGCGGCGGGGCGCTGGCGGCCTGGCGTGACGAAGCAGGTGGGGGAGACCGTGGCGAGGTGCGCTTTGCGGAAACGCCGATCGACGACTGGGTTTTCGCGCCCGACCATGCGATTCCCCTGCTGGAAAATCAGCTGGGAGTACTTTCGCTCGAAGGCTTTGGCTTGGCGGGGAAGCCCGCGGCAGCCTCAGCGGCCGGGGCAATCCTGCATTATGTGCGCTCGACGCAGCGCGGGTCGCTGGCACACGTGGACCGTATTGGCTTCTACGAGCGGCTGAATTGCCTGGTCTTGGATGCGGTGACGGTGCGCAACCTGGAGCTAGTGGAGCCGCTATTTTCCGGCAGCGATGAGGGCGTCACTTTGTTTCGCTCCTTGGATGCGACAGTGACGCCCATGGGCAAGCGCCTGTTGCGAGCCTGGCTGTTGCGGCCATCGCTGGAACGTCCAGCAATTGACGCGCGCCTGGATGCGGTGCAGGCGCTGGCGCAAGATACGCTGGGTCGCGAAGGGCTGCGGCGCGCGCTGGAAGGCATTCTCGATCTGGAACGGCTGTTGAGCCGAGTGACGCTGGAGACGGCGAATCCGCGGGACTTGCTGGCGCTGGCCAGTTCGTTGGGCAAGCTACCGGCGGTGCGGGGTTCGCTGCAGCGGATGCCGACGGAACGGCTGTTGGCGCTGCGCGAGAGTGTGGACGAACTGGCAGAGTTGCGGCAGCTCATTACGAACACGCTGGTGGACGAGCCGCCACTCAGTCTGGCTGACGGCGGAGTGATTCGCAGCGAATGTGATGCCGCGCTCGACGAACTTCGCAACCTGAGCCGCAATAGCCGGCAGGCGATTGCACAGATTGAGCAGCGTGAACGGCAACGCACCGGGATTGGATCCCTCAAGGTGCGCTTCAACCACGTGTTCGGCTATTACCTCGAAGTTTCGAAGGCCAACCTGCACCTGGTGCCTCAGGATTACGAGCGCAAGCAAACGTTGGTGAACGCGGAGCGCTTTACGACGCCGGAGTTGAAGGACTACGAGTCGAAGGTGCTGGACGCACAGGAACGCATCGTCGAAATCGAACGACGGCTGTTTCAGGAACTGCGCACCGCGGTCGCCGGCGAGGCGCGACGCATTCGGCAAACCGCCTTGGCGGTGGCGGAAGTGGATGTGTTGACGTCGTTGGCCCACACGGCAGCGCTGCGCGGCTGGACGCGGCCGCAGTTTGACGAAGCGGGCGATTTGGAGATCCGGCAGGGGCGGCATGCGGTGATTGAGCAGCAGCAGTTCTCGGGCGGCGATCGCTTTGTGCCCAATGACCTTTTTCTAAACTCGACGACACAGGCCATCCTAGTCCTCACCGGACCGAACATGGGGGGCAAGAGCACGTATCTGAGACAGACGGCGCTGATGGTGATTCTGGCGCAAATGGGATCGTTTGTGCCGGCGGAAGCCATGCGTCTGAGTTTGGTCGACCGGATATTCACGCGCATCGGGGCGAGTGACAATCTGGCGCGCGGACGCTCGACCTTTATGGTGGAAATGACGGAGACGGCGGCGATTCTGCACACGGCGACGCCACGCTCGCTGGTGCTGCTGGACGAAGTGGGCCGCGGCACGTCGACCTATGACGGGCTGGCCATTGCCTGGGCGGCGATTGAGTACCTGCATCAGCGCACCCGGGCCAAGACTTTGTTTGCCACGCATTACTTCGAACTGACGGAATTGGCGGAAACCCTTTCCGGAGTGAAGAACTTCCACGTTTCAGTGAAAGAAACGGGCGGCGACATTGTGTTTCTGCGACGCGTAGAACCGGGTGCGGCGGACCGCAGCTACGGCATTGAAGTCGCCAAGCTGGCCGGATTGCCGGCGGAAGTGGTGACGCGGGCGCGAGAAGTGCTGGCGGAACATGAGAACGCGGAGCATCAGGCGACGGGGCGACTCTCACCCGGGGAAACGCCAGCGCCGCGCCAGCTGACAATTTTTACGCCGCTGTCGCACGAAGTGCTTGACCAACTACGCAACGTAGATCTGGACCGGCTGACTCCGTTAGAAGCTCTGAACCTGCTGGCAGCCCTGAAGCGGCAGGTGGAATGAGCGAACTGACCACGCTGGCATGAAGAAGCGACCGGAAACTCGACGGGCGGGCAGCGCGATGGTGCTGGGTTTCGACGGCACAGAGATGACGCCGGCACTGGAACGCTTGTTGCGAGATGTGCAGCCGGCTGGCGTGGTGCTTTTCAAAAGGAATGTGCAAACAGCGGCGCAGACATGGGAGCTGTTGCGGGCCTGCGAGCGGGCAGCGGGCCGGCCCTTGCTGCGCTGTGTGGACATGGAAGGCGGGACGGTCGATCGCCTGCGCGACATTGTTGGCCCCGCGCCGGCCGCCGCTGAGGTTTTTGCCAGCCGCGATCGCAAGCTGTTTCGCAAGCACGGCAGCGTGATTGGAGCAACGTGTCGAGCGCTGGGCTTCAATGTGGACTTCGCACCGGTGCTCGATCTGGCGCTTGCGCCGGCCCGGCCCGTACTTACCACACGGGTGGTATCCGCAGACCCGAAAGAAGCGGCGGAGTATGCTGGCGAGTTTCTACGGGGGCTGCGCGACGCGGGCGTGCAGGGTTGCGGCAAGCATTTTCCAGGGTTGGGGGAAGCGGCGCTGGATACGCATCACGATCTGCCGTCGGTGGCGAAGAGCTGGAAGAAACTGTGGGCGGAAGATATGGCGCCCTACCGGCTTCTGCGGACCCAACTCCCCATGGTGATGGTGTCGCACGCGGCGTATCCGGCGGTGACGCGGACACCCGCATCGCTGGCGCCGGAGTGGATGAGCGGCGCGCTGCGACGCAAAGTTGGCTTTCGCGGAGTGATTGCGACGGACGACATGGAGATGGGTGCGCTGCAGAAGTTTGCCCCTATGGCGGAGGCGGCTGTGGCGGCGGTGCGCGCCGGGGCTGATCTGTTGCTGGTGTGTCACCGGGAAGACTTGATTCGCAGCGCCCACGAAGCGCTGGTGTGCGCCGCCGAGCGAGACTCGCGTTTCCGCCGGCGTTTGGCGGAATCCGCGCGCCGCGTGGCCGGGCTGCAAAAGAAAGCTCGCCGTCTGAGCCCACAGCCAACTGTAGCGCGGGTGGAAGGGCTGACACGCCAACTCTGGGAACTGGGCGAGCAGGTGCGGCTGGAAACTCTGGATCGAGATTCACGGCTCGAGGCGCGCGCGTGATCGTCTCCGGCGTGATGAGCGGGACCTCGGCGGACGGGATCAACGTAGCGCTGGTGCGCGTTTCCGCGGCGCTCGGGCGGCCCGGCGCATTTCGCTTGCTGGCCCACGCGGAATATCGCTATCCCGTGGCGGTGCGGCGCGCGGTTTTGGCGGCGATGAATGCGCGCTCCGCGTCAGTCGCTGATTTGGCCCGGCTGAATTTTCTGCTGGGTGAACTGTATGCCGACGCTGTGCTGGCAACGCAGAAGCGCTACGCATTGCGCGCAGAGTTGATCGGCTGTCACGGGCAAACGCTCTATCACCAGGGCGAGAGCCAGCGCTTTTTGGGACGCAAGCTGGCGGTGACGTGGCAGACGGGAGAAGCGGCGGTGATTGCCGCGCGCACCGGCTTACCCGTGGTTTCTGATTTTCGACCCGCTGACATGGCGGCGGGCGGCAAGGGTGCGCCGCTGGTTCCCTTCCTCGACTACCAGCTGTATCGCGACGCGCGCGTGGGACGCATTGTGCAAAATCTTGGTGGGATTGCCAATCTCACCGCGATTCCCGCCGGTGCGCGTCTGGCGGACGTGGTGGCTTTCGACACGGGGCCGGGCAACATGGTGATCGACGCGCTGGCGGAAGCGCTTTACGGTGTCCGCTACGACCGGAATGGACGGCTGGCGGCGCAGGGCAAAGTGCAAGAGGGGGTGGCCAAACGCCTGCTGCGCGCGGCGTTTTTCCGGCAGGCGCCACCGAAGACGGCCGGCCGCGAGCAGTTTGGACGCGAGTACGCAAAGCACCTGCGCGCCCTGTGCCAACCGGCGCGCAAACCAGACACTTTGGCGACGGCGACGGCGCTCACCGCGCGCTCGATTGCGGATGCCATCCGTCGTTTTCTGCTCCAGCCGGAGCGGGCCTATCAGGGACGGCGTTACGAGGAGATGATTGTTTCCGGAGGCGGTGTGCGGAACGCAACCCTAATGCAGATGCTGACCGCGGAACTTGTGCCGCTCGGCATTCGGCTGCGTTCCTCGGCAGAGTTTGGTTTGCCCCCAGCAGCCAAGGAGGCGGCGGCGTTTGCCGTGCTGGCGTTCCAGACCTGGCTGCGCAAGCCATCGAACGTTCCGGCGGCAACCGGCGCGGGACGTGCGACCGTGCTGGGAAAGGTTTCGTACCCGTGAGTGCGCGTGGGAGTTTTCCAGTCACCGTGAACTTCCGCCGCGCGTCATCCTGCGTTTGCAGTCTGCTGCTATGTTCTCTGCTGCTCTCCTGCTCCTCGCGCCCCGATCCGTCCACGCTGGTGCTGATTATCGAGAGCGGCCCGACGAACCTCGATCCCCGGGTGGGCACGGACGCCCAGTCGGAGCGCATCGGAGAGCTTCTTTTCGATGCGCTGGTGCGGCGGGATGAGCACTTTCAGTTACACCCCTGGCTGGCGGAGCGTTGGGAAATTCCTGACCCGCTGACCTACGTGTTCCATCTGCGGCACGGGGTGCGTTTTCACGACGGAAGGTCGTTGACTGCGCGCGACGTAAAGTGGACGCTTGATACCCTGCTCGAGGGCAAGGTGCGCAGCACCAAGGCGGCCGCCTATCGTTATGTGGCGAGCGTGGATGCGCCGGACGATTTCACCGTCGTGTTTCATCTGAAGGAACCGTTTGCCACGCTGCTGTGGAACCTCTCCGACGGCGCTTTCGGCGTCGTGCCTTACGGCAGCGGCGAGGAACTAAGCGCGCATCCGGTGGGAACTGGGCCTTTTCGCTTTGTGCGGGCTGCACCGGACTCGGAAGTCGTGATCGAACGCAACAACGACTACTGGGCTGTCAAGCCCAAACTGGAGCGGGTGCGCTTTGCCGTGGTGCCAGACGCGACCACACGAGCGCTGGAATTGCGCAAGGGCTCAGCAGACATTGCCATCAACGCGCTGGGGGCGGACATGACGCAGGCGATGGCGGCCGATCCAAATCTACAGATCGAGCGCGCACCAGGAACGGTGTATGCGTATCTGGCGTTCAATCTGCGCGACCCGATTCTGAAGGACCGGCGGGTGCGACAGGCGTTGGCCTATGCCATTGACCGCGGGCCCCTGATCGAATATTTATGGCGCGGCCAGGCGCGGCCGGCGGTCAGCGTATTGCCCCCGCAGAGTTGGGCCTTTCAAGCAGCGGAGCCCACCTATCCGCACGACCCCGAGCGGGCGCGGCGTTTGCTGGATGCGGCTGGCTATCCGGCGGTGAACGGCGTGCGCTTCCACCTCACCATGAAGACCTCGACCGAAGAATCCAGCCGGCTCATGGCGGCGGTGTTCCAGCAGCAACTGCGCGAAGTAGGCATCGCGCTGGAGATCCGCAGTTTCGAGTTTGCCACGTTTTATGCGGACGTGCTCAAAGGCGCGTTCCAGCTTTACTCGTTGCGCTGGATTGGCGGGAACCAGGACCCTGACATTTTTGAGTACGCGTTTCATTCGCAGAAACTTCCTCCGAACGGCGCGAATCGCAGTTTCTATACCAGTGCGGAGGCGGATGCACTGATTGATGAAGGCCGCCGCTCGACCGACGAAACCCGAAGGCGCGAAGTCTACTTTCGCCTGCAGTCGCGGCTGAATGAAGACCTGCCCTATCTCCATCTCTGGTATTTCGACAATGTGCTGGTGCACACGCGGCGAGTGCGAGGGCTCACACTGAATCCCTCGGGCAATTACGATTTTCTGCGCACGGCGGAGATCGTGCGCTAACCAGGCCTTTTGAAGTTGTGCTATGCTACCGCCGTACCTCGCGGGGCCCGCGCGTTTCTTTGGAATTGGAACGCCACTGACAATGAGGGTCCCTACCTGCCTTTTTCCTCGCGGAAGCGCAGATGGAGGAGATGCGAGCACACGAATCTGGTGTGCGTCTTCTTTGACTGCGTACACCTACCTTAACGAGGAGAGAACATGAAATTCCAGAAAGTTACACCCAATCTGTTTGTCCGCAACGTCGCCGCTGCCATCGAGTACTACTGTGATGTGCTTGGTTTCAGCAAGGGCATGACCGTGCCGGAACAGGCGCCATATGTTTTTGGCAGCGTCACCAACGGGGCGGTCGAGATTTTCTTCAACGACCAGAAGGCGGTGGTGGCGGAACATCCGGAACTCGCCAGCGTGCCCATCGGCGGCGCGCTGACCCTCTACATTGAAGTCGAGAGCGGCCTGGAAGATTTGTTGAAGAAAGTAAAGCAGCGTGAAGCCAAGATCAACATGCCGCTGACCGAGCAGTTTTATGGCATGAAGGAGTTTGGCATGGTGGATCCGGAAGGATGGATGCTGACGTTTGCGGAACGGATGAAGAAGTAAGGAACCGGGGCCGCAGCGGGAAGCTGCGGCCCTGGTTTGTACACTGATCGCTTACTGCTTTTCTTCAGGCTTCTTCTCGTCAGCCTTTGGCGCCTCGGTTTTCGGTTGAATCGAGAGCAGCTCCACTTCGAAGATCAACGTAGAGCCGGGGCCGATGTCGCGACCGGCGCCCCGATCGCCATAGGCGAGATCAGACGGAACATAGAGTTCCCACTTGGAGCCGACCGGCATGAGCTGCAATGCCTCGATCCAGCCCTTGATCACGCCGTTGACCGGGAACGTGGCCGGCTCAGCGCGTTTGTAGGAGCTGTCAAATTCCGTGCCGTTGATTAGCGTGCCGCGGTATTGGCAGACGACGGTGTCGGTGGCGGTGGGCGTGGGGCCGGTGCCCGCGGTCAGGATTTTGTACTGCAGGCCGCTGGGCAGGGTGACGACGCCTTCTTTCACTTTGTTGCCCGCGAGAAACATATCGCCATCCTTCCGACTGGCTGCGCCGGCTTGTTGCGCCTTCTCTTCCGCCTTCTTGCGCAGTTCACTCTGCAATTGCATCATCGCGGCCCTCGCATCTTCTTCGCTGAGTGCAGGCTTCACACCGGCGAGGGCGTCTTTCAACCCGCGCACAACGATGTTCGGATCCACCTGCACCGACTGGCGATGGAGATTGGCGCCCAGATTCATACCCAGCGCGTAGCTGAGTTTTTCTTTCTGGGTCTTGAGCGCGAGGCCGGTGGGAGCTTTGGCGGCCGGCGCATGGGGCTTGGCGGCTGTTTTCGCCGCCGGAGTCTGGGCTGCTGGAGATGTGGGAGCAGCGGTTGAGGTTTTTGGAGCCGGAGTCTGTTGCGCCAGGAGATTTCCCAGCAGCAGGACGCAGGACGCCAATCCGATAACTGCCAATTTGAAGGACGTAGACATGGAGCTATTGTCCCATTGACTGCGGGAAGCGGCAAACGGGCGGGTGTCTTACGACAACGCCAGCTCGTGCAATTCTTCTTCGCTCAGCAGCAGCAACTCGACCCATCCCTCGAGCGGAAGGGCGTCCACGGGCAGGCGATCCTGCCAGAGGCTGAAGCGGAGGCGAATGCGGGTTGGGGGAGCATCACCGGTGCGCAGGGGAGCGGTGAGCCACGCGAGTGGGAGGCGGAACTCGAACAGTTTTCGCAGGGCGATGCGAAAGGCGGGGGCTGGTTCGTGATCGGAGGCGAGGAACTCATTCTTGGTTCCGGCGGAGACCTTCCAGTCGCGCAGCTGGCTGTCGGCGACGACGGCGTCGAGGCGAACGACGCGATGCACAGCGGCGACGTCTGGGGCCCAGGATTCAAGGTTGACAACGAGTTCGCAGTCCGTCGGCACGGCCCCGATAAAGTCGAGGCGGCCGTAGACAAATTCTTCGTCAATGCCGGCGTGGACCGCGTCGAGCAGGAACTGGCGGCCGTGCATGGCGCCGGCACGATGGTCCGAGGTATACATGGCGGCGCCCATCCACTCGAAGTAGCGGATCAGGGTGCCGTCAATCTTGGGGTGAATGTACACGGTCTGCGGCTCAAAATCTGGCCGCCCGATTCCGGCAGAGATGGGCTGCGCCAGAGATTCGGGCGGAACGCCGCCCAAAGCCTGATAGACGTTGGAGACGTGCTTGCGAAAGAGTTCGTCGAAGTCGCGGTCGTTGGCGGAATGATGTTCGGGGCCATACCACCAGTTCCAGTCGCTGCCTTCGGCGATGAGCAGCTCTTGATAGGCGAGCTGGCGCTGTTCTTCGCTGGCTACGGCGGAATGACGGTCGTAGAACTCGCGGGCCGCGTGAACGTAGTCCCAGGCGCGATTGTCTTCGGGTGCGCCGATCCAGACGTTGAAGTTGGCGTTGATCCAGGAGCCGGGTACCACGCTATCCAACGGTGCAATGTGGGGATGGCGGGCGACGGCTTCAGAAACCGTGACGGCCTCGATGTCGGGATCGCGATCGAGGGCATCGTAGAAGCGGCGCAGGAACTCGCGGCCGGAGCGCGGGTAGTATTCCCAGGCGTTTTCGCCGTCGAGAATGATGGGCACCACAGCGTCGCGGCCCAGATCGAGCACCGGTTGCGCGGCGTGGCGGATGGCGTGGAGCAGGTGTTGGGCGGCGTCCTGCGGCGGCATCCCCGAATAGACGAAGCCAATCAGGTCGGACATGCTGTGGTCGCGAAACAACAAATGCATCTCGGTGCTGTCTTTTTCGTAGCGGTAAATCGTATAGAGGCGTTCCGGCGCGCCGGAAGTGAGTTTGCCGGCGCCGTCGCGATTGAAGTGAAACCCGAGAGAACGCCCGAGCACGCCTTCGTCGGTGGCCATCCATTGCACGCCGAGTTGGTGGGCCAGGGCAAGTACTTCTTCAGAAACGCTGCCTTCAGAGGGCCAGACGCCACGGGGACGCAGACCGAAGACTTTTTCGTGCAGATCAAGGCCGCGGAGTAATTGCTCGCGTGCGTCTTCGGGACGACGAAAGCGGTTTTGCGGCAGCGGCAAGCCAGGAGAAGAGACAGCGCCCTGGTTGGTGTCGCAGAGCAGCGGCAAGATGGGATGATAGAAGGGCGAAGTGGAAAGCTCGATCCGCCCGGCCTGGGCCGCTTCCGCGTGTGCGGGCAACACGCGCCCCAGTAGTTCCCTCTCCCGGCGAATGACAAACTGCTGGTCTTCGAGCGAGTAGTTGCGCTTCTTGCGCACCAGCGCCGCCACGTCCGCATCCTCGAGAAAAAATTCGTCAAACCACGCCAGCTGCGAAAGAACTTGCAGATCAGCGAAATCCTGCGGCAGGAAATAGCGCTCGGCGCGTTCGGGAGAATCACCCATCCCGCGAAATTTCTCCCACAATTCCCGATAGCGAGGATAGCGGCCGATGAGGTGAACGGGATTGGCCTGGAAGAGATATTGCAAGGCGAAGTGGCGCTGCTCGCGGGAGAGATCGGCTGCGGGGCGGGCGGCCACATCCAGAAAGGGATCGCTGGCGGTGCCAGCCACGTAATCCTGAATTTGCTGGATGAGCGAAGGGACGAGGTTGAAGGTCTGGTGGACTTGAGGAAATTCGTCCAGCAGTTTGACCATGCCGTAGTAATCCTTGAGCGCGTGCAGGCGTACCCAGGGCAGGCGGTACTGGCCAGTGACCAGGTCTTTGTAAAAGGGCTGGTGCTGGTGCCAGAGGACGACGACGCGAATCAGGGGCATGCGACGAAGCTTCCTTGAGGGTGGCGCTCAGGGCCGGAAACAGGCAGTCTAGCATGGCCCCGAAGTCAGAGCTGCGGCTGCGTTTCATGAAAGCCACGTCCATTCGCTACACTGGTGTGTCACCTTCTATGAGACATCACGATACGACTACGCCGGCAGCATCCGCCATGCGGCACGACCGCACCCGCTTGACCAACGATGATTTGTTCTTGTTCAACCAGGGGAACCACAACCGCGCCTATGACAAGCTGGGCGCACACCCGACGGTGTTGGAAGGAGAGCCGGGCACGTTTTTCGGGGTGTGGGCGCCGAGTGCGCAACGGGTTTCGGTGATCGGCGACTTCAATGGCTGGAACCCCGAGGCGCACGAACTGGCGGCGCGCGGCAGTTCCGGCATCTGGGAGGGTTTTCTGCCGGGCGTGGGCAAGGGCGCGACGTACAAGTATCACATCGTTTCCCGGCACCACGGTCATCGCGGCGACAAGACCGACCCGTTCGGCTTTTATGGTGAGAAGCCGCCCCGCACGGCCTCCACGGTCTGGGACCTGGACTACGAATGGAATGATCGGGAGTGGATGGGGGTGCGCAAAGAGCACAACTCTCTCGCCGCACCGATGGCCATTTACGAAGTGCATCTGGGTTCGTGGATGCGGGTACCGGAGGAGCACAATCGTCCGCTGAGCTATCGCGAAATCGCGCGTAAGCTGGCCGACCACGTGCAGCGGCTGAATTTTACCCACGTGCAACTGCTGCCGGTGATGGAGCATCCGTTCTATGGTTCGTGGGGATACCAGACGACGGGGTACTTCTCGCCCAGCGCGCGTTACGGCGCCCCGCAGGATTTCATGTATCTGGTGGATTACCTGCACCAGCGCGGTATTGGCGTAATTCTGGATTGGGTGCCTTCGCATTTTCCCGGTGACGGACACGGGCTGGCGTATTTTGACGGGACCCATTTGTTCGAGCACTCCGATTCACGGCAGGGGTTTCATCCGGACTGGAAAACACACATCTTCAATTACGGGCGAAGCGAAGTGTGCAGCTTCCTGCTTTCCAGCGCCCTCTTCTGGCTGGACAAGTATCACGCCGACGGTTTGCGCGTGGATGCGGTGGCTTCCATGCTCTATCTCGACTACTCGCGCAAACAGGGTGAGTGGATTCCGAACAAATACGGTGGGCGGGAAAATCTAGAGGCGATTGCGTTTCTCCGGCGCATGAACGAAGACATCTACCGGAATTTTCCCGATGTGCAGACGATTGCCGAAGAGAGTACCGCGTGGCCGATGGTGTCGCGGCCAGTCTACGTGGGCGGGCTGGGTTTCGGGCTGAAGTGGGACATGGGCTGGATGCACGACACCTTGAAATATTTCAGCCAGGACCCGGTATACCGCAAGTATCACCACAACCAGCTTACGTTTCGCATGCTCTATGCCTACCACGAAAATTTCGTGCTGCCGCTTTCCCATGATGAGGTGGTCCACATGAAGGGATCGCTGCTGGCGAAAATGCCGGGTGACGTGTGGCAGAAGTTTGCCAATCTGCGTTTGCTCTACGGCTACATGTACGCGCAGTCGGGCAAGAAGATGCTCTTCATGGGGGACGAGTTTGGCCAGTGGCAAGAATGGGCGCACGACGTCAGTTTGGATTGGGACCTGCTGGATCATGCCGAGCATCGCGGCCTGCAGTCCTGGCTGTCACAGTTGAATCACGTCTATCGCACCGAACCGGCGTTGCATGCGCTCGATTGCGATCCGGGGGGATTTTCCTGGGTCGACTGCAACGACAACGAAGCCAGCGTGGTCGCGCTGCTGCGGCAGAGCACCGTGCCCAGGGAAACGGTGCTGGTGGCGTGCAACTTCACGCCAGTGCCACGCACGGGATATCGCGTAGGTGTGCCCCACGGCGGGTTCTGGCGGGAACTGCTGAACAGCGACGGTGAAGCATACGGCGGCTCGGGGATGGGCAACCTGGGAGGGGTTGAGGCGGAGGAGACGCCAGCACATGGGCGTCCGTTTTCGCTGACCCTGACGCTGCCACCGCTGTCGGCGTTGTTCCTGCGTGCGGCGGCGGGTGAGTAGCGTGGTGGAGAACAACGCGCCCTGCATTCAGCGCCAAAAGCGGTTTTTGGGGCTCGGGCTGCCCAATACGCAGATCCGGACGGGCTGGTGATCTCCGTTGGCGAAGAGAGGCGTAGCACCTAACCGCGGTTTAACCACCGGCTTTTGAGGTCAACCCCTTCGTATAACTGCGTGCTAGACTCGGGCGCAGACGCCTCCATGCGGATCCTGACGCGCTACATCCTGAACGAAGTGCTGGCGCACGCGGCCATCGGGGTTCTGGTCTTTACTTTCGTCCTGTTCACGCGCGATCTGGGGCGGATTCTCGAGCTGGTGGTGCGCAACAGCGCGCCCTTGCCCAGTGTGGCGCAGATTTTTCTCTTCACCGTTCCGGTGGCGCTGACCTACACCATTCCCATGGGAGTGCTGGTGGGCATTCTGATTGGGCTGAGCCGGCTGGCGGCGGACAGCGAAGTGACCGCGATGCGTGCCAGCGGCATCGGCGTGTGGACGTTCACCCGCGTGCTCTCGATTTTTGTAGCCGGCGCATGGGTGTTGGCGTTGATCAACAGCTTGTGGATTGCTCCCGCCTCGCAGGCGGCGCTGGCGCACCTGCAGGACCGGCTGAAGACCTCGCAGGTATCCTTCGAAATTCAACCCCGCGTTTTCTACGAAGGTTTCCCCCGCATCGTTCTCTACGTGCAAGACGTGACCAATGCGGAAGGTGCGGCGTTGTGGAAGGGTGTGTTCCTGGCCGACATCAGCGATCCTCAGGCTCCGCGCATCACGCTGGCGCGGCAGGGCGTGGTGGTGAGTCAGGATCCGAAGACGTTGCACCTGCACTTGAGCGACGGGTCCACTCATGAAGTGGATGCGAAGAACTCCGAGCACTATCAGATTTCCACCTTTCAGGAAACCGACATTCCCATCGATCTGCCGGCCAATGAGGGGTCAGCGACCCAGGAACCACCCTCGATCAGCGCCATCTCCAGCCGCGACCTGCTCACCCCGCCACTCAAGGATCCCGGGGCTGGGCGTTGGTACATGATCGAGTTTCACCGGCGGCTGGCGCTGCCGACCGCCTGCCTGGTGCTGGCGATTGTCGGCATTCCGCTCGGCCTTTCATCGAAGAAAGGCGGCAAGTCCAGCGGCTTCGTGCTCACCATTCTGCTCGTGTTCGTTTACTACTCGCTCTCTTTGTTGGGCGTGTCGCTGGCCCGGAGCGGACGCCTTTCGACGGCACTGGGGCCATGGCTGGCGAATGCTGTCTTCTTGATGGCGGGGTTGCTGCTGTTGTGGCAAGTGGAACGCCGCCCGGTGGAGTTGGGCTGGTTTCGCGGCTGGCACTGGACACCGGCCGCGTGGCTCGGGCTGAAGCCGTCTGCGAAAGGCCGCGCGCGCGACGTTGCCTACGAGCTACAGCGGCGGCCGCGAGTCTTCGGTCTGCGTTTTCCCATGCTGCTGGATGAATATATCCTGCGTGATTTCGGCCTTTACCTGGGCTTGATCGTGGGCACATTTCTCATGTTGTTGCTGGTCTTCACGCTGTTTGAGCTGCTCGGTGACATTCTTAGAAACCGGGTGCCTTGGATCGTGGTGGGCGAATACTTGGTCAACGTCACGCCGTTTTTTCTTTACAACACGCTGCCGCTGGCCATGTTGCTGGCAGTGCTGGTGACCTTCGGCATCCTGCAGCGCAGCAGTGAGATTACGGCGGTGAAGGCCACGGGGATCAGCATTTACCGGGTGGTAGTTCCGGTGCTGCTGGCGGCAGCGTTGGCCGCCGGAGGCTTGTTCGCGTTCGACCAATTCTATTTGCCCCACGCCAATAAGCGGCAGGACGCGCTGCGCAACCAGATCAAGGGCAAGCCGGCGCAGACCTATTTGCGTCCCGACCGCAAATGGATTTTTGGGCAAAGCTCGAACATCTACTACTACCAGTTCTTTGATCCGGACCGCGACGAGTTCGCCCGCGTGTCCGTGTTCCAGTTCAATCCCAGGACGTTTGGCATCGAGCGGCGGGTGCAGGCGGAGCGGGCGCACTGGGACCAAAATCTTGGCCGCTGGCTCTTCACCAGCGGTTGGGAACGACGGTTGAACGGGGCTGCGATTGAAGATTACCGCGAATTTGAAGTGACGACCTTCGCGCAATTTGCGGAACCGCCAGCCTATTTCAAAAAGGAAAATAGCCAGTCGTCGGAGATGAACTACGACGAACTGGGACGCTACATCCGCGAGTTGCAGCAGAGCGGATTTGATGTGGTCAAACTCCGGGTGCAACTGCACAAGAAGATTGCCTACCCGCTGATCACGCTGGTGATGGCGGTCCTGGCGGTGCCGTTCGCGCTGAGTGCGGGGCGCCGGGGAGCGCTGGCCGGCGTGGCCACAGCGGTGGGAATTGCAGTCGTCTATTGGACTGTCTCCGGCGTGTTTGAGGCCATGGGCAATATCCACCAATTGCCGCCAGCTCTGGCGGCGTGGTCACCCGACATCTTGTTCGGCCTGATCGGCGGATACTTGCTGCTGCGCGTGCCGACTTAGGGTCGTCACCGCGACGTGGGACGCGGGCTCCACAGCGAGGCCACAAACATTCAAACGCGCAGCTCACACCGTCGACGGCGCCTCGACTTCCATCCATTGCGGATGCCGGTGCTTTTTCTGCGCCATCAGTTCTGCGGCCCGGTGTGCGATGTGCTCGCCGCTGACTTCAAATTCCTTGATCAGTTCCCAGGGAGCGCCGGAATCGCCGAAGCGGTCCTTGACCCCGATGGCGCCGGTAAGAACGGGAACGCCGTAGAGTTCCGGGCTCTCGGTAATCAGACTGCTGACTCGCCAGGCCAGTGCGCCGATCTGATGTTCCTCGGCGGTGACGATGATTCCGGTTTCTTTCGCGGCGCGAACCACCGCTTCGGCGTCCACCGGCTTCAGCGTGTGCAGGTTGAGCACGCGCGTCTCCCAGCCAAAGTCCTGTTTGAGGATCCACGCCGCACGCATGGCTTCCGGAACCATGGGGCCGCACGCGATGATGCTGAGGTCTTCATGTTCGTTGGAATACTCGGCAGCGAGCACGGTCTCGAACGCGTCGAAAAAGTTCTCCGCCTCCCGGCGCATACGAATTACGTTCGCTTGCCCGAGAACAAACGGCGTGTTGGCATCGCTGACGACGGGCGTGGCTTCGCGGGCAAAGCGGAGATACTTGGGTCCGGGATGGTGCAGGAGCAAGTACTCCGTGGCCTTGCGGGTCTCTTCAATGTCGCAAGGGACGACCACGGTCATGTTGGGCAGCCCGCACATGGCAAACAAATCTTCGAGCGCCTGATGAGTAGCGCCGTCCGGTCCGACCGAGACACCGCCGTGGGCCCCGGCCAGCAGAACACTGAAATTTCCGTAACAGAGCGAAGTGCGAATCTGGTCGAGATTGCGTGCGGCAGCAAACGTGGCGTAGGTTCCCAGCACCGGCAGCTTCCCTGCCCGCGCCAGTCCGGCAGCGGCAGCAGTGGCGGACTGTTCGGCGATGCCCATGCTGATCCAGCGCGGTTTGCGCTCGGGCTTGCCCGCGTAGAAATCGCTGATGGTGATGGAAGACGAGATATCGAGGCCGAGGCAAACAATGCGCTCATCGTCGCCCAGAGCGGCCAGCGCCTGGCCAAACCCTTTGCGGGTTGGCTCCATCTTGACCTTCATGTTGCTGCCCGCGTTCCACCAGTAATTGTGGCGAAAATGCGGCAGCTTCTCTGCCAGCTTGCGGTCAACTTCGGCCTGATACTTTTCGGCACTCGCGAGCATCGCCGGCCACGGAATGCTCTCGCGCAGTCCCAGTTCGTCGAGTGCGCGCAGCAGTTCGTCGCGACTGGGAGCCTTGCCATGCCAGCCGGCGATGTCTTCCATGAAGCTCACGCCCTTGCCCTTAACGGTTGCGGCCAGGATGACCACCGGTTTGCCCGCGCTGACTTTCGCGCGCTCCAGCGCCTCCACCACCTGGGTCATGTCGTGGCCGTTGATCGGCATCACTTCCCAGCCGAAAGCGCGATATTTTTCCGCCAGCGGTTCCACGTTCATGACGTCGCTGACCTTGCCGTCGATCTGCAGGCGATTGCAGTCCACAATGCCGATCAGGTTATCGAGCTTGTAGTGGCCCGCTTCCATCGCCGCTTCCCAGATCTGGCCTTCCTGCTGCTCGCCGTCTCCCATGATGCAAAACGTCTTGTAGGTACGGTGATCCAGACGAGCTGCGAGCGCCATGCCAACCGCGATGCTGAGCCCTTGCCCCAGTGAACCGGTGGAGACTTCCACTCCCGGCACCTTAAGCCAATGCGGATGCCCCTGGTAGGGCGACCCGAGTTTGCGTAGCGTGGCTACATCTTCAGGCGGAAAGAACCCGGCAAAGCCGAGCCCAAGGTAGAGGCTGGGCGCTTTGTGTCCGGCAGACCAGACGATGCGGTCGCGCTCGGGCCATTCGGGATACTTCGGATCCAGGTCGGCCACGCGCAGGTAGAGGGCGGCGGCGATGTCCATGATGGAAAGCGTGCCGCCGGCATGGCCTGAGCCTGCCGCGCACAGAGCCACCAAGTCGTAGCCGCGCATGCGCTTGGCTTCCGCTTGCAGCTGTTCGATGGAATATTCCCGGAGAATGGAACGATTGGAGGAATTACGCAGGGCCATGGCTAATCCCCTTCCGCACCAGCCGGACGAACCGGCGCCTGTGATGCTACTGAGTCAGGCTAGCCCGGCGATGTCGCTGGGTGCGGTGAGGCTGGTCACACGCCGGGGTGACGGATGACGGTGGTTCTTGCACGAAGGGCGGTGGCAGCTCACTCCCCGGCGTATAATCCCCGGCCAGAAGTCGAAGGAGGTCCGACATGGCCAAGACCAAGCAGTTCACAATTTCGCTGGAGAACCGTCCCGGCACCCTGGCCGAGGTCGCCCGCACCCTGGGGAGCGCTAGGGTGAACATTCTCGCGCTGCTGGCAACGGCGCAGGGCGCGAGCAGCACCGTGGAACTCATCGTGGACGATGCCCGGCGCGCCCGCAAAGCCCTCGACGAAGCCAGGGTCACTTACAGAGAGACTACAGCCGAGGAGTATGAGCTGCCCAACAAACCCGGTGCGCTGGCACAGTGTTTGGACAAGCTTGCAGCCAAAGGCGTCAACTTGAATTCGATTTGTGCGACTGCGTCGAAGGGGGGCAAGAAGGCGGTGGTGGTTTACACCGTGGACGCGGTCGAGAAAGTGGCAAGCGCGGCTTGAACCGGCGTCCTCAAGTGCGACGCGCTACAGGTTCTTCTTCGTCCACTGGTCGACGCGGTCGATCGCCTGGTTCAGATTGTCGAGCGAGTTGGCAATGCTGAAGCGCAGATACCCTTCGCCGAACGATCCGAAGGCGGTGCCCGAAAGCGCCGCCACGCCTGCTTGCTCCAGCAGCGCATCCGCCAGCTTCTTCGAGGGCCAGCCGGTCTGCGTGATGTTGGGAAAGGTGTAGAACGCGCCCTTGGGCAAACGGCAGGAGAAGCCCTTGATCTGATTCAGGTTCTTCACCATGATGTCGCGGCGTTTCTGGAACTCTTGCCGCATGCCCTCGACCGACTGTTGATCGCCGCGCAACGCTTCGACTCCGGCAACCTGTGTGAAGCTGGCAGTGCAGGAGTTGGAGTTGGTCATCAGGCGGGCGACGTGCGCTGCCAGGTCCGCGCGCATCACGCCATACCCCATGCGCCAGCCGGTCATGGCATAGGTCTTTGAGAAACCGTCCAGCAGAATGGTGCGCTCCTTGAAGCCGGGAAGCGACATGATGGACGCGTGCTTGCCTTCAAACAGCAAGCGGCAATAAATCTCGTCCGAGAGCACCATGATGTTGCGGTCACCGATGGCGGCGGCGATGTCGCGTACGTCCTGCTCGGGCAGCACGCCGCCGGTAGGATTGTGCGGCGAATTCAGGATGATGAGCCGGGTGCGATCGGTAATGAGTGACGCCAGTTCGTTCACATCCAGGCGAAAATCCAGTTCTTCGCGCAAACGGATGGGTACCGCTTTGGCGCCGACGAAGTTGACCATGGATTCGTAGATGGGAAAACCAGGATTGGGGTAGATGACTTCATCTCCCACATTCGCTAATGCCAGAATTGAAAAGAAAATAATGGGCTTACCACCTGGTACGACCACCACTTCCTCGCTGCTGACGGGCACTCCGCGCGAGCGACTGACTTCCTCCGCGATGGCCTGACGCAACTCCGGCAACCCGGCAGAAGGCCCATAGTGGGTCCAGCCCTTGCGCAGCGCATCGACGCCGGCTTCGACCACGTTGGCGGGGGTATCGAAATCCGGCTCGCCAATTTCCAGATGGATGATATTTTTGCCCTGGCGCTCCAAGGCACGCGCCTTGACGAGAACTTCAAAGGCGGTTTCTGTGCCGAGGCGCGACATGCGGTCGGCCAGACGCAAGGTGTGAGTTTTTTCGGCGATCGGGTTCATGGCTAAATCCTGAGCAAAACGGCCATTATACCCCGCCCTGGGGCCAACGGTTCTCGTCTACTCGGAGACCGCGGACTCTTCCGTCCGGGTGCGCAGCAGGCGCTCGACAGAGTAGGGGGCGCGGCGGGAAGGCGCATGGTAGTGGCGCACCTGCATCTCGCCCAGCAGGCCGATGGCGAGCAGGTTCATGCCCAGCAGAATCAGCACCGCGCCGAACACCATGAGCGGGGCATGCTGGCTCATCACGTCCGCATGGCGCAGCAACTTGCTGGCGGCGAGCCAGAGTCCGATCCCGGAACCTGCCGCGATGCTCAACATGCCCCCAGTGCCGAAAAAGTGCAGCGGGCGCGAGAGATAGCGGAGCAGGAAGCGGATGGTGATGAGGTCAAAGAAAACGCGGATGGTGCGGGAAATGCCGTAGTGAGATTCGCCCCGCTCGCGGTTGATGTTGCGAATGGGAACTTCGCAAATGGTCGCGCCATGCCAGGAGGCGAGCGCCGGAATAAAGCGGTGGAGTTCGCCGTAGAGTGGCACCTGCTCCAGGATTTCACGGCGATAGGCCTTGAAGGTGGTGCCGAAATCGTGGATGTCCACCCCACTCAGCTTGGCCATGATCCAGTTGGCGATGCGCGAAGGGATGCGGCGCAGCCAGAAGTTGTCGACGCGTTCCTTGCGCCAGCCACTGACAATATCGAAGCCCTCGGCAATTTTTTCCAGAAAGGCGGGAATATCGGCGGGGTCGTGTTGCAGATCGCCATCCATGGCGATGATGAACTCGCCGCGGGCATGGTCGAACCCGGCGGCCAGACCGGCAGTCTGCCCAAAGTTTCGCCGCAACTTGACCACGGTGACGCGGCTGTCAATGGATGCAATCTCGCGCAGCAGGTTAAAGGTGCGGTCGTCGCTGCCGTCATCCACCAGCACGATTTCAAAGCTCTCGCCGCTCGCCTCCATTACGTGCTTGAGGCGGTCATAGAGATCGGTAACGTTGTCCTGCTCGTTGTGCAGGGGAACCACAATGGAATATTTGAGCATGGGCTCTCTGCATTATAGGGGAGAGCAAGAACCAAGGTCGCCGGGGGTTAACGGGATGGTTAATGCCTGGTAACGGAATGGAGGCTCAGGGCAGAGTCGAACTGCCAACTGGCGACCACCGGTTTAGAAATCCGCTGCTCTATCCATCTGAGCTACGGGGCCGATGGTCGCCCAGGCTGGCGAATCGGTCGCAGTATCCGGCCGGATGGCCCGGGGTTGACGAGCCGGTTGATCGCCGTTACTTTTATGGTCTAGTCTTGGTAGCGTTCCGCGGGGCGATCGCGCGGGCCGGCCGCGACCAAATTTCAACGCACTTTTGGAGGGACTCCCATGTCACTGCGCATCAATTCTGAAGCTCCCGATTTCACCGCCGAGACCACCCAGGGAACGATCCGCTTTCACGAGTGGATCGGCGACGGCTGGGCTATTCTGTTCTCCCATCCCAAGGATTTCACACCCGTCTGCACCACGGAACTCGGCTACATGGCGGGACTGCAGCCGGAATTCGCCAAGCGCAACACGAAGATCATTGGACTGAGCGTGGATCCAGTCGCCAATCACAGCAAATGGGCTGCGGACATCGAAGAAACGCAGGGGCACCGGGTCAACTATCCCATGATCGGCGACACCGACCTGAAGATTGCGAAACTGTATGACATGCTGCCGGAAGGCGCCGGTACGTCCTGTGAAGGCCGCACCGCTGCCGACAACGCCACCGTGCGCACCGTGTTCGTCATCGGGCCCGACAAGAAGATCAAGCTGATGCTCATCTATCCCATGAGCAGCGGGCGCAATTTTGACGAAGTGCTGCGGGTGCTGGATTCGATTCAACTCACCGCCAAACACAACGTGGCCACGCCGGTGAACTGGAAGCCAGGGAACGACGTCATCATCCCGCCCTCGGTTTCCGATGAGCAGGCCAAGCAAAAATTTCCCAATGGCTGGAAGACGCTCAAGCCCTACCTGCGGATGGTGGCGCAACCGAAGTAGCGATCCAAGGGGCTTTCAAGCGCGAGACAATGCTTTTGGTTGCGATGGGATGGAGGCCCCGGGCAGAGTCGAACTGCCGAGCCAGGCCGGAAAGAGAACTGCGTCGCCGGTTTTGGTTTCGATACGGGACCCACAGTTTTGCGTAAACGTGCACCGGCCCGCCGCTGAAGTTTGCGAAGCGACTCCGCGCCGAGGAGGCGCCGTTGCTCTCTCGAATGCGGTCGCCGCTACGAGGGCCGAGCAGTTTTGAGCAGATGGTACGAGCGTCGCACCAGACGGTAGGTGGAGGAATCGGCCGCAAATCTGTCACGAATGACGTCTTTTGCCAAATTCCTGATGCGGCCACGCAGGTATTCGAAGGGCGCTCGCTGCCGGTATTTCCGGAAATAATCCGCTACCTCTTCCTTGCTTTTCGCCAAGCCGTTGTCTGCGTACTTCGCAACGTAGGGGGTGAAGTCCGGATAGAGAACTGCCTGGCCGAATTTTCCGTGCAGCACGGTCCGCATGAAGTTTCCGATGAGCAGGTCATCAAACACGTGATAGTTGATCGCGGTCATTAGCGAGTTGCGCGGGACTTCGAACGTGAGGCCACGCTCAAACTCCCGTTTTCCTAATGCGACAATGTTGTCTTGCCCGGCGACGCGAAAGTTGAGGTAATCAAAGTGCTCGCTGAGATGCTCGATGCTCGTAAAGTAGCTCCGGATTGCCGGCCCATCATCCGGTAAGAGCGGCTCCTGCCAGTTGTCGCCGAATTCCTCCGGCGCGTGGATTCGTTCTTCTCGGGCAGGAGGATCGAGAGTCTTGTAGGTATCGGTCAGACAATCGTACCGAATGAACGCCGGTAACATGGTCCCTGTCCTGGGGTCGAAGTCCGCGGTGTAGTCCGCCATCCCGGTCGTGTACTCATTGGCCCAGGCGCTATCGGAACGCTGGTAGCAGTGCATGGAACTGAAGGGAATGAAGTACTTCGTCCGAAAGTCGCGCATCATCAGGGAGATTTCCCTGCCCACGGGCAGCTTCTGGGCCACGTGCACCGGGAGTAGCCGCTCCCCACTCTCGTCGAAAATGTTGATCATGTCCGCATCGCCATAACCAGAGAGTCGCAGCAAAAAGGAAATCTTGTACTGCTGGACCACTTTGCGGACAAAATGTCCCCAACCGCGATCCGAGCTGTCGTTGAGGTTCACCAGCAGGCGGCCGTTGATGTCAATGAGCAAGATTCCGTCCTGGTTGTAATCGGCGAGGCAGAGGACCCGGATCCGATCCGAAAGCTTGTACCAAGTCTTGTCTTGCAGGACGCGCACGTTGTAGCCTTCGTTCCGCAAATCTGTGGCAATTCGGCTCCCTACGTGATCGGGCAGGAGCAGCGTCTTGGTCTTTAGCAGGCCCAATGATTTTGAACTGAGGTGATCGGGGTGGCCGTGAGAGATCCAGGCATAGGGGCAGTTGCGGGCAGCCAGCAATTGCTCGTCGGGGATTTCGTGCGAGAAGTTCCAGCTTCCAAAATAGGCCGGCCCACGGAGCCAGGGATCCGTGACCAGGATCGGCCCCTGATCGTAAGCAATGATCGTGGCATTACCGATGGTTTCAAAACCCACTTCCACGATTTGTCTCCGGCTTCTCCAGAAAACTCACTGATCCGCCCGAGCGCGGATGAGCCCGCCCAAACCAGTTGGGTGGCCGGGGTCCAAGAGATGTCCTGTTTCCAAGTCTAGCCGAGTTGTGAATCCGTCCGATGTGACGCAACTCACACGCGCTCTGGCAAAGAAAGGGGGAACCGGCGCCCGGAAGACCGCGGCAACCGCCGCCGTCAACCCGTGCCCTTTCACTGCGATGGGATGGAGGCCCCGGGCAGAGTCGAACTGCCGACCTACGGTTTAGGAAACCGCCGCTCTATCCATCTGAGCTACGGGGCCGCTTCTCGCTCCAGTTTACAACGGCGCGGTGCTCCCTCCGAGACCGCTCCCTGATTGCGGCCGTGATTCCTTCCTCCAATGTGCGATGCTTGAATGCTGGATAAGAGTGGACTAAGCTTTGGCCGCTTGTTCAATCTGGCGAAGTCTTCGCGATTCGGAGGCTCAAGACGCGGCCTGGGGGAGCGGTTGTGGGGTGCCCGTGACCTTCGTCACTGCGCTTCCCACGCCTGCTGACCCCATAATTTAGGCGGGGCCCCCACCCAGAGCCCGGATTGGGCGATGGCTGCCTGACGGGTCTTGTTCTCTTCGCCAACTCAAATGTCCAGATCGGCCCAGCGCCGTGGTGGCATGCTGCTGCAGGATCCTCTCCTG
>JBGQDM010000029.1:0-31692 GCA_041495845.1 Terriglobia bacterium | reverse complement strand
TGTCCGATCGTCCCCACATTCACGTGCGGCTTATTGCGCTCAAACTTTTCCTTGGCCATTTCCTTGCTCCTCGGCCCTAGGCCGGAATTAACTCATCCCCGCTGCTGTCGTCTTCGTAGTACGCCCCGACCAATTGTTGCTTTTCAACCAAACCATCCGCCAGCAACCACTGATCGAACTTCCCGTACTCCGCTTGGAACCGGCGGCGGAAAAACTCAAACTCGAAATGCGAAGTCCAGAAATCCCGGACCCGGTAGCGCCGTTCGTCTGGCGCTTCGCAAATCACTTCACTTCTGATAAAACCTTCCGTCTGGCGCACTAAACCATTCCAAATGCCTGCCGGCCCGAAAACCACTTCAAAATCCTGCTGCCGACCGTTGCCGACCCAGAACCTGCGGTCGACAACAAACTGTTGTCCCGCAAGCGGTCACTTCGCCGTGCCCTGCACCTTGGCGATGATTTCCTCCGCCACCGAGCGCGGCGCTTCTTCGTAGCGCGCAAAATGCATGGAGTACTCGGCGCGGCCTTGCGTACTCGACCGCATCTGCGTGGCATAACCGAACATTTCCGCCAGCGGCACAATGGCGCTGATCACCTGCGAACCAGCGCGGTGCTCCATGCCCTCAATGCGTCCGCGGCGCGAACTCAAATCGCCCATGATGGCGCCGGCATAATCCTCGGGCGTCACCACTTCCACCGCCATCACCGGCTCCAGTAGCACGGGTGAAGCCTTGCGTGCAGCCTCTTTGAACGCCATCGAACCGGCGATCTTAAACGCCATTTCGTTGGAATCGACGTCGTGATAGCTGCCGTCGTAGAGCGTGGCTTTCACGTCCACCATCTCGTAACCGGCGAGGACGCCGCCCTCCAGGGCTTCGCGAATGCCCTGGTCAATCGGCTTGATGAATTCCTTGGGCACCGACCCGCCGATGATGTCATTGATGAACTCGTAGCCTTTGCCCGGCTCATTCGGCTCCAGGCGGATCTTGGCGTGACCGTACTGGCCGCGGCCGCCAGTCTGACGAATGTATTTACCTTCCGCTTCGGCTTTCCTGCGGATGGTTTCGCGGTAGGCGACTTGCGGTTTGCCAACGTTGGCTTCAACTTTGTACTCGCGCATCATGCGGTCAATGATGATTTCCAGGTGCAACTCACCCATGCCGCTGATGATGGTCTGTCCGCTGTCGGGATCGGTGTGGACTTTAAAGGTGGGGTCTTCCTGCGCCAGCTTGCCTAGCGCCATGCCCATTCTTTCCTGATCGGCTTTCGTTTTCGGCTCCACCGCGACGGAAATTACCGGGACGGCAAACACGATGGATTCGAGCGCAATGGGGTGAGCATCATCGCAGATCGTGTCGCCCGTGCTGACGTTCTTCAAGCCCACCGCGGCGCAGATATCACCCGCCAGAATCTCGCTGATGTCTTCACGCTTGTTGGCGTGCATCTTGAGCAGACGCCCGATGCGTTCCGTTTTACGGCGGCCGGTGTTGAGCACCGAATCGCCCGACTTGAGCTGGCCGGAGTACACCCGGATAAACGTCAACTGACCGACAAACGGATCGGCCATGATCTTGAACGCCAGCGCCGAAAAGGGCTCGTCGTCCGCCGGTTTGCGGATCAGAACTTCGCCGTTTTCAGGATTGATGCCTTTCACCTCGCGGTTATCCAGCGGCGAAGGCAGGAAATCCACCACCGCGTCGAGCAGCGGCTGCACCCCTTTGTTCTTGAACGCCGTGCCCACCACCACCGGAAACAACTTCAACGCGATAGTAGAGCGGCGCAACGAAGCACGCAGTTCGGCGGCGGAAATAGCCTCGCCTTCCAGAAACTTGTGCAGAATCTCGTCATCGTTCTCGGCCACGGTCTCGACCAGTTGCGTATGGAACGCTTCCGCCTTCTTGCGCATGTCAGCGGGAATTTCTTCGGTGAGATATTCGGAGCCGATGGTCTCGTCCTTCCACACCACCGCCTTCATCTCAATCAGGTCGACCACGCCCACAAACTTCGCTTCCTGGCCAATGGGAATCTGGATGGCGACCGGCTTGGCATTCAGACGCTTGCGGATGGTGCCCACGGCATTCTCAAAATCCGCGCCCATCTTGTCGATCTTGTTGATGAAGCAGATGCGGGGGACGCCGTACTTGTCGGCCTGGCGCCACACTTTTTCCGACTGCGGCTGCACCCCGTGCACCGCGTCAAACACCGCCACCGCGCCGTCCAGCACACGCAGGGAGCGTTCCACCTCGGCGGTAAAATCCACGTGGCCGGGCGTATCAATAATGTTGATGCGAATATCGCGCCAGGTGCAGGTGGTGGCAGCGGAGGTAATGGTGATGCCGCGTTCCTGCTCCTGCTCCATCCAGTCCATGGTGGCGGTGCCTTCATGCACCTCGCCAATGCGGTGCGTTCTTCCCGTATAGAAAAGAATGCGCTCCGTCGTCGTGGTTTTACCCGCGTCGATGTGGGCCATGATGCCGATATTGCGGCAACGCTCTAATGGAACTTGTCTCGCCACGGCTTGCTGAATTCCTTAATTACAAAATTTCCAAATTGCAAGATCGTTCTTACCAGCGGTAGTGCGCAAACGCCTTGTTCGCTTCCGCCATCCGGTGTACATCTTCCTTCTTCTTGATGGCGGCGCCGCGGTTGTTGGCCGCGTCCAGCAACTCATTGGTCAACTTGTCCACCATGCCTTTTTCCGCCCGGCCGCGCGAATACGAAATCAGCCAGCGAATGGCCAGCGAGGTCCGACGATCGGCATTTACTTCGACCGGCACCTGGTAGTTCGCGCCGCCCACACGCCGCGTCTTCACTTCGAGCAGCGGCTTGGCGTTCTCCACCGCTTTCTTGAAGAGCTTCAGCGCTTCGTCGCCACCCTTCTGCTCCAGCTTGCGCATGGCGTCATAAAAAATGTTCTGGGCGGTGGACTTCTTGCCGCCCCACATCATGCAGTTCACGAACTTGGTGACCAGATCGGAGCTGTACACCGCGTCGGCTGCAACCGTTCGCTTCGGGATGTGACCTTTTCTCGGCATTTGCCTCTCAGCTTTTTGCTGTCAGCTCCCCGTACCGGCCGCTGACGGCTGACCACTCCAAATTTTGTTACGCCTGCTTCGGCCGCTTGGTCCCATACTTCGACCGGCTCTGCTTGCGGTCGTTGACTCCAGTCGAATCCAGCGTCCCGCGCACCACGTGATACCGCACCCCGGGCAGGTCCTTCACGCGACCGCCGCGGATGAGCACGATCGAGTGCTCCTGCAGGTTGTGTCCGACGCCGGGAATATAAGTGGTGACCTCAATCCCGTTGGTCAGGCGGACACGCGCCACTTTCCGCAACGCGGAATTTGGTTTCTTTGGCGTCTGCGTGTAAACGCGCGTGCACACGCCACGTTTCTGCGGACAACCTTGCAACGCGGGGCTGGCCGTCTTATACCGCGGCTTGGTCCGGCCCTTCCGCACCAGTTGATTGAACGTTGGCACTGTTCCAGCTCCTTCGCGCACCACGGCACCCGTCCCAGACGGGCATTCCAATTCACAGCTCGCAACCGCCGCTTGCGCGGCCGCGCCTCGCTCCCGGCACACTCGGCCCAGGGTCGAGATTCCCAATCTTCTGTCAGACTGACGCATGCGACGGTGGCGCCTGGATTGGAGGCACTCCGTTTCGCCTGCCTGGCCCTGCATATCCCTCCACGAGGCAGAGGGTGATCGCACGGGCGCTTCAGCGAGGGCGATCCGTACCCCATGTCGCCGGGTGCGGAACGAAAAACCATTTCAGAGCAAAACCGCTCAACTACCGTGTACTCAACCGAGCACACACAGGCCAGCTCGTAAAGACTCGCGGAACCTTACGAATATATCAACTTGGGTTTCTTTCCGTCAACCCCAGCGGCAAAAACGTCATCTCAAGAGCTGGAGCTTCAGCCGGAGCGGCGGTGGCAGTTGCTGAAATGCCGCACCAGCCTCTAGACTGAAGGTTTTCCAAGTCCATCAAACTCGCCAATGGACGTCAGTCTTTGCGGCGGGGAGGATTCATGGGTCGTTGTCATCGGTATTCCGGGGCGCTGATTGCCCTGATTGCGTTCACTCTGCTGGCCGGCTGTGGCTACAAGAACACCGGGCCATTGCGGCCCGCCAGCGTCAGGTTGGGCTTCGGCAGCACCAATTTGGAAGTGGGCGGTAGCACCAGTGCCATCCCAGCCGCCATCGCCGGAGGGGGCAATGCCATCCCCAACCTCGATTACACCTTCAGCATCAGCAACCCTTCGGCTCTGAGCATTGTGAAAGTGAGTGTGGGGACGGCATCGCAATATTTTGTTTGCGCCGGCGTGTGGGATTCAGCCACCCTGCCCACGACTTGCAACCCCGGTGGCGGCGTGGGACAAGTGATCGTTACGGCCACGGAGACGGTCAGCGGCGTGTCCAGCCCGCCCCTGCTCGTCTTCGTGCATCAGCATATCGACCGGTTGACGGTTGCGCCGCTTACGCCCCCGGCGTGCACTTCGAAAGACCACACCCAGATTTTCGAAGCCACCGCGCTCAGCAATGGACAAGACATCACTTCCACGGTGGGCCCCATCGACTGGCGGACCGCGAATACCACCATTGCCTCTGCCAGTACCACCGCCACCGGTCTGCAGCCCAACCAGGCGCAAGTCACAGCTCGCCTGCCCGGACTCACACAGATTTCTGCATCCGTGGGGGGCACCAGTAGCGCGGCGGTGGATTTTGGCGTCTGCGCGGTGCAGTCCATTCGCCTGGCGCTGAGTAGCGGCGCCAGCAATTCCATCAGGTTGAATAAGGGCGGCTCGGCAGCAATTACGTCCACGGTTGTTGACACTGCGGGAGTCACGCTCGCCGGCGTACCGCTAACCTTTACTTCGACGCATCCGACGGCCGCGTCCGTCAGTGCCGCCGGAACCATTAGTGCCGTCAATCCAGGCGGCGCGGGGATTTCCGCCTCCTGCACGCCTCCCAGTTGCAACGGCGGCTATCTGCCGACCCAGATGATCTACTCTCCTGACACCATCAGCGTGACCGTCAACGGCACCAACAATCTGACCACCGCGTACGTCACCAGCACCAGTTGCGGCGCCACCGACGGCTGCGCCACGTCGTTGTTCCCCATTGCTCTGAACACCAACCTGCCCGGCTCCGCCATTCCATTGCCGCACACGCCGAATTCGATAGCGTTGTCCACGGGAACCGGCGCCACCGCTTCCCGGATTTTCCTCGGCAGCAGCTTCGGCCTCATGGTGGTCGAGACCGCCGGGAAGGGCACCGTCTCCACCAACATTCAGTTCCCTGGGCGCGTACTCACGATTTCTCCCGATGGCGCCAAGCTCATCATTGCGGATGACAGCACCACTCCGAACCGGCTCTTCGCTTACGACGTTGCGTCGGGCACCGCGGTCCAGTTCATTGCCAACGGCGTCACTCGGGCGCAGTTTTCCCCCGACAGCTCGCAGGCCTACATTCTTTCTCACGTGGAACCGGGCGGCCCGTTTGACACGCTCTTCATTTATTCCCGCACCCAATCTTTCCAAGCCCATTCACTCAGCATTCAGGCGAAGGACCTGACTTTCCACCCTGACGGCGCATTCGCATACTTGGCCGGTGGTGTGCCGGGTGTGGATTTCTTTGACACCTGCAACAATGTCGCCCATGGGTCAGTCGATCCCGGCGGCACCCCAGCATTTCTGCGGGCGCTCTCCGACGGCACCATTGCCTCGGTGCTCCCGCCGGGGATCGCGCTGTTCTCTTCCACCCCGCTGCCCAATCCCGGCGCCAGTTGCCCGCTCTTGATCAGCAACGGCGCGCCGCAGTTCTTCGATCTGGGGCAAGGCGACTTCACCCCCACGCGGTTTTTCGTGTCCAGCGATGCGCGGTCAGCCTACGTGTTGACCGACTCGCTGCCCAGCGTTCTGCGTCTGCGCGTGGACACGCAGAACCGGTCGGGCATCGCGCTGACTGGTTCACCGTTGCCACTTGAAGCCGGACTCACCACCGACGGTTCCGCCATGTACGTAGGCGCGACAGACGGGCTGGTGCATCGCCTTGATTTGAGCCTGGGGCTGGATGCGCAGCAAATTGCCCTGACTTCCAGCTGCAGCGCCAGCAACAACACCCCGGCGGCCTGCCTGTGTAGTGGCAACGCGCCTCCATCCATTCCGGGGCGAGCGGCCTGTGTGCCCGACCTGGTGGCGGTAAAACCCTAAGCAGAGAGAATGTTGGCGGTGTCGGGCGGGGAACTAGGTTGCAGGAGCGCCTTTTTCCAGTGCGCGCGCCACGCTGTCGAGCACACCGTTGATGAACTGGATCGATTCCAGGCTGGAGAATTTGCGCGCGATTTCCAGCGCTTCGTTAATGACCACCGGGCGTGGTGTCTTGGGACAGCTCAGCAGTTCGGCGACGCCCGCGCGCAGGATGTTACGGTCCACCGCCGCCATGCGCTCCATGCGCCAGTGTTCGGCATGAGTTTCAATCAGGCCGTCAATCTCCACCGCTCGGTCCGTGGCCACGCGAAACAAATCATCGGCAAAGCCGCGCACCTCGGCTTCCGTGTCGGCACGTTCCTTCCAGAACGATTGCCGCACCTGCGCTGGCTCTTGCCGGCCCATATCGGCCTGGAAAAGCATTTGCAGCGTCATCTCGCGGGATTGGCGACGGGTTCCCATAGGAAAGTGCCGGCTGGATGTACGAAGCCTGCCTTCAGTCTACGTGGTTTTCGTGGAAACTGAAAAAGCAGTGGCGCCGGCGAGGTGAACTAAAGACCAAGCTTCAGCGGGGTTTCCTGGCCGGGCGCCGCTGTCTGGTGTTCCCCGCTGCGCGCACCGCCCTGGTTTTTCTGCCGACGGACGATCGGCGCCTTACGGTTTTCTTTACGTTCACCATCTCGACTGCCGCCAGCGCTGCTTCGAAACCCTTGTTGCCCATTTTCAATCCGGCGCGATCAATGGCCTGCTCCAGCGTGTCACAGGTCAGTACACCGAACGCGTGCGGCACGCCCGTCTCCTGGGCCGACTGTCCAATGCCTCGCGCCACTTCGTTTACGATCACGTCGTAATGGGCGGTCTCGCCGCGCAGCAGGCAACCCAGACAGAGGACGGCATCGTATCTTCCTGTCTCGGCCAGAGTGCGCGCCGCCGCCGGAATCTCAAAGCTGCCGGGCACGCGAACAATTTCGATATCGCCGCGTTTCGCTCCGGCACGCACTAGCCCATCCAGCGCTCCCTCGAGCAGTCTCTCGGTAATAAAGGCATTGAACCGTGCCACTACGACTGCGAACTTCAAACCGCGCGCATCGAGTTTGCCCTCCACCGCCGCGGTCACGCCGGGAACACCAAATACGGTCACGATCAGGTCGCCGGGAAGCTGCAGCGAAAAACTGCGCTTGCCGTCCGGGGAGGCCGAATCTGAAAGCAGTTTCAACTTCATCTGCCGGGCGATGTCGAAGACCACATCCGGATTGTTCACTTCCAGCACGATCAGCCGCGCCACGTTCTTCAATTGCTTGACCAGCTTCGCCGGGTATTGGTGCGTGAGCGCATTGATGCTGAGCAACCCGAGCGGCGCAGAAAACGTGGCCATGGTCTTGTCGCCGGCAACGCGTTCCATGCCCAATACCTGCAGAAATTTCTCCAGCACGCGGAAGTCTTCCGCCTGGGCAACGTAGCGTCCGATATGGAGCGACTTGATCATTCAGAACTGAGTGCAGAAGTCAGATTGCAGATTGCAGAAGTACAGGCATCGTAGGGCTGACTTCCGCGATTCAACTTCTGCAATCTGCAATCTGACTTCCGCAATTTATTTCCCTTTGAATTGCGGCGACCGCTTTTCCAGAAACGCAGCTGTCCCTTCCTTCTTGTCTTCCGTGGCGCAACAAACACCGAACAGTGTCGCTTCCAGATACAGACCTTCTGCCAACGTCATCTCCATGCCCTTGTTCACGGCTTCCATGGCGTACTTCACCGCGAGCGGGGCGTTGGCAATAATCTTCTGCGCGATGGCTTCAGCGCGCGGAATCAGCTCCGCTGCTGCCACCACTTCATTCACCAGTCCGATGCGGTGCGCTTCCTGCGCCGTAATCATGTCGCCGGTCAGCACCTGCTGCATGGCGCGGCCTTTGCCGACCAGGCGCGGCAGACGCTGCGTTCCACCATATCCGGGAATGATGCCGAGCTTTACTTCCGGCTGGCCCAGCTTGGCGTTTTCGCTCGTCAGCCGCATGGTGCAAGCCATGGCAATCTCGCACCCGCCGCCGAGTGCGAATCCATTGATGCAGCCAATCACTGGCTTGCCCAGGTTCTCCATCAGGTCCAGCACCGACTGCCCGCGATGGCCGTACTCTTTGCCCGTGACCGCGTCCTGCGTGGCCAGTTCGCTGATGTCCGCACCAGCGATGAAGGCTTTCTCGCCCGCGCCGGTAAAGATCACCACGCGAATGGTCGCGTCGTCTCGCGCATCGGTAAAAGCGGCGCGCAGCTCTTCCATGGTGGCCATGTTCAGCGCGTTCAGCACCTTCGGCCGGTTAACGGTGATGTAAGCGATTGCGTTTTTCTTTTCGAAGAGAATGTTTTCGTAGGTCATAAGTTCACACCAATTAATGACAATGCTGGTCACGATGAAAAAACGTTTACAGCTTGTTGGCCACCGGATTCTGCGCGTCGGCGTAATCGTAAAATCCCTTGCCCGACTTCCGCCCATACCACCCCGCCATCACCATGCGCTTCAACAGCGGCGGCGAGGCGAAGCGGCGCTCTTTGAATTCTTCAAACATCACGTGCGTGATGTAGTAGGTCGTATCCAAGCCGACAAAATCGAGCAGCGTGAACGGGCCCATGGGATAGCCGCAGCCCAGCTTCATGGCATTGTCAATGTCCTCAATCGTGCCCACGCCTTCTTCATAAGCGCGAATGGCATCGAGCATGTATGGCACCAGTAAACGGTTGACAATGAAGCCGGTTTTATCGCTGGTGCGCACCGGCACCTTGCCCAACTTCTTGCCAAATTCATAGGCCGTCTCGTAAACATCGTTGGCCGTGGCAATGGTGCGCGCCACTTCCACCAGCTTCATCAGCGGCACGGGATTGAAAAAATGCAGCCCGACAAAACGCTCCGGCCGCTTGGTCGCCGTCATCATCTCTGTGATCGAAATGGACGAAGTGTTCGAGGCGAAGATGGCGTCCTTCTTTACGATGGCATCGAGCGCGGCGTACATGGCGCGCTTCTGCTCGAGATTTTCAATGATGGCTTCGACGACGATGTCACAATCGGCGAGGTCAGCCTTGTTGGTTGTGCCTTTCAACCGAGCGCGCACCGCCTGCGGCGTTTCCTTGATGGTGCCCTTCTCGGCAAATTTCGCCAGCGATTTGTCGATCCCGGCAAAGCCCTTGTCGAGAAACTTCTGCTCCGCCTCCAGCACGGTCACGTCGAACCCGGCCATCGCCGCCACTTGCGCAATGCCCGAGCCCATCAGCCCACAACCGAGAACGCCGACCTTTTTAATATTCATAAAATTCCTCTGCTACGAAAAAACTAATTCAGACTCTCCACCACCATGGCAATCCCCTGACCGCCGCCGATACAAGCCGTGGCCAGTCCGTACTTCTTTTTCCGGCGCCGCAATTCGTAAAGCAGCGTGATCACTAGCCGTGCCCCCGTCGCGCCCAGGGGATGTCCCAGCGCAATCGCGCCCCCGTTGACGTTCACTTTTTCGCGGTCGAGGCCGAGTTCCTTTTCTACGGCCAGATACTGCGCCGCAAAAGCCTCGTTCACTTCGATCAGATCAATGTAGTCAAGGGTGAGGCCAGCCTTCTGCAAAGCGATTTTCGATGCCGGCACCGGCCCGCGCCCCATCAGCTTGGGTTCCACGCCGGCAACGCCCCAACCCACGATGCGGCCCAGCGGCTTGAGGCCGCGCTTTGACGCAAGTTCGAGCGACATCACCACCACTGCGGCGCCGCCATCCACAATGCCGCTGGCGTTTCCTGCCGTGACGGTGCCGTTCTTGCCGAACGCCGGCCGCAGTTTGGCCAGACCTTCCATGGTGGTGTTGGCGCGGCGGTGGTCATCCTCCGTAAACATCTCCCCGGTCGGTTCGCCCTTGGAATTCTTCAGTGGCACTGGCACCAGCTCTTCCTGGATGCGCCCGTCTTTGTATGCCGCGTCGGCGAGTTGCTGCGAGCGTAAGGCGAACTCGTCCTGCATCTGCCGGGTGATGCCGTGCTGTTCGCCCAGCAGCTCGGCGGTATTGGCCATGGCCACGCCGCAGTAGGTATCGAGCAGCGCCACCAGCAGCGAATCTTCCAGGCGGCCACCGGGGGCAAGAGTAAAACCGTCACGGCCACGGATGGAGAACGGCGCTTGCGACATCGCTTCCATGCCGCCGGCCAGCGCAATGTTGGATTCGCCTAGCTGCACCATTTGCGCCGCGGAAATGATGGCCTGCAGACCCGAACCGCACAACCGGTTCACCGTCAACGCCGGCGTTTCAATCGGCAGCCCGGCACGCAAACCCACGTGGCGCGCACCATAGAGCGCGTCTCCCGTGGTTTGCTGGGCATTGCCGAAAACGCAGTGGTCAAATTCTTTCGGGTCAATTCCGGCGCGCTCGATTGCACCCTTGGCCGCCACCGCACCGAGTTCCTGAGCGGTGAAATCCTTCAGTTTGCCACAGTACCGGCCCATGGGCGTACGCGCCCCGCTCACAATGGCAATGTCACCCGGCTTCAACATAGATGCCTATGATCAGAAGAGAATAAGGATTGAAGGCCAAACAGGTCAGTTTAACAGCGGTCGCGAGCGAGCAGCAACCGGGGCAAAGGAGTACACGCCCGTCGGCGTCTCCGGCCTGCATGAATTTTGAGGAGTGTAACTCTAGTCCGAAAAGAAACTATACGGCGGCGGCGGCCGCCATTCCCGGAGCCAGGGTGCGCACCGGTTCGCCGCCCGCACAGGCCTGTTCCAGCGCCATTTCCGCGCGGTTGATCACTTCGGTGACGATGTCGACCGGATCATACTGCGCCTTCATCACGGATTCCGCCAGGCCGGCGGCGAACGCCACCGGCGTTTCTGTCCCGGCCACGCGCTGTTGTTCCAGCACACGGCGGAATTTTTCCACCGCCTGCACCGCATCCGCTTCGCAAGTATCGCCGAGGATGACCGCGGCGGTGGTGGCTTCATAGCGGAAAGCAAAATCGTTTTGCCGGATGCGCGCGGCCAGCGTCCGGCCAATCTGCTGCATGGTGGTTTCGACCACTTCCACCCCAAACTGCCGCACCAGGGCATCGCTGTCGCCAAACTGCATCAGCAGCACGCTGATCTGTGAATTCTCTTCCTGCGCCCGGCGCACTTCGCCCAAGAGCAGATCGAGATAGGAGGCACGGCTGAGCAGGCGGGATTTTTCGTCGGTAACAGAAAGATTGCTCACCAGGCGCCGCAAGCCGGCGTTGTTCAGCGCCTGCACCGCTTGCTCGGCGATGGTCTTCAGCACCACCACATCGTTGGCATGCCAGCCACGCGCCACATCCTGCAGCAGCAGCAGCACACCCACGTGTTCGGAACCCTCGCTCAAGGGCACGACCAGCATGGAAGTGAAACTCAGGTCGGATACGGTCTCGCGCAGCGTCTGCAAATCGGCAGCACTGAATGCATCGGCCACGCTGAAAGCGCCGCGTTCGATGGCCATGTCGTGGGCCGCAACCACCAGCCGGGTCAGGTGCTCGGGTTCGCCGGGCTTCACGCCGGAGGCACAGTATTCCTCCATGGCGGTCGGTTGCTGCGAGGGGCGGCGGGTGGCAGCGACGCAACGCGTCAACTTCCACATGCCGCCGACTTCCTGCGCCACGGTCGTCAACACTTCGTTGGCGCTGGCCTGGCGATAGAGTTTGCGAGTGATTTCCGCAATGCGCGTCAGTTGGGTCACGTCCGACATCGCCTGCGACGGCGCCGCCGATGCAATTACGGGAATGGCCGCCGGTTGCTGCGGTGCCACGGGCGCCGGCGCATTGGGATATTGCGTGGTCATGCCCGCCGCCAGGTACAACCGTTGCAGCTCCGGATTTCTCTCTTCTTCCTGCGGAAAGGTTTCCTGAATGTGCTGCAGGCGTTCGAGGGCCTTGGCGCGCATGCCGTATTGCACCAGGATTTCCGCTTGCAGCATCAAGTCCTGCAACGATGCAGAGCCCGCGCCCGACTCAGCGCTGCGGGTCAACGACGGCTCCGGTGCATTCTTGGTCACGGAGGTAAAGCGCGCCGCGATCACTTTGTAGCGACCTTCGTCGATTTTGCCGCGCAGCATCTCCAGCCGCTTCTGATGACCGGGCTCGTAGGGATCCACTTCGGCGGCGCGATCCAGGCACTCGCCAGCCTTCTCAAAGTTGCTGGTCTTGTAGTAGAGCTCGAACAGCCGCACCAGCGTCTGGCAATAGTCATTTTCCCGGTTCGACGCGTTGTAGAGCTCCACCAGGAGTTCGAGAATTTCCGGCGAGGCACGATGCCGCGCGACAATGTCCTGCATCAACGCGAGGAATGCCCGCCGCTCGCCGCGCCGCCGCTGATATTGTTCCAGCTTGCGCGCCAGGGCCACCGCGTCCGTATCGAGTTGGGCGTCAATCATGGCGCCGATCAGGCTGGCCACTTGCTGCACGCGGGTGGGGTTCTGCTCGAAGAGCGCCCAGACGTGCGGCTCGGCCTCATTGAAGCGGCCCGCCGCCAGAAGCGCCCGGGCGTAAGTCTCGCGCAATTCGCCGCTGGCATTGCCGCTCTGCACCAGCGGCTCGAGCACAAAAATCGCCGCACCGACTTCGCCCTGGTTGACCAGACTGCGCCCATAGCTCAGCGCCACTTTCACATTGGAAGGATCGGACTGGTAGGCGCGTTCATACCAGGAGGCGGAATTGGCTCCCGACTGCTCGGTCAGTTCCGCGACCCGCAGAAAAGCGGCAGCCGCGCCCTTGCCATCACCCAGCTGCACCGCCATCTCGCCCAGACGCATGAAGTTTTGCAAAGCCGGCTCCAGCGCCACAATGCGCTTGAGCACGTTCATCTGTTCCGGCTTGGAACCCTTGCCGGCCAGTTCCTGCAGCGCTGCCTCGTAGGTATCGAGGGCCATGCGCTTGTTGCTACTTTCCAGAATTTGCCCAAAACGCAGCTTCTGTTCGGTGGAGGGGTTGGTGTAACGGGCCAGCTTTTTGTAAGTCAGGCTGGCGCGGGTGGCATCCCCCAGACCCACTTGCCGCTCAAAGAGGTCTCCCAACAACGCCACTGCTTCCTGAGTGCGGCCCACGGAGAGTGACAGATCAGCCGCCATCTGCCGAACGCTGTCGTTGTCGCGGTCTTCGTTGAGGACGGCCAAATACTCTTCGAGGGCAGCATCCGGCTTGCCTTTTTGCAGGAATTTTTCAGCGCGTTCAACGCGCTTCGCGATTTCGGCACGGTCCGACATGCGGCAAACAGAGTTCCCCGTCTCGATTCTGAGGGAGTCCCACCACCCCCGGCAACGAAGTAACGGCGAGGGCAATTACGAAGGTCACGGAGGGGTGCATCCTGTTGATTCTGCGGACTCTAATGGGAGTTGACAGCACCGGGCGTTGAACCTTGCCTCCAGCTCTGCCGCGCGCTGCCATCGCGGCTTTAATTCCTCAAGCCCCCGCGCGCCATTTACAATGCTTATCGAACCTTCCACGTCAGCCAAGCATGAAAAAGAACGAACTCAGACACCTGATTTCTGCGGCCATTGCCGCCTGCCAAAACAAGAAAGCCGAAGCCATTGTGGCCCTGCAGTTGGCAAAAGAGGCCAGCGCTTTCACCGACTATTTCGTGATTTGCAGCGGCGCCAACCCGCGCCAGGTGCAAGCCATCGCCGATGAGGTGCAGGACCGGCTGGAGCAACACGGAATGCGCCCCAACAATATTGAAGGCTACCGCCACGCCGACTGGGTGCTGCTCGACTACGTGGACTTTGTGGTCCACGTCTTTTCTGAAAACGCCCGGCGCTACTACGATCTGGAGCGCTTGTGGAAGTCAGCCCTGCGTCTTGACACCTCCGACCTGAAGGCCAAAGCGCGCCCAGCGGCGAAGGCAAGACCCGCCGCCCGCAGCCAACGCACGGTGCGCAATCCGGCGCGCAAGAAAAGAGCAAAATGAGTTCGGCGCAAGATTCGGCCGCCTGCTGGGGTTCATCTTTCCGCATGACCGCGGCCGAGCGCTGGCGCATTCCCTCGGGCAGAATGGGCCGCGGTGTTACCGACGCGCTGGTGGACTACGCCGCACCCCGCCCCGGACTGCACGTGCTCGATCTGGCCACGGGCACCGGCGAGCCGGGCATCACCATCGCTGGCCTGGTCGCGCCTTCCGGAAGCGTGACTGCTCTCGATCAGAGTGAGGCGCTGCTCAAGATCGCTGCCGAACGAGCCCGGCAGCGTGGTCTGACGAACTTCGCCATCTGCCACGCCGATGCGCATCAGCTTCCGTTTCCTGATGCCAGTTTCGATCTGGCCACCTGTCGCTTCGGGGTCATGTTTTTCGATGATGTCCCGTGCGCCTTCGGAGAGCTTCGCCGCGTGCTGCGGCCCGGTGCTCGCGCCTGTTTCGCGGCGTGGGGGCCGTTTGAACAGCCGTACTTCGCTGCCACCATGGGTGTGGTCCTGCGCCATGTCGGCGGTCAGGCCATCTCGCCCGGCGCCGCTGATCCTTATCGCTTTTCAGCTCCAGGAAGTCTGAGCCACGAGTTACGTTCGGCTGGCTTCGCCAAGATTCACGAAGAAACCCGCACCGTGCCCTGGGTCTGGCCGGGAAGCCCGGAAGAACTTTGGGAATATGCCCGAGCGGTCGCGGCCCCCTGCAAGCCGCTGCTCGAACGCGTGCCCGCACCGCAGTGGTCTGCCATTACCGCCGATGTGCTCACCGAACTCGGCAAGCTCTACGACGGAAAAGAAATCAAGTTCGGGGCCACGATTGTTCTGGCCTCCGGAGCGAAGGCCTAAGGACTTGAAGGTATAGGTGATCGCTCACGCTCTCCGGTTTACAATCCAGCTCACGTGAAAATCAAGATTGCCTGGATCGGCAAAACGAAAGACCGAGCCATCCAGTCCCTCACGGCGGAGTACCTGAAGCGACTGTCGCGTTACGGCGGCGAAGGCGCGGAACTCCGCGATGAAGCGGCGCTGCTTCGTCTGGCGTCGGGCGCGCCGCGCGGAGTTCGTCACGCGCTGGTGCTGCTCGATTCCGGTGGCCGGCAGCTTTCATCCGAACAGCTCGCCGCTTTCCTCGATCAGCACGCTACCCGCAACCCTTTGCCATTGCTCTTCGCCATCGGCCCGGCAAATGGCTTTTCGGCCGAAACCCGCCGGGCCGCCACCACCTCCATCTCCTTCGGCCCCATTACCCTACCGCATGAACTGGCTCGGGTCGTGTTGTTGGAGCAAATCTATCGGGCATGTACCATCTTGAAAGGCCACCCCTACCATCTGGGACACTGATCGCCGCAGCACCTTCGTGATGTTCCTCTGCGGCGGTTGCACGCTGAGAATGGACTCACGGGAAAGGACCGCGCCATGAAAAGTCCGTTAGAGGTATTGCACCAGAAGGAACTCGAAATCGAACGCGTCCGGCAGGAGATCGAAGCGCTTCGGGTAGCTGCCCCACTGCTGGACGAAACCACCGAAGCCTCGAACGGCCCCATTCTGCTGAACTAACCTGATTCCAGATTCCAGCCCAACGCGCTTCACGCCGCCGACGCACCCGTTACAATCTTTTTGATGCTCTCCTATCTTGCCGGAGCCGTCGGCGCGGCGGCGGCCGCTTCTTTGGCTGGCTACCACAGCATGGCGCCACAGTCGCAGCTCTACGGTCCTACTTTTGTTCACGGCGACCGCCGCCGCAAGCAACTCGCACTCACCTATGACGACGGCCCTAACGACCCGCACACGCTGCGGCTGCTCGAAGTGCTGGCGCGGCACAACGTGCGGGCAACATTTTTCCTGATTGGCCGCCACGTGGCCGAGCGGCCCGATATTGTGCGCGAACTCGCGCGCGCCGGCCATGTGCTCGGCAATCACAGCCAGACCCACCCGAACTTTATTTTTCTCTCCGGCCGTCAAGCCCGCAACCAGATCGAGACTTGCCGTCACACCATCGAGGACACTGTCGGCGAACATTCCACTCTCTTCCGTCCACCGTTTGGCGGCCGCCGTCCGGAAACTCTGCGGGTGGCGCGCGCGTTGGGACTCGCGCCGGTGATGTGGGACGTCACCGCCTGGGACTGGAAGGTAGTGCCCGCAGCCAAGGTAGAAACTGCCGTGGCTCGCCAGGCGCGCGGTGGCAGCGTCATCCTGCTGCATGACGGCGGCCATGAGCAAATGGGCGCGGACCGCGCCCACACGGTTGCCGCCACGGACCATCTGCTGACGAAATACAAGAGTGAAGGCTACGAATTTGTGACCATCCCGGGGATGATGCGGGCATAAAGGTTTGACGTTTTCCCGCCCAGGCCGCTACAATCGAAATGGTTTGCCTGTATCCGCTGCTCCGTTCTGGGGCAGCTCCGCCGGGTGATTGGCCTCGGACGGCACACAGCAAGCGCATGACTAGATTTTGGCCTGGGCCCGCGGTGTGAGCCGCGCCGGCAAGGTTGGGAGGCAACATGTACGCGGTCATCCGTACCGGTGGGAAGCAGTATCGCGTGGCCCCGGGAGACGTTATCCAGGTGGAAAAGACGGGCGGCGGCCCGGAGAGCACGGTGGAATTCCGCGATGTGCTGGCCGTCTCCGCAACCGAGGGACAGGTGGCCAAGCCGGGGGACGCCCGCGTGCTTGGAAAAGTGATGGAGGAGAACCGCCATCGCAAGATTCTGGTGTTCCGCTACAAGCGCAAGAAGCAGTTCAAGCGCCTGCAGGGCCATCGCCAGCCGTTTACCGCGGTGCGCATTACGGAGATCACGTTTGGCGGCCAGAAGTTCAACGCGCCGGAGCTAGTGCAGAAAGTGGCGAAAGTAAAGAAAGCGAAGCCCGCTGCTGACGAGCACCCGGTAACGCCGAAGGCGGTAGCGCCGAAGGCAGAAGCGAAGACCAAAGCCCCGGCGAAGAAGGCCGAGGCCAAGAAACCGGCCGCCAAGAAGGCCGCTCCGAAGAAGAAGAAGAAGTAATCACTGACTGAGGATTTATGGCACACAAAAAAGGGTTAGGCAGTTCTCGAAACGGGCGCGACTCCAACGCCCAGCGCCTGGGTGTAAAGGCGTTCGGCGGCCAGGTAGTGCACGGCGGCACCATCATTGTGCGCCAACGCGGCACCCCCATTAAGCCGGGCCTCAATGTGGGTCGCGGCAAAGACGACACGCTCTTCGCCAAGATCAGCGGGCGCATCAAGTTTGTGGACAAAGGCTCGATGGGCCGCTTCGTCCTGATTGAACCGGTCGAAGCCTGAGACCGTTCTCCGCAACCACCTTTTCGCGAATGAGGCCTCGTTCCCGCGACGGGGCTTTTTTCTTGGAGCTGAAAGCTTTTTCCGATGTTCATTGATGAAGCCAAAATTCGGGTGCAGGCTGGCGGCGGCGGCAACGGCTGCATGGCCTTCCGCCGCGAAAAATTTGTTCCGCGGGGCGGCCCTTCCGGCGGCGACGGCGGACACGGCGGCGACGTGATCATGGAAGCCAGCGAGCGCCACAACACGCTCGTCCATTTCCGCTTCAATCCGGAATACAGGGCGGAGCGCGGCCGCCACGGCGAAGGCTCCAACCGCACCGGGCGCGAAGGCGCCGACGTGGTGCTCAAGGTCCCGGTCGGCACCATTCTTTTCGATGCGGAGAGTGGCGAACGCATTCACGACTTCACCCGCGTCGATGAACGCATCGTGATCGCGCGCGGCGGTCGCGGCGGTCGCGGGAATGGCGGCTTTGCCACCTCCACCAACCAGGCGCCGCGCCGGCACGAACCCGGGCGCCCCGGTGAAGAACGCACCTTCCGCCTGGAACTCAAACTGCTCGCCGATGTCGGCCTGGTCGGCTATCCCAATGTTGGCAAGTCCACACTGATCGCCAGCATCTCGGCGGCCCGGCCGAAGATTGCCGATTATCCGTTCACTACCCTCGAGCCCAACCTGGGCTTGGTCGCGGTGGGAGAGAGATTCAGTGCCGACGAATTCAGTTTTGTCGTCGCCGATATTCCCGGACTCATCGCTGGCGCGTCGCAGGGCGCGGGACTCGGCATCCGCTTCCTTCGCCACATCGAGCGTACGCGCCTGCTGGCACACCTGGTGGACGTTTCCGATTCCAGCGGCCGTCCGGATCCGGTGCAGGACATGGAAGTCATCATGGGCGAACTGGCCAGTTTCGGTGCCCAGCTGGAAGACAAGCCGACAATCCTGGTCGCTTCCAAGATCGACGTGGCCAACCCGGACAAACTCGCCAAGCTCAAGCGCTACGCGAAGAAACACAAGCTGGATCTCTATCCCATCTCCGCTGTGACCGGTGCGGGAGTCAAAGAGCTGACTTGGGCCATGGTCAAACAGGTTCGCTGCATTCGCGAAGAAGCCGCTGCGAGCGCCGAGCCCTCCACTCGGGAAGCGTAGCGCCGGTCGCGGGGCAGGTCGAGTTCGTGTCACAGTTTCAGTCGCCCTGCCTTGTGACGTCCGCACTTTCGCGCTCTGCGCTGGCCTTTACAATGGGTGCATCGCTTTCATAACGATCGAGCCCATGAAAATCATTGTTGCCGAGAAAATTGCGCCTTCCGCGGTTGATATGCTCCGCGAACCACGCTGGACCGTCCTCACTGCCGACCAACTCGAAGGCAAACTTGCCACCCACCTGGAAAGCGCCGATGCCCTCATTGTCCGCTCCGCGGTGCAGGCCAACGCCGCGCTGCTCGAACATGCCCACAAGCTGCGGGTGATTGGCCGCGCCGGCGTCGGCGTGGACAACATTGACCTGGACGCGGCCACCCGCAAAGGCATTGTGGTGATGAACACGCCCGGCGCCAATGCCGTCGCAGTTGCGGAGCACACCCTCGCGCTCATGCTGGCCATGGCGCGCTTTGTCTGCCGTGCCAACGAACTCACCCGCGCCGGCAAGTGGGAAAAGAAATCACTGCAGGGTACGGAGCTGCGCGGGAAGACTCTGGGCGTAGTCGGCTTGGGCCGCGTCGGTCTGGAAGTAGCGCAGCGGGCACGCGCTTTCGGCATGGAGATTGTCGCGCACGACCCGTTCGTTTCCGCTTCCGTGGCGCGCGACCAGAAAATCAGCCTGGCCAGTCTCGAAGAGGTCTATGCCGTTGCTGACTATCTCACGCTCCACGTCGGCCTCACCCCGCAGACGACCGGCATGATCAACGAGCACTCGCTGCGTCTGATGAAGCGGGGTGTGCGGCTGGTGAATTGTGCCCGCGGCGAACTGGTGGTGGAAGCCGATCTGGCCCGCGCTCTCGCCAACGGCCAGGTCGCCGCCGCCGCCATCGACGTTTTCGAACACGAACCGCCACAGAATTCTCCGCTGCTCGGCGCGGATAACATCATTCTCACGCCCCATGTCGGCGGCTCCACCCAGGAAGCGCAAGAGGCTGTCGGCTACCAGATCGCCCATCAGGTGAAGGAATATCTGAAGCACGGCGTCATTCAGAACGCGGTCAACGTACCCTCGGTTTCCCACGAAGAGTATTTGGCGATGCACCCGTACTTGGTGCTCGCGGAGAGACTGGGATCATTTCTGGCCCAAGCGACGGGCGGGAACGTGGAAGAAATCTCGGTCGGTTACAGCGGCGAACTGGCCGGGTGGAAAACCGAACTTCTGCGCAATGCCGCGGTGCAAGGCATCCTGAACCAGTCATTGGAAGAAAAAGCCAACCTGGTGAATGCGGTTTCGCTGGCGATGGAACGCGGGGTTCCGGTGTACGAAACACGCGACCCGAAGAGCAAAGGCGGCGCCGGCAACGTGCTCGCCATCTCGGTCAAGACCGGTTCGGTGGAGCGCGTGGTCACGGGCACGGTGCTGCACGGCCACTCCCCGCGCCTGCTCAGCATTGATGGCATTGACGTGGAAGCTCCGCTGGGACGGCATCTGTTGTTTTTGCGCAACCGCGATGTGCCCGGCGTTATCGGTCAGGTGGGCACGATTCTCGGCAAACACAAAATCAACATTGCTGATTTTTCTCTGGGCCGCAGGGAAGCGGGCAAGGGCAGCGTGCGGGAAGCCGTCGCGGTGGTCCACATTGATTCGGCTGCGCCTGAGAAGGTGCTGGCCGCTCTGCGCCGCACCAAGGCCATCGCCGAAGCGCGGGCGATCCGGCTGTAGGATGTGCGCGGGGCTTCAGCTTTCTTCTGACCGCAGCTTCCGGCTCTCCGCCAGCAGGCCCATGGAGTGGGTCAGGTTCTGCAACGTCACAATTCCTACCAGCTTCTGCTCTTCGACCACCGGAATGAGGGTAAGATTTCGCGCGGTCAACTTGCGAAACGCGGAAGCCAGCGATTCGGTTTTCTGCGCCGCTTCGACAATCTTGTCCATGGCCGCCTGCACGTAGCCATTGCCCTGACTGCGCAGCGATTGCACAATCGCCTGCCGCGAAATCACACCCACCAGATCACTGCCTCGCACCACCGGAAAATCATCCTGCAGCGTGTGCACCGCCTTGCTCAAGGCGTCTTCTAATGTGTCGGCGGGGGAGAGGGTGGCGAAATCCGTCAGCATGATTTCCTCCAGCCGCACGCTCTCCAGCACCGACTGAAAAAACACGGAGCGCTCTTCCAATTGCGCGCCCAGGAAAATTACAAATCCCAGCATGGTGAGCCAGACGCTTACCGGGCGGCTGGCTTCGAAATAAAGCAGCATGCCGAGAAACATCAGCACCAGGGCCAGACTGTGGGCCACGCTTACCGCCCGCCGCGTGGCTTGCACCAGGCTGCTGTTGTGGGCAAACAGCGCGCGCAGCATGCGTCCGCCATCCAGCGGATACGCGGGCAGGAGATTGACTCCGGCCAGCGCCACGTTGATCCAAATTACGCTGCGCAACAAGCTGCCGGAGTGCACCCAGGGACGCGCCAAAATCTGCATCCCCGGAAGTAGCAGGCGCAGGGCGCCGGCGGCAATCAGCGCCAGCACAAGATTGGTCAACAGCCCCGTGATTGCCATCTGCCACTCGCGCTTGTCTTCGCGTTCCGCCAAGGCCGCTGCGGAGACGGCGGCTGTCTCCGCCAGCACAACCAGCCCTCCCGACGGCAGAAGAATGACCGCCTTGGCCGGCGTTCCGTGTTGCGATGCCACCAGCGCCAACGCCAATTGCCGCAGCAGTACGGAGAAAAACACGATCAGCGCCAACGCCATGACCCGAGAAGGGTTGGGCGTGGCCGGCATCTCCGTGATCCAGAAGACGGGGAACAGGAACAGAAACGACAGATGGATGAGAACATTGACGCCAAACAGGCGGCCGGCGGGAATGGACCAGGAGCGCATGACAGGGTGCCACCCCCATTCTATATAGTGAAGCCAGCAGGCGCGAACCCGTAGGTTCCAGTCCGCTTCCCATGCGCGTCATTGCTGGCCAGTTCCGCCGCCGTCCCCTGCGCTCGCTGCGCGGCCAAGAGATTCGGCCGACGACCGACCGCCTGCGCGAAACTCTGTTCGATGTGCTTTGCGCGGGCAATCCCGACGCCATCGCGGGCAAGTGCTTTTTCGATCTCTTTGCCGGCACCGGGGCGGTGGGCATTGAGGCCCTGAGCCGCGGGGCCTTGCCGGTAATTTTTGTGGAGTCCTCAGCTGCTGCCGCCACGGTCATTGCGCAGAATCTGCGCTCCCTGGGCGTGAACAGCGGATTTGAGCTTCTGCGTACTTCGGTAGCACCAGCATTGCGGCGGCTGCAGCAGCAAGCGCTGGCTGCGGACGTTGTGTTTCTCGATCCGCCCTACCACCTGCACGAGGCCTACAGCGAAACTCTGGCCGCGTTGGCCAAGATTCCGACCCTGCACGCGACCACACTCGTCATTGCTGAACACGATCGCAAGTTTGATCCTGGCGAAAGCCACGGCGCACTCCGGCGTTTTCGCAAGCTGGAGCAGGGCGATGCGGCGCTCAGCTTCTATCGCCGGATGGAGGGCACCTAGATCTCATGGCGGCCACCGGTCAGCAACGGCGTCAACGCTGGCTGTGGGCCGGCGCCGTCCTCATCGCCATCTACTTGGCCGGAGTCTTTGCCCGCCATCAATTCGGCATCGCCGTGGATGTGCACAACCGCGGCCGTGAGACCATTCGCCAGGTCAGCGTCAAGGTCGAATACCGCGGAAAGCGTTATCCCGTGCCCGATCTGGCTCCCAACCAGAGCGCACGCGTCTACGTCAGACCCGTGGGCGAGTCCCACATCAACGTGGAATTTGCTTTTGCTGGCGGCGGGCTTGAAACCGTGAGAGCAGCCGGCTATGTGGAGAGCGATTACTGCGGCACAGCATCGTTGACCCTCCTGCCCGGCCGGCAGGTGCAGACCCGCGACGACACGTTTCGGCTGCTGTATTGGCAAAGCTGGCTGGAATTCTTGTAACCGCCGACCGAGGGCTACATCACGATTTCGTTGGTCCGCCGCGCAATGGGATGCTGCATCACTTCCAGTTCGTTCTTCACCAAGTTCAGCCCGTGCACGCACTCTTCAAAGTGATTGGCAAGTTGGCCGAACAGCGGCGCCACTTTCTGATACTCGAAATATTCAAACTTGGAAACGATGTAGTAGCTTTCCTTCCCAGCTTTGATGAAATCCAGCAGGTGCTCGACGCGGTTGCGGCGCAGGCGCGCGTGGTTAATGCTCTCGGGAAACATGCCGGTAAAGAAAAGCGTGAAATCGCCAATGTGTTTGCGCACCTGCCGCTCGCGATCGAACGAGGATGCGCGCCCGAAGACGGGATCGGATTCCAGTAGCATTTCGCCCAGATCGCGCAGGGGGCGGTCGGCGGCATCACGAATGCGGAACAACTGCTCCGCGTCGCAGAACTCGGTCAGCAGGTCGGCCACATAGTGCGAGACTGCCGGATCGCGCAGACCGATCTCTTTGCAGTAGTGCCGCGTCACCAGTTCAAGAAAAAACTGCCGCAGCGGATTGAGTTCCTGCACCATTGGGCCCCCGGGGAACCCGCGCCCGGCGCGGCTCCCTACTTCGGTTCGTTGCGCAATGATTACCGCAGGTTGGCCCGCCCGGCAAGTTCCTTTCTTGCCCAACGGTAACTTTGGTATTGCTGGCAGTCTTGCCCAGTGGCTGCCAATCCCTACGCTCACTCTTCTTTCTAGTCTCTTGGACCGCCATTTTCCGCCTTTCCCTGCCCTCGCCTCGAACCCCGCGCGGCAAGCTGGTACCCTTGAGACACGTGACACAATGCACATCGGCACCGATCGCCTTGGACACCTACGAAAACGCCGTGGCACGCATGTTGGCGCTTGGTCATGAGTTGGCGGGCCTGCCGTCACAGAAGTTTGACCTCGCCCACATGCGCTCTTTGCTCGCGGCGGTGGGCAATCCGGAGCGGCGTTTTCCAGCCGTACTCATCGCGGGCACCAACGGCAAGGGCTCAACCGCGGCCACCCTGGCGTCAATTCTGCAAACCGCGGGCCATCGCACTGGTCTTTACACTTCACCCCATCTGCTCCGCATCAACGAGCGCATTCGCGTCACTGGCGCAGCCATTGCCGATGTGGAATTCGCCGCCACCCACGAACGCGTTGCAACGGCTGCGGCCGAGCTGGTTGCCCGCGCTGATTTGCCCTGGCATCCCAGCTTCTTTGAGATGCTCACCGCCATGGCGTTTCACCGCTTTGCAGAAGCGCAGGTCGACATCGCCGTGCTCGAAGTGGGCATGGGCGGAAGGCTGGATGCAACCAATGTCATCCCGCAGCGCCTCTGCGTGATCACCGACATTGCGCTCGACCACCAGAAGTATCTGGGCGAAACCATCGCCGAGATCGCCCACGAAAAAGCCGGCATCATTGCGGCTGGCAGCACCGTCGTTACCCTGCCGCAGCTGCCCGCCGCCAACGACGTGATTGGCCACGCCATTCTCGAATGCGGCGCCCGCGGCGTGAGCGCCGCTGCTTATGTTCCACCCGTTTCACCCAACGCGCCGGAGCGCACGGCTCGCGAGGCGGGGATCGCGCAGCAGTATCCGTTGTCAGTTTTCGGAGAGGAAATTCTGGTGCAGACGCCGCTCGCCGGGCGTCACCAGCTGCGGAACCTGGCGCTGGCCATCGCCGCAGCCGAACAACTTGCCGGGCAGGGCTTCTCGCTTTCAGCTGCGGACATTGCCGAAGGCATTCGCTCTACCCGTTGGCCTGGCCGTTTCCAGGTGCTTGCGGCCAGTGCTTCACGTCCGGAGATCGTCCTCGACGTCGCGCACAATCCGGCAGGCGTGTGGTCGTTGCGCGCAGCTCTCTCTGAACGTTATGGCGAACGACCTTTGACCGTCGTGTTTGGCGTGATGCGCGACAAAGCCATCGGCGAAATGGCGGAAATTCTCTTCCCGCTCGCGGAGCGAGTGATCGCGACCTGCGCGGCCAATCCGCGTTCCGCCACGCCCGAAGAAATTTGCCAGGCCGCACACCGCATTTCGGTGGACCTGGCAACCGCGCCGACCGTGGCTGCGGCCATTCAACAAGCCTGCCAGGGAGCGGGAGCGCATGGCTTGGTGGTCATCACGGGTTCCATCTACGTTGTTGGAGAAGCCATGGCGGCGTTGGGAATCGCTGAGGACGCTAGGCGAGCGTGAAGAGTTTGAACATGCCCGAAGCGAATATCGTGGCGGAACCAGAAGTAAGCACAGCGCCAGCGGAGCCGCGCCGGTTCCGCCTGCTCAGCCGGTTGCGCTCTTACTTCATCTACGACCCGCTGATCTGGGCTTACACGCTTGCTCTTGGCCCGGTCTCGCTGCTCAGTTCTCTCTTCGACCGCGACGGCCGCGTCCAACACAATTTTGCCCGCCTCTGGTCGTGGCTCATCATGAAGACGATTGCGTCGCCCGTCACCGTGACCGGCCTCGATCGCATTGACACCACCCGACCGCATGTCTACGCCGTCAACCACTCGTCTGCGCTCGACATTCCCGTCCTCTATACCTGCCTCCCGTTTCAGTTCCGCATCATTTTCAAGAAAGAGTTGCTCGGCTATCCCTTTGTGGGATGGCATCTGCGGCGCTCCGGCCAGGTGTGCATTGACCAGCAAAATCCTGCCTCGTCCATTGGCAGCATGCGTTCCGCGCTGAAGGGTCTGAAGGCGGGAATGCCGCTAGTGGTTTTTCCGGAAGGCGGCCGCTCCCCGGATGGCAAACTCCTACCCTTTTTGCCCGGTGCGTTTTTTCTCGCCATCAAGGCGCGCGTGGACATTGTCCCCGTCGCGCTGGTCGGCATGTATGACCTGCTGCCGATGAACACTTTTTACATCAACTCGCGGCCGCTGGAAATGCGGGTGGGGACGCCGATTCCAACCGATGGCCTCACTTTGCGTGACCTGCAGGCCCTCTCGGTGCGGGTACAGGGCGCGGTGGGAAAGATCTATAATCGCGCATCAGGGCCGCCAGAATGAGCCTGAAAAAATTCATGGCCGCGCAGTTACGCCAGCCGACCGGGTGGTTCGGCTCGCTCTTCCTTAGCCGGATGATGAATCGCGTCAACCGGCAGATTATTGATTCCACCCTCGAACTGCTGGATTTCCAGCCGCAGCACCATGTCCTGGAAATCGGCTTCGGTGGCGGCTCCGCGCTGACCCGTCTCTCCCAACGTCTGACGAGCGGCCTGGCCACCGGGGTGGATTTTTCTGCTGGCGTGGTCCGCCAGGCGGAATCCCGGTTTCAACGTGAGATCGCTGCCGGCCGCGTGCGCGTGCTGCTCGGCGATGTCTCTCAACTCCCCTTTGCCGATGCCGCTTTCGATCGCGCGTTCACCATCAACACGATTTACTTTTGGCCGGACACGCTGCAGGGGTTGGGCGAAGTCCGTAGGGTCCTCAAGGACGGCGGCATCGCCATCATCGCGCTGCGCGCCAAGGAAACCATGCAGAAGTATTCGATCACCAAGTATGGCTTTCGCCTCTTCTCCGCGCAGGACATGGACGCGTTGCTGCGACAGGCCGGCTTTCGCAATGTCCGCATCGAACAGCGTCATCAGGGCGAATTCATCAGCGAGATCCTCGCCATCGGGAGCCGCTGACCCCACCCCACTCCTAGAATCCCACTGCTTCTGCTTCCGCAGCTGGCTGCTACAGGCTTCGTGCGGTGAGTCCGCCATCGACCGTCAGTCCCTGGCCCGTTACGAAATCCGCCTCCGCGGAAGCCAGGAACAGCGCCACCCCGGCCACGTCTTCCGGAGTACCCATCCGCCTCAGCGGCGTTTGGCGTTCCACATATTTTCGAAAGAGCCAACGCTTCGAGTAAGGCTTCGTCATCGCGGTATCGATGAACCCCGGACAGATGTAGTTCACATTCACTTTGTGCGGGGCGAGTTCGACGGCCAGCGTGCGCGACAGGCTGGCCAGCGCGCCCTTGCTCGCTGAGTACGCGGATAATTTGCGCGAGTGGCTAAAAACCTCAATCGAGGCAATGTTCACGATCTTGCTTCCCGGTTGGCGCTTCAGCAGCGGCAACGCTTTGCGCGTGACGTTGATCGCACCCGTCAGGTTCGTGTCCCAGACTTCTTCCCAGTCGCCGGGTTCCATCTGTTCGAACATCTTCTTCCGTGCGATCCCCGCATTGTTAACGAGGATGTCGAGTGTCTTCCATTGCGACTCAAGCTGCGCCAGTGCTGCTTCCACCTGGGCGATATCGCGAACATCTGCGGCCAGGGCCAACGCTGTTCCCCCGGCGCGCTCAATTTCCTCCCCCGCACGGCTTGCGGCCTCTCGGCGCACATCCAGCAGGGCCACCCGCGCACCCTCCTGTGCATAGCGCAGCGCGATCGCCTTTCCGATACCCTCGCCTGCACCGGTGACCAGCGCAACTTTACCCGCCAGACGTCCGCTCATGCCGTCCTCATGATGCATTTCTCCGCCGCAGGATCATGGGAATGCCGCCTTTGGGACGCAAGGTGATGAGCGGCTCCATTGCGACCCGCTTGCCGGGAACAATTTGCAAGTTCCACTGCTGTGCCAGAGTCGCCAGTACCAGCACGCCTTCCATCAGCGCGAAGTTCTCTCCAATACATTTTCGGGAACCACCCCCGAACGGAAAATAGCTGAACCGGGGCCGCCGGGCAACCGCTTCCGGCTTCCACCGGTCCGGATCGAAGCGGTTCGGCTCCGTAAAGAACCGTTCGTCGCGGTGCATCAGATACTGGCTGATGTGGATGTAGCATCCCGCGGGTATGGTGTAGCCGCCGATCTCGTAGTCGCGTACTGGCCGCCGCGCCATCAGCCAGACCGGAGGATACAAACGCATCGATTCGAGCAGAATCATGTTGGTATAAGGAAGGCGACCAAAGTCCACCCCTCCGGGTACGCGCCCCTGCAGCACGCCTCCCAATTCTTCCTGCAGGCGTCGCTCGACTTCGGGATGGGTCGCGAGCAAGTACCAGGTCCAGGCCAGAGCGCTGCCGATGGTCTCGTGCCCGGCGACAAACATGGTCATGACTTCGTCCCGCACCTGTTCATCGCTCAGCCCTCTTCCCTCTTCGGTCGCCTGCAAGCGGAGCATGACATCGAGGAAATCGTCCTGTTCTCCTCCTACGGCCCGCCGTTGGTCGATCATTCCGTAAACCATCTTGTCGAGCACTGCGTGGGCATTCTCGTACCGCTTCTTGCTTGGCAGCGGGAGCCGAGCCAGGAACTCGTCCACAAACGGAATGGCGTTCTTGTGTGTCATCGCCATGATGATATCGAGTTCGCGTCCAATGGCCACCTCATGCTCCACATCAGCACTGAATAGCGCTTTCACCACGATTGCCATCGTCAGCCGGAGCATTTCCGCGAAGAGATCCACCGTTTGACCGTCCCGCCAGGGCTCTGCGGTCCGCTGCGTGCAACTGACGATCGCATGTGCACAACTCGCTGCATGCTGGCGGTGGAAATAAGGCTGAATCAGCCGCCGCTGGCGCCGGTGGAAGTCGCCCTGGCTGCTGAGCAGTCCGTTGCCCAGCACTCGCTTCATCGGCCGCGGAAACGAACGCAGCATTTCGTCTTCGCCCGCCAGCAAGACCGCCTGAATGGAGTCGGGATGGTTGAGGATATAGTCGTGGCGCGATCCAAATTGCAAGTGGACAATGTCGCCATATTCGCGCGTCACCCGCTGCAACAGCCCGAGCGGGTCACGGAATAGCTCGTAGCCCGTGCGCAGGAGCGAAGAAGGTCCTGGCGGATACCGCGTCATCCGGTTCTCCCGTTCTCTCGTCAGGCTTGCACTTGATGTTTTAGCCCAAGCTAGTACCGTGACCGCGTGATTCCGCAGTCAGACTTGGGCATGGGGAGGCCCGAAAGATTTCGGTGCGGCCATGATCACGCGGTCACGGTACTAGCACGCATCCGACGGCATGTTCCAGTGCCGGATGACCTGGACATCCCGCTCAAAACCGAGCACGCTGATGGAAGCGGTGTCCAAGGCCAGCAGGCGGCCGCCAGTCGGGTCCTCTTGCAGCCATCGCGCGGCAAACACGCGCAAGAAGTGCCCGTGGGAAAAGATCGCCGCTTCCCCCTGCACTTTCTTCAGTTCGTCGATCACCGCGTCGGCGCGGGCACCCACCTGGGCGGCAGTCTCGCCGCCGGGCACACCATCCCGCCACAAGAACCATCCCGGTTGCAACTTGCGAATGTCCACTGTGGTCTTACCTTCATAGTCGCCGTAGTCCCATTCCAGAAGCCGGGAGTCGATTTTCATTCCTTCGCTGTAGCCCGCCAGACGGCAGGTTTCCTTGGCCCGCAACAGTGGACTGCTCAAGACCATGGCAAACTTCCGGCCCTTGAGAATCTTGCCTACATCCCGGGCCCGTTCTTCTCCGCGCTGGGTCAGCGGCAGGTCGGTGCGTCCGGTGTGCGCGCCGGAAAGCGTCCACTCGGTCTCCCCGTGCCGCATCAACCAAATATGTTCCAGCATACCCGTCTCCTCACCCCACTCAAGTCGGAGCGGATTCTGGCAGGCGGCAGCGGCTCACGTCAAGAACTTCCGCCGCCCCACTGACAATTCCCCTCTCCGTGGTTCATAATCTGACGCCGGAGGTAGTTATGAGGTTACGCGTACTTCTTCTTACTCTCTTTCTCGTCCCGTCACTCCAGGCCCAATCCGCGCCCACCGTCGCCGACGCGGAAGCCTTCATGCAGCAGGCCGAAGCCCGTCTGATGGAGCTCAGTGTGAAGCAAGCGCACGCCTCCTGGGTGCAGGAGAACTTCATCACAGACGACACCGACTTCATCGCGTCCGACTACACGGACCAGTTCGCCGCCGCCACCACCGAACTCGCCGAACAAGCCAAACGGTTTGACGGCCTCAAGCTGCCGGCTGCACTGGCCCGCAAGTTTGAACTCCTGCGGCTGTCTCTGACTGCGCCCACGCCGAAAGACCCTGCGCTGCGCCGCGAACTCACAGACATCGCCACCTCGCTCGGCTCCGACTACGGCAAGGGTAAGTATTGCCGCAAGCCGGGCGACTGCCTCGACATCACTGCCATCGAAACGATTCTCGCCTCCAGCCGCGATCCGAAGGAACTTGAAGATATCTGGAAGGGCTGGCACGCCATTGCTCCTCCCATGCGCCAGCGCTACGCCCGCTTTGTCGAACTCTCCAATCAGGGCGCGCGCGAAATGGGCTTCAAAGATACCGGCGCCATGTGGCGCTCTAACTACGACATGACCCCGGAGCAGTTCTCCGTGGATGTTGAACGTCTCTGGCAACAGGTGCGCCCGCTGTATCTTTCGCTTCACACTTACGTTCGCGCCCGCCTGTCCCAGCACTATGGCCCCAACGTTGTGCCACCCAACGGACCCATCCCGGCGCACCTGTTGGGCAATCCTTGGGCGCAGGAGTGGGGAAACATTTATCCGCTGCTCGGAGTGGAAGACCGGGGAGCAGGTTTCGACCTCACCGAGCTCTTGAAGGCGAAGAAGGTTGATGCTCGCGGCATGGTCCGCTACGGCGAAGGCTTTTTCACTTCGCTCGGCTTCGACCCGCTGCCGGCAACTTTCTGGGAGCGTTCACTCTTCACCAAGCCTGCCGATCGCGAGGTCGTCTGCCACGCCAACGCCTGGAGCATTGATTTCAAGAACGACCTCCGCGTCAAAATGTGCATCCAGATCAACGACGTGGATTTCGTCACCATCCACCACGAACTCGGCCACAATATTTACCAGCGCGCCTACAACCAGCAACCGTACTTTTTCCAGGACGGCGCCAATGACGGCTTCCACGAGGCCATTGGCGATGCCATCGCGCTCGCCATCACTCCCGAATATCTGAACAAGGTCGGCTTGCTGGAGAAAGCCCCCACCGGAAATAACGATATTCCCCAGCTTCTGAAACAGGCCCTGGATCGGGTGGCGTTTCTGCCCTTCGGTCTGATCATTGACCAGTGGCGCTGGAAAGTTTTCTCCGGCGAGGTGAAACCGGAGCACTATAACCAGGCTTGGTGGGACCTGCGGCTCAAATATCAAGGCATCGCGCCACCGGTTCCGCGCACCGAAGCTGACTTTGATCCGGGCGCCAAGTTCCACGTTCCCGGCAACACACCCTACACCCGCTACTTCCTCGCCCACATTTTGGAATTCCAGTTCTATCGCGCTCTGTGCCGCGAGTCCGGATACAAGGGCCCGCTGCATCGCTGCACGTTTTATGGCTCCAAGGAAGCGGGTGCGAAGTTCAACAAGATGCTGGCGCTCGGTCGCAGCAAGCCTTGGCCCGATGCCCTGGAAGCAGCCACCGGCGAGCGCCAGATTGACGGGAACGCGCTGCTGGAATATTTCGCTCCGCTGCAGAAATGGCTGGACGAGCAGAACAAGGGAGTGAAGCAGGGCTGGTAGAGTGCAGCGCGGGCAGCCTGTCTGCGTGCTGCGCTACCGGCCGCAAATTCGCGGGGGACGGTCGCACTCGGCCGTCCTTCCGCTCCTCCCCCGTTGCCCCCGCGCCACCTCGTCCTTTAGACTCGAAAATCCAGCCTATGCCAGACACCATACATATCCAGCTCCCCGACGGCTCCGTCAAAGACTTCCCCAAAGGCGCGACCGCCCTCGATGTTGCCCGCTCCATCAGCCCCCGCCTGGCCGACGCTGCGCTAGCCGCCAAAACCAACGGCGACTTGATTGACCTCACCCGCCCACTGGAGAAAGACACCCAGGTCCGCATCCTTACTGAGAAGGACCCGGAATCACTCGGCATCTTCCGCCACTCCTCGGCCCACCTGCTCGCCGCCGCCGTGCTCGAACTCTTTCCTGAAACCAAGCTTGGCCACGGGCCCGCCACCGATGATGGTTTCTTCTACGATTTCTACCGGCCGACTCCGTTCACTCCGGAAGATCTCGAGAAGATCGAAAAGAAGATGCAGGAACTGGTCCAGCAGGACCTGCCCTATGCGCGCGAATTTCTGCCGCGCACCGAAGGCTTGGAGAAATTCAAGTCCGAGGGTGACTTCATGAAGTGCCACTTCATCGAGCAGTTCACCCAGCTCGATGAAAAGATTTCCATTTATCGCACCGGCAAGTTCACCGACTTCTGTCGCGGCCCACATATTCCCTCCACCGGCCGCATCAAGGCGTTCAAGCTCACCAGCATTTCCGG
>JBGQDM010000028.1:0-31831 GCA_041495845.1 Terriglobia bacterium | reverse complement strand
GTCCGCGCCGCTACGACGCGGCTGCCTGAGTTGCCGGCACGACCGCGCAACCAGTGCAACCCCTGGCTTGGGGGGGTGCACGAGGGTTCATCTCCGGATCGGCAGATGGCAGTCAAGTACACGTTCGTAGAGCCACCCGCGGGGTGCACTTGCGAGTCCGTTTCCAAGCGGAAAACCTTGCCAGCTTTGCGATCTGGCGGCTATTATGCGGACACTGTTGGAGTGCGCCCTTCGTTGGAATCGCCATCAGACCCTTAGGGAGTGTGATTTGTGCGCACGTGCCTTCCCCCTGCGAACCAGCCCTCGGCCCGGAGCGGCCCTTGCCCGTGGCTGGTCCTCGCGTGTTTCGTCGTGACTTCTGCGATCCTTCCCGTGAGCCTGTGGGCGCAAAACCCCGCCCCGCTTGCCGGGCCCATACCTCCGACTTATTTTGGTCTCTCTGCCCACGCCGGTGTGCTCTACCCGGTTGAGGGCTGGCCCAGTGTCAAACCCGGCACCGTGCGTCTCTGGGAAACCAACACCACTTGGGCGGACTTGAACCCCTCCCAAGGCATTTACGACTGGAACATGCTGGATCGCTGGCTCGACCAAGCGCAGACGGCAAATGTGCCGCTGATGTACACGTTTGGAGAAACGCCGCAGTGGACCTCCTCGGATTCACTGGATACCTCTTGCATCAAGGGGCCGGGCACTTGCGATCCGCCCAACGACCTGAACGCTGACGGGACCGGCACCAACCAACATTGGAAAGATTACGTTCGCGCCCTGGCCACCCACGTCGCAGGGCGCATCCGCTATTGGCAGATGTGGAACACTCCGAGCGACATCCGCCAGTGGAAGGGGACTCCGAATCAGCTGGTACGCATGGCCAAAGACGCCCGCGCCATCATTCTTTCGGTGGATCCCAGCGCCAAGATGCTCGGCCCGCCCACCGGCAACTACCACGTCCAACTCAAGGGCGCCTGTCTGGCGGCAAATTGGATTGCCAAGTTCCTGGCCGCTGGCGGCGGCCCCTACGTTGACATTATCGCGTTTCATACCTACTTCACCCAAACCCCCGAAGATGTTCTTTTGGAGCTCGCCTGCATCAAGACCATGCTCCCCACCTACGGTCAGGCTGGGAAAACCTTGTGGGCCACGGAGGGCGGCTGGGGCCAGGTGACCGATCTGAGCGATCCTGATCTGCAGGCCGCTTACCTCGCCCGCACTTACTTGCTGCTGTGGGCAAACAACGTGGAGCGCTTCTATTGGTACAACTGGGACGACGATTTGTGGGGAACCCTCTGGGATCGCGGCACCGGGATGCACAAGGCAGGTACGGCGTATGCGCAAGTCCGCAACTGGCTGGTGGGACGTACCATGGTTTCACCCTGTGCGCGGAACCCCTACGGAGTCTGGGGATGCACGCTTACCGGCGCGGGCGGCTATCAGGCGCGCGTTCTGTGGAATCCTGGCGGCAACCGCAGCTACACCGTCAAGAGTCAATACCTGCACTCTCGCGACTTGAGTGGCAGAATCACCGCCGTCCCCGCTAACGGGGTGGTGACGATCGGCGCGAAGCCTCTCCTGTTTGAGAACAAGTAATCCTCCAGCGCGCGCGGGGCAGCCCTCCTGCCCGCGCGTTTTCTTTTTCCGCAACCGCCGCCATCGGCTGAGCCTGTACGCCACGTTCCCGAAGCGTGTAAACTAACAAGTTCTCGCGCGGGGATTCCATCTCCGGCACCGAGACGCAAAGACTCATGGCACTCCAGAAAACCGTTATTCTCCGCATCCAGCGTCAGGCTAATCCCTCGGCTCCGTCCGTTTGGGAGGAATTTGAAATCCCCTGGCGCCCGGGCCTCAACATCACCTCCTGCCTCATGGACATAGCCGCGCGTCCCATCACGCGCGACGGCAAGCCCACCACGCCCGTCGCTTACGATTCCAACTGTCTGGAAGAAGTGTGCGGCTCCTGTGCCATGCGCATCAACGGGCGCGCCCGCATGGCTTGCTCCGCTCTGGTCGACCAACTGGAACAGCCCATTCGCCTGGAGCCATTCAATAAATTTCCGGTGGTCCGCGACCTCGCCGTGGACCGCGGCGTTCTCTTTGAGAACCTCAAGGCGGTCCAAGCGTGGGTGCCGGTGGACGGCAGCTACGACCTCGGCTCGGGTCCGCGGATATTGCCGGCCGATCAGGAAGTCGCTTATCCGATTTCCCGCTGCATGTCCTGCTGCTGCTGCATGGACGCCTGCCCGCAGTTTAACGAAGACACCGGCTTTGTCGGCGCTGCGACCATCGCCCAGGTGCGTCTTTTCAATACGCACCCAACGGGCAAGGCCCTGCAGCGCGAACGCCTGACTGCCCTCATGGGGGACGGCGGCATTCAGGAGTGCGGCTACGCGCAGAACTGCGTTGAGGTCTGCCCAAAAGACATTCCCCTTACCCAATCGATTTCTGAGGTGGGCCGGGACGTCATGAAACAGGCTGTGTCTGATTTGTTTCGCCGGTAACCCGCGCTACAAGTGACCTCGGTGACCCGCGGTAACCGTTCCGGTAACCTCAGGACAGCCTCCTTAGCTATCTTTAATTTGCTCGAACTGGTCTCTAGACTTGACTCAATGGAGTAGAATTCCAGCCTCGTTCCCTTAGTCGGGAAGCACGGGCATTTTGTATCTACGTATGATGCGACGCTTCGCAATTCTGGCCATCGTTGTGGTTCTGTGCTGCGGTGAGGCGGCGTTTGCCTTGAATCATCACCGCGCCACCCCGCCCCGCCTGCGCGTGAACACGCGGCGCGGGCGCCATCTCCGCCGCATCTATTGGAACCCGGTGTTTCGCCCCTCGCATGATTCCCTACTCCGCCAGAACGCGGAGATTGATCGCCTGGAATTACCTCGCATTCAGGATGACGACGAGCTCGATCAGCTGAAGGCCTCGAACGACCTGGTGCGCATCGCGGAGAACGAACAGGTGCGCATTGATCCGCGCCTCGATCCCGATCGCCGCTATTGCCGGCCCTGGACCAATCATTTTGTGGAAGACCTGGGCAGCGCGTTCTACGACGAGTTTGGCACTTCCATTCAAGTGAACTCGGCCGTGCGCACCGTCACAGTCCAGAAGAAGCTGCGCCGCCGCAACCGCAACGCAGCGCCAGCGGAAGGCGAGATTGCGTCCTCGCATCTGGCCGGTGTGACGGTCGACATCCAGCGTCGCGGCTTGAGCAAACGCGAGCTCCACTGGATGCAGCTCTATCTGCTCAAGCTCAAGGCCCTTGGCCTGATCGAACCCGAAGAGGAACGCCGCCAGTGGGTGTTCCATGTCATGGTGTCGGATCGTTATGACGACTGGCGCGACTCTGTCCGCATGGCCCGCGATCCCGCTCCCTCTGCCGGCTCTGAGCCCGTGGCGTTGACCGATCAGCGCTAGGGGGTGTGTTGGCAGCGCGCACCGTTAATCCAAAGTAAACGTTTGAAACGCGGAGGACGCCGAGAACGGCGCCGATGGCTTCTCTGACGTTGTGGTGGAATTCTTCGATTCGAAGACCCGGCGATTCGATGTCCGCGAAGAATACTGGACGGACATCCGCAGACAGCCAGAGCAAGAGTCCAAGCCCTAGTTGGTGAAATCGCCTGATTACGTCAACAATCCTGAACTCCAGTGAGACAGCCGGTGTCTATTCCCTAGAGGGTTAGACTCCTTAGTATGCGCCGAGTTTGGATACTTGCAGCAGCGGTTTTTGGCTCCCTGACTCTCGCTGTTATCGGCCTAAACTACCGGAGTACGCACCCTCAAGTTCCCCCATCCCTGGAAGCCAAGGATTGCGCATCTACTGCTGCGCCAGATGAACTGCCCAACGCTCGGTTCGCCCGAAAGGGTGGCCGCAGTACTCGCTACGTGAAGGTGTGGCGTCAAGGCACCGCGCTCACGGTTAACGATGTGGGACAGGGGCGCGATCTGCGCCGTTACGACAGGCTCGAATTGGCAGATCCCGAACCTAGGGCAGCGTCCGACAGACGCGGCGATCCGATCCTCGCTCAGGCACGCAGCTTTCTTTGGGAGCACTGGAGGGATCGAAAGCGAGCCTACTTACTTCTCACTCGCAGCAGCGTCGATGCAACGAGTACCTCCCACGTCTTTATAGAGAAAGACGAAATTGGCCGCTGGCGTGTCTACTGGCGGAGTGTTCGGCGCAGGAGCGAGGTTGACGACGCACCCAGTGCCTATGCCGTGAGATGGGTTACTCCCGGAGATTGGGACAAACCCGGAACGCCCTTGGCGCAGGGCCAGGAGCCCGATCCGGTGAGGCACCGACTGGAATTCCGCGACGTTTGCGGAGATTTGGATGGCTCTTTCTAGGCATGAAGGAAGGTGTACGCTGATTGTTGGCGTAACACCGCCATTTCACCAACAACTGGGACGTGGAGCGTTAAAGACTGACACTTCCTCCGCTTGACCAGCTACAATTCACCCGCACTCCATCTCCCAATCAGGATTCTCAATGAATCTCGCTCACGCCACTCTGCTGTTTGCTCTCGTCACCCTGCCCTTGTCCGCTCAGGAAGTTTCCCAGGCCGCGCGCGCCGTTCATGATTCCGCGACTGTGGTGGACACGCACGCCGACACGCCGCAGCGCTTTCTTGATGAGAACTTCGACGTTGGCTCGACTGACCCCAGCGATGTTGGCCACCTCAGTCTGGACAAGGCTCGGGCCGGCAACCTCAACGCCGAGTTCTTCTCCATCTGGATTGAGCCCAGCTTCAAAGGCCACTTCGTGCAGCGCACCCTCGACCTGATTGACTCGGTCTATGAGCAGGCGGCGCGCCACCCCGATCGCATGCAGATGGCGTTCAGCGTAGCGGACATCGAGCGCGCCCGGCACGACGGGAAACTAGCCGCGCTCATGGGCATTGAAGGCGGGCATGTCATCGAAGCCGACCTGCGACTGTTGCGCGAATACCATCGGCTCGGCGTCCGTTATATGACCCTGACCTGGTCGAACACGAATGAATGGGCCGACTCCTCCGGCGACCAGGACGACACGACGGTTCCCCACCACAACGGCCTCACCGATTTTGGCAAACAGGTGGTTCAGGAAATGAACCGCCTGGGCATGATGGTGGATATTTCACACGTCTCCGACAGGACGTTCTACGATGCCATCGCCGTCACCCGAGCCCCCGTCATCGCCTCCCACTCCTCTGCGCGGGCCATCAGCAATCACCCCCGCAACATGACGGACGACATGCTCCGCGCGGTGGCCAAGAACGGTGGCGTGGTGCAGGTTAATTTTTTCTCCGGCTTTCTCGATCAGAAGTATCTCGATCAGAGTCGCGTCCAGCAGAAAGACCGGGAGGCCGCCATCGCGGCTTTCGTGGCCCAGAGCAAGGCCGCAGGCAAACCGGCTGACTACGCCGCCTTTGACCGCGTGCAGCGCGAGTGGATGGCCCGCATCCCACGCCCGCCCTTCACCGTGTTGCTGGACCACATTGATCACATTGCCAAGGTGGCCGGCGTGGATCATGTCGGCCTGGGATCAGATTTTGATGGGGTCAGCGGGGCTACGCCCGAAGGCATGAACTCAGCCGCCGATCTGCCCAAAATCACCGCCGGTCTGTTGCAGCGTGGCTATTCTGCTGACGATGTGCGCAAGATCCTCGGCGGCAATCTGCTCCGCGTCTTCCGCGAAACCGAGCGGGTCAGCCACGAAATGCAATCGTCCGGCAAGTGAGTGGGCCCGGCGATGTCGTAGAATCTAATGTTCCCAGGGTGGTGGAAGCCGCCGGGGAGAGAATGCGATCCCGGAGTGAGGTCTCGACGATGCTGATTCGGACTTTGTTGTTCTCGGTTATCTGTACCACCCTGGCCACCGCCCAAACAGCGACGAAGCCGGTCATTAAGCCCGCACCCAAGCCGACTGCGGTGTCCACTAATTCCACCGCCCTCATCAACACCACGGCCGGGACGTTGACCTGCAAGTTGTTCGACAAGGAAACGCCGATGACGGTGGCCAACTTTATCGGTCTGGCCAGCGGCACCAGGGACTGGAAGAATCCGGTCAGCCACGCGACGAAGCATGGCGTGCCGCTCTACGATGGCACCATCTTTCACCGCGTGATTCCTGAATTCATGATTCAGGGTGGCGATCCCGCCGGCAACGGCGCGGGCGATCCCGGCTATTCGTTTCAAGATGAATTCGTCTCTACCCTGAAATTCGACCGGCCCGGTCGCCTGGCCATGGCGAACTCCGGACCGAACACCAACGGCTCGCAGTTCTTCATCACGGAAGACTCGGCCCACAGTCTTCACCTGAGCGGCCGCCACACGATTTTTGGCCAGTGTGATGACGCCAGCATTTTGCTGGTCAAGAAGATTGCTCGCCTGCCTCGCGATCCCGCCGGTGATCGCCCGTTCCGTCCAGTAAAGATCATCCACATCACAATTTTGAAACCGGGCGCGGCGCCACCGGCGGCTGCGCACCCCGTTGCCAAGCCGATGACGAAGAGCACAACCAAGCCTTCGGCTCAAGTTCCGGCAAAACAACAATGAACCCGTAGGGTGGGTGCCTCACCCGCCCCATCCACAACAGTCACTACGAAATATTCTGGAGAATCCATGTCCCGTCAGCCCGGCCTTTACGCCACCTTCGACACCTCGGAAGGCGCCATCGTCTGCCGTCTCTTTGAAAAACAAGCGCCCAAGACCATCAAGAATTTCACCGACCTCGCCGAAGGCAAGCGCGAGTGGACTCATCCCACCACGCACAAGAAGACCAGCGACCGTCTCTACGATGGCGGCGTTTTCCACCGCGTGATTCCTGATTTCATGATTCAGGGCGGCGATCCCATGGGCACCGGCTACGGCGGCCCGGGCTACCAGTTTGAAGACGAGACCAAAGGCTCGCCGCACAAATTCGATCAGCCCGGCAAACTGGCCATGGCCAACTCCGGCCCCAACACCAACGGCTCGCAATTCTTCATTACCCTTGCCGCCACCGCTTGGCTCACCGGCAAGCACACCATCTTCGGTGAAGTGGTCGAGGGTCAGGACATCGTGGTGAAGATCTCGAAAGTGCCGCGCAACCGGCAAGACCGACCGGCGAAGGACGTCACGGTGAAGTCGGTAAAGATCGAGCGGGTGTGAGGTCACGCAGTTCGCGTAGGCCCAGACGCCCTCGCCTGGGCAGGCGAGCAAGGCTCGCCAGAGGTTTTCCAATCTGCGCTCGGAACGGGCAGGTGAGGGCACCTGCCCCTACGCAACCTCAAACGCCAACCCCTCATAGACCGCCGCTTCCACCCTGGACTAGAATGATCTGCTTTCGTATTACATTCTCGGAAAGAGGTCTTTATGGCTTCCCCCGCAGTGGATTACGCCCGCCAGAACCAGTCCCGTTTTCTTGCCGAACTCAAAGATCTACTCCGCATTCCCAGCATCAGCACGCTCGACGAGCATAAGACCGACGTCCAGCGCGCCGCGCAGTTTGTTGCCGACGACTTGAAGCGCATCGGCTTTGACAACGTTGAGATCATCCCCACCCCAGGCCATCCGCTCATTTACGCCGACTGGCTCCACGCGGCGGGCAAGCCGACCGTGTTGTGCTACGCCCACTACGATGTGCAGCCGCCGGATCCGCTCGACGAGTGGCACAGCCCCCCGTTTGAGCCCACCGAACGCAACAACAACATCTACGCCCGTGGCGCCGTGGACGACAAAGGCCAGCTCTGGATGGAGCTCAAGGCTTTCGAGTCGCTGATGAAGGCACACGGTGGCAAGCTGCCCATCAACGTAAAAGTGATTATCGAAGGCGAAGAAGAAGTGGGCGGCGAATCCATTGCGGCCTACATCCGCAAGGAAGGGAAAAAGCTGAAGGCAGACTTTGCCCTCGTTTGTGATACCGAACTGTTCGCGCCCGATCTTCCCACCCTGTGCGTGGGCCTGCGTGGCCTGGTTTACACCGAACTCGAGTGTAAGGCAGCCAAGAATGATCTCCATTCCGGCATGTACGGCGGCGCTGCGCCCAACCCGTTCTTTGCGCTCATTGAAGTCATCAGCAAACTCAAAGACTCCAAGGGCAAGATCCTGATTCCCGGCTTCTACCAGCACGTAAAATCCCCGACTAAAGACGAACTCAAAGCCTGGAAAAGACTGCCCTTCAAGGAAGAGCATTTCCGCAAGACCGAAGTCGGCTCCAAAGTGCTGACTGGCGAACCCGGCTTCCCTGTGCTCTACCGCCTGTGGGCCCGGCCCACGCTGGAAGTGCACGGCATGCCCGGCGGCTTCACCGCACCCGGCGCCAAGACGGTGATCCCCGCCAAAGCTTCGGCCAAGGTTTCCATGCGCATGGTGCCCAATCAGGATCCCGACGACATTCTGAAGAAGTACGCCAAGTACATCAAGAAGGTGACCCCGCGCGGGGTGGACATCAGCATCAAAGTCCACAGCAAGGGTCCGGCCTGCGTCGTCGGTACCGACAACCCCTACGTCAAGGCCGCCACCGAAGCGATGCACGAAATCTTCAAGAAGGACACGGTGTTCATCCGTTCCGGTGGGTCCATTCCGATTGTCGGCGATTTTCAGAACGTGCTGAAGATTCCAACGCTGATGATGGGGTTCGGCCTGCCGGACGACAACCTGCACGCGCCCAATGAGAAGTTTCACATCCCGAACTTCTATCGCGGCATTGAATCCATCGTGCGGCTGTTTGAGAAGGTGGGCGAGTAAGGACGGCAACAGTCTCAGAGGCGGCGCAGGGTCTGCGAGGGCCCTGCGCTTATCTGTTTCAGATCAAGTCCACAAAAGCTGATATAAGTTACGTGCCTGCGTGGAGTCGGGCACAATGGTCACAGCCGGAGTACCTCGCAGCAGCCTTCCCGTAAAGCCTGCGGCCAGCCTTCCCGGCCGTCGCTATGACCATTACTTTTTTCCGGCCATGGCGCTGCTGATGGCGGCCACGGTCTTCACCGGCTTTGCGCGCACGTATTATCTGGCCGGCATGTTTCGCGCGCCGTTGCCCAGCCTGATCATCCACGTGCACGGAGCGGTCTTTTCCTGCTGGATCCTGCTGCTGGTCACGCAAACCTCCCTGGTGGCGGCCGGTCGCACGGACCTCCATCGCCGCCTCGGGATCGGTGGTTTCGCTCTTGCGTGTCTGATGGTGGTGCTGGGCATTCTGGCGGCCACCGATTCCCTGGTCCGGCGGGGTGGCCCACCGGGCCGGGACCCCCAATTTTTCTATATCATCCCACTCACCGACATCTTGATCTTTGCGACGATTCTGGTTTTTGCCTATCGCGCTCGTTCTGATTCCCCCACGCACAAGCGCCTCATCATCGTGGCCACCACCTCGCTGACCATCGCCGCCATCGCGCGCCTGCCGATGTCGTTTGTGCACAGAAATCCAGGGCGGGCAGGGATGGGCACATGCATTTTCCTGCTATTGCTTGTGGCCTACGACCTGTGGTCCACACGCAAGATTCATCGCGCAACGCTCTGGGCCAGCGCCTTCCTCATCTTCGTCTTCCTGGCACGCATCCCCCTCGGCAAGACTGCTGCCTGGCACGCCTTCGCCAGTTGGGTCCAGACCCACGCGCGGTAAGGCCGCCGGCTCGGCGGCACGGGGGCCAGCGCACGGTGATCGTGCCCGCCTCACCATTCAAGTAACACTTGAAGTCAGAAGTACATTTCGGCTTGCATCGGCGGCGCGGTCGCGCTACCGTGGATTTGCTCTCGCGTTCTCTCCACGACCTCCCCTCCTCAGCCTCGATGCGGGCATTGGTGCATCAGTGGTGCAATAGGAGGGGGTAGACCGATGGGTCACACTACTGCTGGTGTTTTCCTTCTTGACCCCTCCCCTGCTCCCCCGCTACAGTTAGGACACTTTCCCCGTCCAGCCGGGGACGACAAGCGAAAGAACCCCGGTTCCGGCGGGGAGGTATCCAGACAGTTACGGGCGACCAGCCGCCCGATGGCGCCACTGTCGTCTGGGCTTACCTCGCACGGGCCAAGGAGTGCCAGTTGCTCAAACTGAAGAAGCTGCAAATTCTCGGCTTCAAGTCTTTCTGTGATCGCACCGAGCTGAAGTTTCCCGGTGAAGGTATTGCCGCCATCATCGGTCCCAACGGCTGCGGCAAGTCGAACATCGCGGACGCCATCGCCTGGGTCTTGGGCGAGCAGTCCGCCAAGTCGCTGCGTGGCGCGCGCATGGAAGACGTCATCTTTGCCGGCACTCGCGAGCGCGTTCCGCTCGGCATGGCGGAAGTCTCGCTTACGCTGATTGATCCCGTGGTGTACGACGACCCTGGCGGCGAGACCGAAATCGAAATCAAGGAAGACGTCCCTGACGATTGGGACGAGGCTGCGGAGCGCGACGAAGCGCACGCGGAAGCCGCGCGTGTCGCCGATGAATTGCAGCCGGGAAAACTTGCCGAGTCAGAATCTGACGGAACTGCCGCAGGTGCCCAACCCGCTCCCGTGGAAGCCGCGGCGGCCGGCGGTCTCGCGGTGGTTCTCAAAATCCGTCGGCGGCGTTTGCAACCGGCTCAGGTTCGCGCCGGCGAGATCGTGGTGACCCGGCGTCTCTTCCGCAGCGGCGATAGCGAATACCTGCTCAATGGTAAAGTCTGCCGTCTGCGCGATATTCAGGAACTCTTCATGGGCACAGGCCTGGGCCCCGAGTCTTACGCGCTGATCGAACAGGGCCGCATCGGGCAGATCCTGAGCAGCCGGCCCACCGACCGCCGCGCCATTCTCGAAGAGGCCGCCGGCATCACTCGCTTCAAGACCAAGAAGCGTCTCTCTGAAGCCCGGCTCGAAGAATCGAAACAGAACCTCGCGCGCGTCAACGACATTTTTGAAGAAGTGACGCGCCAGATGAACTCGCTGAAACGCCAGGCCGCCAAGGCGGAACGCTATGTACGGTTGCGCGATGAGATGCGCGCCAAGTTGCGCGTGGTGCTGGCCAGCAAGTTCACGCAGATGGAAGCGGAAGGCGCTGAGTTGCAGGCCCAACTCCTCCAACTCGCCGAAGACATGCGCACCGGCTCGGAAGCGGTGCAGACGCTGGAAGGCGAGCAGGCATCCAACCGCGACCGTGGCTACACCATTGAAGAAGAGAACCGCCTGACCCGCGAGCGCCTCACCGCCATCGCACTGGAAATCCAGAGCGCCGAAGCGCGTCAGCGCGGCAACGTCGAACGCTGCCAGGAACTGGCTGCTCGCGCCGAAGCGTGGCAACAGGAACTGGCGCAGCTGGAATCCCGCCTCACCTCTTTGATCGCGGAACGGGACCAGAACCGCCAGGTGCTTGATTCTGCGGCTGCCGATCTCGCCGGCGCGCAACACGAACTCGCCGAGAGCCAGCAGCTCTCCGCTCTGGCCGCCGCGGATCTCGCCGAACTCGAACGCCGGCAGGAAGAAGCACGCCTGGGCATTCTGGAGAACGTTGCCGCCGCCTCGAATCTGCGCAACCAGACGACCCAGGCGGAAGAGCGCATTGCTTCTCTCGACCGCGAGGCCCATCGCCTGCGCCTGGAACTCTCCACTTCGGTGTCCCAGCTGGAAACCTTCGGCGGACAGCGCGGGCAGTTGACGCTGGAGTTTGAAGCGGTATCGCAGAAGGTCACCGCCCTAACCCAGGAACTGCACTCGCTGCGGGAGCGGCTCGACGAACGCAAGCTCGCTGAAACTGAAGGCAAAGCGCGGCTCGATTCCCTGCGGGGCGAATACGCTTCCGCGCTGGGCCGCCGCAGTTCGCTCGAAGCGCTCATCGCCGAGCACGGCTATTCCACTGATTCTGTGCGTCGCCTGTTTCAGTCAGGCAGCTTGCAGGGCGGCCGCGCTCCTGCCGGCGTGCTGGCGGATTTCCTCGAAGTCGACAATCGCTATGAAGGCGTGGTCGAGGACTTCCTGCGCGATGAACTCAACTACGTGGTGGTGAAGAGTTGGGACGCCGCCGACGAAGGCTTGCGTCTGCTGCGCACGGATGTGGACGGGCGCGCCACTTTCCTCGTGCATCCCAATGACTCACAAGCCAAGTTTTCTTTTGCGGTGGACGACTCCATCCGTCCCGATCCGCCGAATACCGATATCGTCCCCCTGAAACGCTGCATCCGCGTCCTCAACGGCTTTGGCAAGTCGCTGGAAGTGATTCTGCCCAAGCTGCGCGACGGCTACATTGTTCCCGATCCCGCTTTCGCCCGCGAACTCGCCCTGGAAAATCCGGACGCTTTCTTCCTTTCCCAGACCGGTGAGTGCTTTCACAATGTCACGGTGACCGGGGGCAAGCAGCGCAGTGAAGGCCCGCTCTCCATGAAACGCGAGTTGCGAGTGCTGCTGCAGCAGATTGGCGAACTCGAACATGCCCTGCGCGAAGAAGAGGGTCGTGTCCTCCGTCTCGGAGTGGAAATCAAAGAACTCACTACCCGCCTCGATCGGGTGCAGGAAGAGAAGCGCGAAGCCGAGACGCAAGCCATGACTTCCGGCCACGTGCTGCAGCAGTTGGACGCAGAATTGGGCCGCACCCGCGAACGGGCCGATCTCTGCGAAAAGGAACTGGCGCGTTTGACCCAGGAACGGGCCGCCCACGCCGCTGTGATCGAAGAGCGCCAGCAGGAGTTCGCGGCCTGCGCAGTTCGGCGCAGCGAACTCGAACAGCACCTCGCTGCCGCTCAGGCCGGTCTCGCTAGTTTGAAAGAACAGCGCGATGTGGCCGCCTCCTCGGTCTCGCAGCAAATGGCGCGCCGGGCCACCATGGAAGAGCGGCATCGCGCCGCCGCGGCGGTAATGGAACGCATCGAGTCGTTGGTGCAGGAGATGTCTTCGCGCTGCGCCGGGCTGCGCACGCAGTACGAATCGGCGCAGACCGAGCAGGCGCAACGCAGCGAGGAGAATACGCAACTCGCAGCCGCGGTTGTGTCGCTCACCGAAGAGCAGAGTTCCGGCGGGGCCCGCGTGCAGTCGCTGCAAACCGAAGTCGAGCAGTTGCGGAATCGCCTGGCGGCAATTGAAGAAGAGTTGCGCACCCTTCGCCATCAACTCGATGGCGCGCGCGATCGCCGCGGCGAACTCTCCGCCACCGCTGCGCGTCTCGAATCCGACGTGCAACACATGGCCGAGACCTGCCTCAACGATCTCAGCCTTCCCCGCGAAGAACTCCTGGCGGACGCTTCCCTCCTCCGCCTCACTGGCGAAGCCCTCACCCTCGAGGACGCTGCCTACCATGAAATGCGCACGCGGCTTGACAACATGGGGCCGGTCAACATGATGGCTCTCGAGGAATACAGGGAGACGTCCGATCGTCACCAATTCCTGGAGACGCAGCGGAAAGACCTGATCGACGCCATTGAGAACCTGCAGAACACGATTCGCGAGATTGACACCATTTCACGCGAAAAGTTTCAGGAAGCATTCGACAAGATCAATGAGAACTTCGGCGTGCTGTTCCGCAAACTTTTCAACGGTGGCCATGCGTATATGCGGCTCACCGATGAACTCAACGCCTCCGAAAGCGGGATTGACATCGTGGCTTCGCCTCCGGGGAAGAAATTGCAGAATGTCCTGCTGCTCTCCGGCGGCGAGAAAGCACTGACGGCGATTTCGCTGCTCACCGCCATCTTCCAGTACGCGCCCAGCCCCTTCTGCATTCTGGACGAGGTGGACGCGCCGCTTGACGAAGCCAATGTGGGCCGCTTTACCGAACTGATCAAGGAAATGGCGATTCAGACCCAGTTCGTGCTAATCACCCACAGCAAGCGCACCATGAGCGCGGCCCCGGTGCTTTACGGAGTCACGATGCAGGAACCCGGCGTGTCCAAGCTGGTCTCCGTGCGCTTCGGCGCCACGGCCTGAAGGTGAGTCGTAAGGGGCACGCCCGGAGGCGTACCCCTTCAAAAGCCCAAGCGAGGGGTTCTCCCAGCAGTGCCCTCAGCGGCTTTTCTCTGCGATCTCTGTGTTGCAAGTTCTTCAACGGCGAAAACGAACGAGTCCGCCATATCGACCACGGCTGATCTTGCACAATCATCCTCAGTTTTTCCACATCGCCGATCCGCCAAAACCAGCGCCCGGCAAGCGATTTCCCCGTCCTCGCTCCTGTCAAGCATTTTTCTTCCGCCCCGCTTGACCCGAACCAAGAAATTGTGATCGTCATCGTTGACAATTTTTTCCTGGCCGCTAGAATTGCGCACGCTTTCTCCCGGTAAAATTAATTCATGGCTGAACAAGTCCTCGAACCCGTGCTGCTTCGCACCAACTTCCCCGATCTCCAGCTCCACGCCAGCGGCAAAGTGCGCGACGTTTACATCGTGGATGACGCGCACCTCCTCTTTGTCGCCACCGACCGGATCTCCGCCTTCGACTACATCCTGGCCACTGGCATTCCCAACAAGGGGAAGGTGCTGACGCAGATTTCGCTTTTCTGGTTCGAGTTCCTCCGCGACCTCGTCCCCAATCATGTGGTCACGGCAGATGTCCGCGAATATCCCGTAAAGGTGCGCGCGTATGCGGAGCAGCTCCGCGGCCGTTCCATGCTGGTTCGCCGCGCTGAAATGTTTCCGGTCGAATGCGTGGCCCGCGGCTATCTCTCCGGTTCGGGCTGGAAGGAATACAAGGCCGACGGCGCCGTCTGCGGCATTGACCTGCCCGCCGGGTTGCGTGAGTCGGACCAGTTGCCCGCGCCGATTTTTACACCTGCCACCAAGGCGGCCTCCGGCCACGACGAAAATATTTCCTTCGAGCGGGCGGCAGAGATTCTCGGGGTGGAATTGGCGACCCAACTCCGTGACCTGACCCTACGTGTGTATCAGAAGGCGTCTGATTACGCCCGGCAGCGAGGTCTCATCATCGCCGATACCAAGTTTGAGTTCGGGCGCACCCAGGCGGGCATTACGCTGGCCGATGAGGTGCTGACCCCGGATTCTTCCCGCTTCTGGCCCGCCGATTCCTATTCCCCGGGCAAGTCGCAGGATTCGTTTGACAAGCAGTTCGTTCGTGATTATCTGGAGTCGATTCGCTGGAACAAACAGCCGCCCGCGCCAGCCCTCCCCCAGGACGTGGCTCAGCGCACCAGCGAAAAGTATGTGGAGGCTTACCGCCGTCTCACCGGACACGATCTCGATGTGTAGCGGGATGCTTGCCGCCGCACGCAGGCAGATGGCTGCGCCCCCAGCGCGCTTTCCGGAGGCGGCATGAACGGCCTCGACGTTGCCATTCTGCTGGTAGTGGTGCTGTCAGCTCTGCTGGCGGCAGCCCACGGGTTTCTTTTGGAAATATTTTCGCTGGCCGGTTTGGCGGCGGGCTTTGTGCTGGCTTCCTGGCAATATGGACGTGTCGCAGCCTGGTTTCTGCCCCACGTCAAGTCAGCCTGGACCGCCGACATTCTCGGTTTTCTGGTTGTGTTTTTGGCCGTGGTGGTGGTGGCAGGCATGGTCGCCCGGATTTTGCGGTGGCTGTTGCACGAGGCTGGACTGCGCTGGTTTGACCGGATACTGGGTGCGGCTTTCGGTGCATTACGCGGTGTCTTAATGGCTGCGGTAATGCTCCTGTCGCTGACCACCTTCGCACCTGATTCCGGTTGGCTGCGCGGCTCAGCACTGGCACCGTATTTTCTGGTAGTGGCGCGGGCCGTCAGTTGGCTGGCCCCGACCGAGGTACGCACCCGGTTTCGCGAAGGGGCAGATGCAGTGGGGCGCGCGCGGCATGGCGAGTTCAACCCGCCGGCCCAACCCGCCCGGCAGTAGTTGTTGGTCGTACTACAGACTTTTTATAAAGAAAGCGAGCTCAAGTGAAGGACCAACTCGAAGCCCTCATCCTCCAGATGTACAAGAGCAACATCCTTTATTCCGAGGCTGTCCGAGAATTCAAGAAGCGGTTTATCCTCACCGTGCTCCAGGAGAGCAAGGGGAATCAGTGCCAGGCGGCGCGCCAGTTGGGCATGCATCGCAACACCCTCAGCCGTACGCTCTCAGAATTGAAGATTGACGTGCGCCAAGTGCGTGGCGTTGCCCGCCGGCCGCCCCGCAGTGCTCGCGCGACCCCGCAGGACAAGCGTGCTGTCCGGTAGGCGTGGGTAGCGGCACACCTTCCTGAGCCAGCGCCGGGGGAGCATTCGTCGAATCGGCGATCTGACCATTTCCACAAATACCAAGGGCAGCCCTGATGGGCTGCCCTCGTTGTTGCAAGCTGGCGGAAACTTACCGCGCTGGTTTGCGCCGCACTGGCGGCTTCTTTACCGGCGGCGGCGCGGCCGTAGTCAGCAGCGTACCCTTCTCCATCTGCATGACAAACGGCGACGGCGCATATTCGGAGGGCACGCCTTCAAACTGCAGGTCGGCGCCTTCTTTCGGCATCAGCTTCACCGGAATCGGGCCGGTCATGGTCAGCACGATGTCGGTCCGGCTGGCCTCGATGTCATCTACGGACGCGGCAATCTCCAGCTTGGTCGGTGTCACCTTGATCACCTTGCCCACCATCTGCAGCGAAACGTCCTTGATCGCACTCCAGACCGTGTCTTTGTCGGCTTGCGTTCCCTCGGAAAGGACAAGTTGCCATTCGGCAAAGCTCATGTCCTTCGGTGGCTTGGTCTTTACCAGTTCGGCTGCCTGCTGCGCTCGCGTCGGCGGTTCATACTTGGTGATGGAAAAGCCGGCCGGCGGCAGGGTCACCGTCGCGGTCTGCGCCAGCAGTTCCGCCCAACCCTGGTCGGAGCCGTGGAATTTCGTGTAGCGGCTCTTGCCAAATTTTGTAATCTGGTCCCGACCCGCGCCCGAGGCCAGGTTCACCGCCCGCGCAATAAAGAACAACCCGTTCACGTCGTCCGAGGGCGCCGCGGTCAGATACGCCAGCGCCAGGGGATAGATGTCCGCCAGGTTGGCCGGCATCGCTTCCACCGAGGCCCGCAAATATTTCTGCGCCGCCGCCGAGTCCTTCTGCTGTAGCGCCGCAAATCCGGCCACGCTGTTCAGCAACTGCGTAAAGCTGGTTTTCTGCTTCTGGTAGTCGGCGTCGGACATTCCGTCCGTCTTGGCAAAACTCCCTAGCGCCTTTAGGCCCTGTTCGGCATACTGCCGCGCCTTGGCGAAATTGTCCGCTGAGTTCTTTCCCGCTTTGGCCAGTTCGCTATGGTTATACGCCAACAGCGCCAGCGCCCGGATGTTGTTGGGGTTGGCCTGCAGCACGCGTTGCGCCGCGTCCAATACCTTGTCAATATTGTTGGTCCCCTGGTAAGCGCCCATCAGCGCTTCCAGCGTTTCTTCCTTCATCACCGTGTTCGGATACTGCTGCAGAAAGGCTTCCAGCCCGCTGATCTTGGCGTTGGCGTCCTGCTGTTGGATCGCCGCGACGTAGGCGTTGTATTCGGCCGGGTCCTTGATCTCTTTCTTCTGTGACGCGGCCGCGGGGGCCGGCGGTTGGGCAGCATCTTGTGCGACTGCGACAGCTGCGATGGCAAGGACCAGAATCACAACACTCTTCTTCATCCGTGGGCTCCTGAATTCTCCGGGAAAATAGCGGCGTTAGTTCAGCCGGGTGACTCGGTCCTGCCCAGCCTTACCATCCCACCAGGGCCATGCGCTGCCATTGGCGGAAACCGGAATCTGCCGCGGCTCTCGCCCATTCCACCGGCGAGGCGTCGTACCGCAGGACTTGGCTCCGGTGTTGAGATTATAGAAAGCCGCTCCCCTCGGTGGCAAGCCTGCATCTGTTGGCCCGTGTCTTTCCCGTAACTGTTGAGATGCCTGTTTCAGGAAGTTGGATTTCTCCCGGACAGTGCGGGTAACGAAGTCGCGTGATGCCAGTTCGGCCGAACGCGTTGCCCAGACGAGGCGCCATGGTTACCGGCGATGCCCTGCGACAGTGCTCGTGCCGTGGCTTTCCAAGAGTTGTTCGTGACCGCAGTCCGAGTCACTCATCATTCTTGAGCAGCAAGGCCATCCCATCCGCGTTGGCCAGGCTCGGGGTTCCCGCGCCCAGAAGCTTCGAGCCGTGCTCGACAGCTTTGGCAAAGCTCTGGATTAACTTGACGACGTGCGCTTCGCCAAACTTATTTTGATAATGCCCCGCCATGCCGATCAGCAGCCCTTTAATCACCGCGTACCGGACGCAGATCACAGCGTATTCCGTCACCGGGTCGTTGAGTTCCCCGCGAGAATCGACACCGTAGGGAAAGCGCGTGCGGAAGACGTGATTCACCAGATAATTTTCCAGGATATAGGGGTGCTTCTGCATGAAAGGCTGGTAGTAGCGGGTATTCGCCTCCTCGTAGTACCGGGCCCAGCCCTCGAGCGGAGAAGTTGGAAGGTGATGGATCCCCTGCAGAAAATCCTGGACACATTCGCGAAAGCGGAGATGGCTGGCGTCTGCCATTTCGAGGTAGCGATGGACAATTTCGATGACCACCGCGAGCTGTTGCGCCGAGCGAACGGGAATGCCCTCCAGCGCAGAACTGAGCCTGCCCTGGGCGATCATCTCGGAATATTCCTGGAGCAGGTGCGGTACGAGTCCGAGCTGACGCGCGACGGTGATTTCGTTCAGCCGCTTGCAGAACATCCCCAGGATAAAAAGACGCTGCCAGACCGGGTAGGCGCGGTCGCAGAGCAGAAGGAGGGTGAAACCCCTGATGTCCCACAGGTATTGATGGGGGTTGCCGTTGGCCTCCGCCGCCTGGCCAGCCACCATTTGTGTGAACCGATGGTACCGGGGGAGCGTGGTTTCCTCGAACGAGACCAGGCTTGGATTAAGCAGCACTAATCGGGCAGCCTCCGGGCAGGAGAGAAGGAGGGCGGTCTCACTGAACCCATCGATCTTCTGGGTGACCCGGGGGTAGCTGGCACAAATATCAGCCAGATAGTACTCGCCCTGTTTCTGCTGGATGGAACAGAGACGATCGACGGAAAAAAATGGGCAGGTAAAGGACGGGGTGAGCTTAATGCGGGCATATTGTGCGTCCGTGGGATTTGTAATGACGACAAAGTGCTCGTCCACGCGGGGCTGGAAGGCAGGATGCGATTGGAACCTCTGGTAGGCAGTTTTGTCGATCACTACGTCGAGCCCATGGCAGCAGGTGTCTTCGCAGTCGGAACCGATGCAGCGGAACTGCGTGGCATAGTGCGGGCGGAGGTGTTCCAACATTCTGGACGCTCGTTGACAGCAGGATTGCTGGAGTCAACGGCAGGCCGCGGGCCAAAGTTGAGTGCCATGGGAACCGAACGGCCTCATCTGCTCGGTCGCCGAAGAATTCCGTCTTCCCCTTACCTCCGCTGGTTCCTCTGCGTTGTTCCCCTCCCCAACGTGGTCTAAAGTCACAAGGAGATGCAGGATCACACTGCCACGCTGCAAGTGGGCCAGCCCGCGCCGGAGTTTTCCCTGTCCGCCGCCAATCGGCCCGGCATGTTCACGCTGTCAGCGTCGCTGGCCCACGGGCCGCTGGTGGTCGAATTCCTGCGGGGTACTTGGTGACCCAACTGCCGCCTGCGGATGGCTCAGTTGGAGCCGCTCAAAGACAGCATTGCCGCTACGGGAGGAAGCTTGATCTACATCGCCGCTGAAAAACGCGCTGGCGTCTGGAACCCGGAGAAGTACCTGCGGGAGAATCCCGTCAGCTTCCCTTTTCTGCTCGATGAAGACCGCTCCGTCACCAAAGCGTACGGCCTGTATCACCGTCTGGGACGCGACGCCATCAACATTGCCCACCCGGCCACCCTGGTTGTAGACCGCCAGAAGATCGTGCGCTCCATCTATCGCGGCGAGGACCAGCATGATCGCGCGCCCATCGAGCCGGTACTTCAAATTCTCCGCGACATCAAGGTTGAAGCATCCAAATGAAGACATCGAACCGAACCATCCACCCCCGAGGAGGAAGCATGAAGAAGTTGTTATTGCTGCTCAGCATCCTGGCCCTGACCCTGGCGGCGTCGGCGCAAACCGATCTTTCCCTGCCCGTCGGCACCACCCTGAAAATCAAGCTGGACAACACGCTCTCGTCGTTCACCTCGCGCCAAGGCGACCCCTTCACCGGCCGTGTGACGGAAGCGGTCATGCTTGGCGGCAAAACCATTATTCCGGTGGGCGCCACGGTCCAGGGAGCGGTGGGCCGCGTCAGCGAGAAGCGCCGGATCCAGGGCCGCCCCACGATTGCGCTGTTTCCTCACACGGTGGTGCTGCCCGGCGGGGAACGTCTCGCCGTCAACGCCAGCCTGGTGGACACCAGCCTGGGTCGCGGCTCAGACGTCAACAATGAAGGCGAATTCAAGGGCAGCGGCCGCGACAAGAAAGACAACATCGAGATGGGTATGGGCGCAGGTGGCGGCATCATCATCGGCGCCATTGCTGGCGGCCCGGCCGGTGCCGTCATCGGCGGTGCGGTTGGCGGCGGCGCGACTGCCGCGCACTGGCTGAGCAAGAAGCGCTCAGCCGTGTTACCCGCTGGCACCGAACTCACCCTCGAACTCAATCGGCCACTGGTGATGAACGCAGCCGCTGGCGGAGGCCAATAGCAAGAACCGGGTTTGCCTGTGTGAAGCGGGCTTCATAGCCCGCCTTTTTTTCGTGAAAGGGCAAGACTGTTGGAAGTTCTTCTGAAGCACTTCCGGAAGTCCCGCCGTTTCCCGCGATCTCTGCGTTCCAAGCTTGCACTAGCTACACCCACCGAAGCGAAACACATAACACGAATTGACATTTTGTCTAGCGCGGCGTACGGTTGCGCCTGCTTAGCGAGGGTCTTCGTAACGCGGCCTGCCATGCGGCGCCCGCGAACCCACCCATCCCAGTCAGGAGAATCACATGCGCAAATCCGTTTTGTTGGTAACACTACTGTTGCTCGCCATTGCGGCGGTGGCTCAGTCCTCGCCCCAGATGGTTTCCGAAGTTCACGTCACCACCGCCAAAGCCGGCATGGTCGCGCAGTGGGAAGCTGGCCGCAAGGCGCACTCCGCTTTCCACGCCGCCCAGAAGGACACCTGGCGAATCTACGTCTGGCAGGTCCTCACCGGCGAACGCACCGGCGCTTACATGATGGCTTCCCCCGGCCACAACTGGAAGGACTTGGACGCTCGCGACGCTTTCAATAAACTTGACGGCCCCGACGTCGCCAAGACTATGGGCGCCTCCACCGAGAGTTCCACCACCGCCTATTACGTCTATCGGGACGACCTCAGCCTCACCAAGCCGCCGGCCACTCCCTCCGCAATGCGCACCAGCGCCTACTACTCGGTGATTCCGGAACACCTGGGTGACTTCACCGACGCGATCAAAAAAATCAACTCTGCCATTCAGAAAACCAACTACCCCGTGAAGCCTTCCCGCTGGTACTCACTGGCCAACGGTGGTGGTGTCCCCACGTTCGTTCTGATTACCGACCGCGCAACTTGGGGCGACATGGAACCGCCGGACAAGAAGCTGGAAGACGCACTGAAGGAAGCCTACGGCGATAGCAGCGCTCTCGATCAGCTCCGCCGCAGCTGCCGCCACATCGTCAGCGAAATGTCAGAGTTCCGCGCTGATCTCAGCTACCTGCCGAAATAAGAAATAATCGGTGGGCAACGTTTGCGCTTGCGGGGGGACGGCCGCTTTCGGCCGTCCTCTACCTGCCCTGTCAAGTTGGTGAACGAATCTAACTTCTGCAATTCTGGCTTGTGTGGGGCGGGCGCCCTAGCCCGCCGGCTCCTCATGACCCGCTCACATAGCTCGCATCCAGCTTCGCGACCGACGAACAGCCCAACAGCCGCAGCGTCCGCTCCACATCCGCACGCAGGATTTCCAGCGCTCTCGCTACGCCGGACTGTCCCGCCGCCGCCAGCCCATAGGCATACGCGCGACCGACCAGGACCGCTCGCGCCCCCAGGCAAAGAGCTTTCACAATGTCGCTGCCCCGGCGGACCCCGCCGTCCAGCAGCACCTCAGCCTGGCCATTCACCGCCGCCACCACTTCCGGAAGCGCCCGCAGCGTAGCCGACACGCCATCCAGCTGGCGGCCACCATGGTTCGACACCACCATCGCCGCCGCTCCGGCATCAATTGCATGCCGGGCGTCATCGCCGGTAAGCACTCCCTTGATCACCATCGGCCCCTGCCAGGCCTGCTGGATCCACCGCAAGTCTTCCCAGGTGACCGCCGCCTTCGCCAGCGCCGCCGCCACATCCACCAGCCGCATCGGCCCCTCACCTCGGACCACCACGTTTTCGAGCCTTGGTACTCCGCCATCCAGCAGAAATTGCAGCAGCCAGCCGGGGTGTCCAAGCAGCTGCCCCGCAAAAGGGATCTTCGAGAACAAACTGCCGCTGAGAAGCTCGGCCGCACCGTTGCGGTAATCCCTTTCGCGAATCCCCGCAACCGGCGAGTCGATCGTCACCACCAAGCCATGAAAGCCTGCCTGTCGCGCCCGTTCGATTGCGCCCTCCGCTGCCTCTCGACCTCCCATGAGGTAGAGCTGATACCACGCCGGTCCGCGCGTGGCCGCCTTCACATCCTCCAGCCGGTAGCCTGAAATCGTAGAAAGAATGTAGCCTGTGCCGGCCTCCCCGGCGGCGCGCGCCGCCGCCACTTCCCCGCTGGCATGCATCAATCGCGAGTAGCCGACGGGCGCGAGTATCGCCGGAAACGAAAGTTCGCAACCCAGAACCCGCGTGCGCAAATCACATTCGCCGCAGGCCACCGCGTGCCGTGGCCGGAACGTGAGCGCCTCAAACGCCCGGCAATTCTCCCGCAACGTGACTTCGCCTTCCGCCCCGCCATCCAAATAGCCGAACACCACCCGGGGAAGCCGTCGCCGCGCCAAGCCTCGCAGATCTTCGATGTTAACGACTCGTGATGGCGATAACCGACGCGTCCCTGGGCTCATCCTTTTCCTCCCCCGGCAAATGACTCCACCAACGAAAAGCTCACGTCAATGCAACCCTGCGATTTCCCACCGCTCATTTCAAAAACTCTCTGAGTGTATCCGCGAATGGCTCGCATTCTATGCCGAATTGAAAAAGTAGCCCCGGACTCGGCAAAAAACCCACACAAGCAAAGCTTGGACGGGGCACCCTCAAGGGTTAGCATGAAGCGCGAAAGCTGGGCCACCCGCCGGACAAAGAAAGAAGGACACAACGAAATGGTCACCTTTAAATTGGTCCTGAACATAATAGCTAGTCTGTCTGGATTGATTGCGACGCTCTTGTGGTGGAAGTCCGCTGCGGTCAAAGTGTCACATCGTCCTGGGTTAAGTGCTATCACGATTGGTGACACGGACATTATGGAAACCGCCCGCGCCCAATCCCTGTGGAGTGCAAGGGCGGCAATGGCCGCTACAGTGGCGGCGGCGGCGCAAGCTACTTCTGTGATCTTGTGACGCGACGTTGGCCTAATTCACTCTGCCGGGTGCTACCCGGGCGGGTGGCCCACTCAAGCCGTCTTTTGGCTTGAGTGGGGTTGTTCTCGCGGCGTAAGCTGGCCTTCGTGCCTTGGGGACTGAAACGATTTCACCAATCCGGCCAGACCCACTTCGTGACCTTCGGTTGCGACCATCGTCGTCCTTTATTCACGGCGGCCGCAAACAAGCAAACGTTCGAGGCCGGGCTGGAGCGCGTCCGCCGCAGTTGCGGGAACGAGCAGCCGGCAGGCTCTGTCCAGCAGTGGAACTCCGCAGATAGAATGGTCTGTAATCATGCCTGCTTACAAGTTTTTGAATCAAAAGTATGGTCTCAAAAGCCTCTACGAGAGACGGCTGAGAAGAACGAGAATTAGCGAACTCAACGACCCGTTTGAGCTGCGCCCCTACGATCTCACGAATGCCAGTCACCGAACCGTGTTTCTCAGAACTCGGGATGAGCTAGCTGAGCGGTACGGGCTGCTCTGTTTTAGTGCGGGTTGGAATGATCCGGTGATTTGGTCGCACTACAGCGATAACCACAGAGGGTTGTGTCTTGGCTTCGACGTTCCCCCCTCCCGGCAGGGGGAACCACAGGCCAAGAAGGTTGAATACATAGACGCTCCCCTGCCGCTCCCGAAGAATCTTCTTTCCATGGACGAGGAGCAAAGACGGCCCATAGTAGACCGGATGCTCTACACCAAGTACCGCTTCTGGGAATACGAAAAGGAAATCCGAGTGTGGACAGACTTGGAGGAGGAATTCTTCGATTTCTGCGACGGGCTTCAACTGGTGGAGGTAATCATCGGGGCTGCGTCTCCCCTTCCGACTGGGGAAATCACACGGGCTCTTGGCTCATCGGTCGAGCAGGTCAAGGTGACCAGGGCGAGCCCAGCGCACAACGCGTTCGAGATCGTCTAGGTTCGGTCGAGCAGGTCCGACGCGGCTCCGGACTTTCTGAAGTACACTAGCGGCGCTGAAGGACGAATGGAGATTGAATGCGACTGGACTGCACGGATGCGCGAACGAACGACGGGAAAGCAGGGTCCAGCAGCGGAACTGCCCCACTCAAGCCAAGAGACGGCTTGAGTGGGCCACCAGCCAATCGGGTTTCCTGTGGATAACGATTCGCTTAAGAATTCTGCTTTGAGGCCCCCCAACGTGCTTGCTTCCTTGCCGTCAATTTCGGCCCACTTTAGAAGTCTAGTGGCTTGGTGGGCAAGCTCTGGAAGCCGGGTTGCAGCTGCTCAGTGGCGACGTCTGGTAGCAGGCTGCGCCTTTGGATGTTTGGCCGCAATTTCAATCCACCTGATCTGGCTAGACAGCGTTTTTGTCCCAATGATCCGAAGGAAGTGGGCGGCAGTTCCATTTGATGGCGTAGCTGCATACGGGTTAGAGTTCAGAGCTTTGTGTATGGTTTTAGGTACTGCTATAGGAGTCTGGGCCGTCGGAGCTGGCTGGCGTTATATGCGCGCATGGTGGGCTGGAATCGTGAGCCTTACCACGATATTAGCCGCGCTCCTAACCATTAGACTCGTACGGACTGCACCGCCAACTGTGACAAGTGCGTTTCCGCTGGCATTATTGTTGACTGCTCTCATCGCGTTCGAGCTGTGGCGCTCCCAGAGTACAACTGCTCGTAAGAGATCAGCGCGCAGCTTGCCTCCACTGAATATACCTACCCAGTACCGCGACGCCTCGCTCGAAGCTCAGTGGCAAGCCTCCAGCAGTGATGACCCAATCCACGAATGGGACAACGATATCATTGGCCGCACCTCAGTTGTAGAGTTGCTGGCGGAACACATATTTGTGCAAAGGACTCCGATCATTGCTTTGCTTGGTGGGTTAGGCGATGGAAAGAGCTCCGTCCTAAGGCTGCTGCGACGGAGTCTGGAACGGCGTGCCATCGTTGTCTCATTCAGCGCATGGCTACCTGGTTCCGACCAAACGCTTGCGGTCGATTTATTTAGAGATATAGCCACCGAATGCAAACACACCTTCTACATTCCTCAGCTTAAGAAGCGGGCAACTGCTTACGCACGCACAATAAGCGGGTCTGTTTCATACTTAACGGGACTGAAGGAGATTCTGCCTGCACAGTCGCAACAACAGGAAATTGAGGAACTAAGAGACACGCTTGCGCGCGTGCCGTTGCCTATCGTGGTATTGCTGGACGAAGTCGACCGGATGCAGCGAGACGAGCTTTTGATATTGTTGAAAGTCCTGCGCGGTGCCTCCTCAATCCCAAACGTCACGTTCATATGCGCGTTCAGCGAAGAGGAAATAAGGAAACAGCTATCTTCAGGTGGAACACTCAGTTACAGCTATCTTGAAAACTTCTTCCCTGTAAGCGTGAATCTCGCACCTCCCGATCCGGACATGATCGGAAGACTTTTTCAGGATCGGGTAAAGAGATCCGCAAGCAATAACAACTGGTTTCTGGGCACAGATGAGAAGAAGTTTGGTGAGCTCCTAAAGCACATGTGGCAAGGGTCACTGTCAGACATCTGCACGAATCTTCGAAAGACCGGCCTATTGCTGAATGATTTGAGTGCTTCTGCCCGCATCATCGGCGGGGAAGTGAATATCCTAGACCTGATCGGAATCGAAACGATTCGCCGGTTTGCACCGACCGCATACCAACTAGTTCGCCGAAGCCCCAATGTTCTAACGTACGGCGATGACTCTTGGGCAAAAGGTCGATACGTCTCTGACAAACGTAAAGAAAAAGAACATTTGGAGTTTTTCATTAAGTTGGAAGGTGAGCTAGCTCAGTCCGCAGCGCCCCAGGCTTTCAGAGAAATTCTCAGTTTGCTTTTTCCTCGCTTCGTCGAGGGAAGCAAAGAAGGGTTTTCAACACATAGCATGGTGCGCCCAACGAACGAAGACATTGCTGAGCAAGAAAAAAGGATCTGTAGTTCAGACTACTTCTCAATCTACTTCCGAGCGGCGGTTTCTGAGGACATGTTTAGCGAGGCCGAACTCTCTCGAACTGTCGCGCGTTTAAATCAAGCAAACAGTGAAACGGCTTGCGAACAGATTTTTAAAGGGGTGCTGGAGGAGATACCTAAACATCATTCAAAGAGAACGGATTGTTTGTGGAAACTGGGCCGTTCCGTGCAAGCGCGTCTTAACGATGGCGCTGTTGAGTGGATGGCCTACGTCGTTGCGAGCCGGGCGACAGATTACACGTATGATTTGGAGAACATCGGTGAGGCATCGCGGGCAGTAAACATCGTATTCGAATCCGCACAAAGGTTTTCTCAAAGTTTCAGAGCTCAAGAGATCCTCGTCGGTGCTATGAAACGTGCTGCGGACGATACGTTCGCATTTCGGCTGTTGGAGTATACAGAAAACAGAGACCGCAACAAGATACTTACTGATTTCAAACACATTGACCCCGGAAATCTGAAAGAGGCTTTCATGGAACGTATGAGGCATCGCTATGGCAAGAATGTAGAGGCCGACAAAGTGGACATCACAGCAGGTGATGCGTGGGCATTCCGGAAGTGGGCAGACAATTCCGCTGTGGACAAGGAGACAGAGCAAGACTTTTGGCTAAGATACATTGGCAAAAGTCGAAAGAAGCTCGCCCAAGCCCTCAACTTTCTGTACCCAGCCGGTTTTGCGTGGAGCGCTGACCCTCGCCAAATGATCGACAGGTTATTTCCTGTGGACAAGTTGCAGTACTTCGTCGAAACTCTTACTGGTGACGGGGAGCAGCTGGACGACATTGAGTCCAGTGGAGTTGTGCGGTTCAAGGAACTGCTTGAGGGCAAGTGGTTTGGGGGGCAGGTACCTTGACGTCGCGCGGCGGGTGGCCCTCGATAAGAGCGAAGGCGCAGTCAAGGGCAAACTTCTCCCGGCGGTGTTTTGGCACCGTTGGTTTTGCCAGAGAGGCGGGTGGCCCACTCAAGCCCTCTTTTGGCTTGAGTGGGGCAGTTCGGTTGGTGAGCGGCCCGGACGGGTGGGCGGGTGACCCGCCCTTACCTTTTGCTAGCCCCGCCACTCCTTGGGTGCCCCGTTTTTTGGCGGGTGGCCTCGCCTGTCGTCATCTGTTGTTACTCACCGCCCCACCAACTTCTGCAGTTCTTCGGGGTAACGAGCACCTTGCACCGAGATCTTTGAGGCTGCGGTTTCCAGCTGCCGGAGATCTTCGCGCGTAAGTTCGACGGCAGCGGCCCCGATGTTCTCTTCGAGTCGATGCAGCTTCGTCGTACCCGGGATCGGAACGATCCACGGCTTTTGTGCCAGCAGCCAGGCCAGCGCGATCTGCGCGGGCGTCGTCTTTTTCTGTTGCGCGAATTTGCCCATCAGATCCACCAACGCCTGATTCGCTTTACGGTTCTCCGGCGTAAACCGAGGAACCATGTTGCGGAAGTCACCCTTGTCGAACTGCGTGTCTGCGCTGATCTTGCCGGTGAGGAAGCCCCTGCCCAACGGGCTGAATGGAACGAACCCGATGCCGAGTTCCTCGAGTGTCGGTAGGACTTCGGCCTCAGGTTCTCGCCACCAAAGTGAGTATTCGCTCTGGAGCGCCGCGACGGGCTGAACTTTGTGTGCGCGACGGATTGTTTCCACTCCCGCTTCAGAAAGCCCGAAGTGCTTGACCTTGCCTTGCTGAATCAGGTCCTTTACCGCGCCCGCAACGTCTTCGATTGGCACATTGGGATCGACGCGGTGCTGATAGAACAAGTCGATGACCTCGGTCTTGAGCCGCTTGAGCGAGGCTTCGGCGACCTCCTTGATATGCTCTGGACGGCTGTCCAGGCCGGCCTGTTTGCCCGTGTTCGGATCAAGCTTGAACCCGAACTTGGTGGCGATCACCACTTTCGCGCGCAACGGAGCCAGCGCTTCGCCCACGAGTTCCTCGTTGGTGAAAGGACCGTAAACTTCGGCGGTGTCGAAGAACGTTACGCCACGTTCGACGGCCGACCGAATCAGAGAGATCATCTCCTTTTTGTCCGCAGCCGGACCATACCCGAAGCTCATTCCCATGCAGCCGAGGCCGATGGCCGACACTTCAAGATTGCTTTTTCCAAGTTTGCGCTTTTGCATTGTTACTCCTTTTCGAAAACAGTCAGTAGCAGTTCTGCCGCGCGAATGGCAAGCATCGGAACTCCTTAGGGATTGCGCCGCCCTCTGACCAGCCCCGCCAGCCGGAAGCCGCCCACGATCAGCAATCCGTACATCGCAGCATTGATCATGATTTCCGCGAGATCTGCGATCCATTCCAGGATTCCCATCCCTCCGTGCACGCCGGTGATCAGAAAATGACCAACGATTCCCGGAAAGATAAACAGCGACGACCCCAGCCGTGAGATCACGATCGAATGACCCACCACCGCAATCACGATCCCAATACCGAAAGCCTTCTTCCATTTCATGCTGCCACCCTCTTAGCCCTCACTTCTGCAATCTGAAATCCGCGATCGCCTTCCCCAATCTGACTGCTTCAATCGGTCATCCGCAAGCAAAAAGAAAAGGCCGCCATCGCTGGCAGCCTTTCTGTGAATCCGTGTTCATCCGTGCAATCCGTGGCGACTCAGAACCTTCCCCGTCCTCCACCGCCACCGCCGCCCGGCCCACGGCCACCACCGCGACCGCCGCGTGGCCCACCGCGTCCACCACCACCGCCAGGACGACGCCGACGCGCACCGCTATCGCCACTGCGCGGTGGTGCGCCACGATCCGGAGCCTGGTCTCCGCGGGGCGCAGCTGGCGCCCCTCCGTCTACCCGGTTGAAGTTCGGCTCGCCTTCTTCTTCGAAGTCCGCGCCGCCTTCAATCGTCAGCGATCCCGCCGGAGCCGGCGCAGCAACCGCCGCCACCGCTTCCGGCACCGGAGCTCCGCCCATCTTGGCGCGCTGCTCCTGCAAAATCGCCTTCCGCGACAGCCGGATGCGGTTCCCTTCCACCGCCAGCACTTTCACCTGCACCTGGTCGCCTTCCTTCAGTTCGTCGCGCACGTCCTTGATGCGGTGCTCGGCCACTTCGCTGATGTGCAGCAAGCCGTCCGTGCCTGGAATAATTTCCACGAACGCGCCAAAATCCGCCAGCCGCGTCACGGTGCCCAGATACGTCTTGCCCACTTCCGCCGTCGCCGTCAGGTCGCGGATAATCTGCAGCGCCTTCGCCGCCTGCTCCTGGTCGCTCGACGCCACGTTCACTTTGCCCGAATCCTCAACGTCAATCTTTACACCCGTCTGCTCAATGATCGAGCGGATCATCTTTCCGCCCGGCCCAATCAGGTCGCGGATCTTGTCGGTCGGAATGTGCAGCGTGTAGAAACGCGGCGCGTGGTTCGAGACTTGTTCGCGCGCGCCGGAAATCACTTCATTCATCTTGTCGAGAATAAACAGCCGTCCGCGCCGTGCCTGCTCCAGCGCTTCCCGCATGATCTGCGCGGTGATGCCGGCAACTTTAATGTCCATTTGCAGGGCGGTGATGCCATCCTTGGTGCCGGCAACTTTGAAGTCCATGTCGCCGTAGTGGTCTTCCGCGCCGGCAATGTCGGTAAGGATGGCGTACTTGTCGCCTTCCTTCACCAAGCCCATGGCCACGCCCGCCACCGCTGCCGTCAGCGGTACGCCCGCATCCATCAGTGAAAGCGACGCACCGCACACACTGGCCATCGACGACGATCCGTTCGATTCCAGAATGTCGGAGACGACGCGCATGGCATACGGCCATTGCTCTAGCGTCGGCAACACCGCCGAAATCGCGCGCTCCGCCAGCGCTCCGTGCCCAATCTCGCGCCGCCCCGCTCCCCGCATGAACCCGACTTCGCCCACGCTGAACGGAGGGAAGTTGTAATGAAGATAGAAGCGACGTTTGGTTTCGCCTTCGAACTGCTCCAGGCGTTGCATGTCGTCGGAAGTGCCGAGCGTGGTGGTGACCAGCGCCTGAGTTTCGCCGCGGGTAAAGACGGCGGAACCGTGCGTACGCGGCAGCAAGCCCACTTCAATCGAGATGTTGCGGATTTCATCGAAGGCACGCGCATCCGGACGGCGACGTCCTTCGCTGACCTGCTCGCGGAACATGCGTTCGCGCAGGGTTTCGTAATACTCTTTGAGTTTGGCGTGTGCGGCTTTGTCGTCTTCTGGAATGGCGGCTTGCAGTTCTTTCTTCAGTGCTTTGACCAGCCCATAGCTCTCCGCTTTGGGATGCTTCTGCGTATCCATGCACTCCGCCAGGCGCGCACCGATGCGTGACTTCAAGTCGTTGTAGTAAGCATCGTCGAAGACCGGCGCCACCACTTCGCGCTTGGGCTTGCCGGCTTTATCGCGCAGTTCGCTGATGGCCGCACAAATCTTCTTGATCTCGGCGTGAGCGAAGTCAATCGCGTCCACTACGGTTTCTTCTTTTACTTCTTTCGATCCGGCTTCGATCATCACGATGGCATCGGCCGAGCCGACCACCATGATGTTGAGCAGGCCCTCGCGTGCTTCCAAGTAGGTGGGATTGGTGACGAACTTTCCATCCACCAGGCCAACCCGCACCGCGCCCACCGGCCCATGAAACGGAATGTCGGAAAGCGTGAGCGCGCACGAGGCGGCGTTGATGCCGATGACGTCAGGGTCATTCTCTGTGTCCGCCGAGAGCACAAACGCAATCACCTGGGTTTCGCAGCGGAAGCCTTCAGGAAACAGCGGACGAATAGGGCGATCGATCTGGCGGCAGGTAAGCACTTCGCGCTCACTCATGCGGCCTTCGCGCTTGATGAAGCCGCCGGGAATGCGTCCGCCGGCGTAGGTGTATTCGCGGTAATCCACCGTGAGGGGAAAGAAATCAATGCCTTCGCGCGGATCGGCGTTGGCGACGGCGCTGGCGAGGACAATGTTATCGCCAATACGAACCACGGCTGAGCCATGCGCCTGCTTGGCCAATTTGCCGGTTTCAAAGTGGATGGTTTTACCGCCGCTGAGGTGACAACTCACTTCCTGTTTCATCGCGACATTTTCCTTTTTGGCAGGAGAACACGTTCGCGGATCGCGGGAGGCGCGGGCCAGCGAGCGGTCTTTACCCTCGGTTGACGCAGGGTTTGGTTACGCACTGTAATGACGCACCTTGGCGGGAATGCAGCCGGCCGGAAAACATTTTCCGTGAACCATGTGGCCGCTTGCTGGGACTGGAGAGCACACGCTCCCCGGCCCCTCCCGGCCGCCTCTATTTGCGGATACCGAGTCTCAAAATCACGGCTTTGTAACGCTCGGAATCGTACTTCTTGAGGTAGTCGAGCAGGCTGCGGCGCTTGCTGACCATCATGAGAAGGCCGCGGCGCGAGCCGTGGTCCTTCTGGTGCGTTTTGAAGTGCTCCGTCAACTGACCGATCCGCTCGCTGAGCAGCGCAATCTGAACTTCCGGGCTGCCCGTGTCGGTCTCGTGCGTGCGGTGCTGATCAATGACAGATTGTTTTTGCTCTCTGGCTAACACTAACCTGATGCACTCCTGTCTCGATTTTTTTCTTGGTAACGTATTTGAGATTAACATTTTGCGGGCGGAGGTGTAAAGGCGG
>JBGQDM010000027.1:0-31989 GCA_041495845.1 Terriglobia bacterium | reverse complement strand
TGAGAACTACTCTCTCGTTGGAGATGTTGGGACGAGAACTGCTGAAATCAGCCCCGGAGGGGCGTCTGCCAATAGCCCGGCGCTTCAGCGCCGGGGGAAAGTGGGACCACCGAGCAAGTCCCGGAGGGACGACTGAAGTTCTCACGCACGCACTTTAGCCCGTGAGGGGCGGCACTCCCATGATCGCTCTCGCGCTCAACCGCGCGCCGCCACAATCATTCCGCGTGCCTCGCCCCAGCCAATCCGCGCCAACCCAGGCGCGGCACACGCTCCGCGCAGCACCACTTCATCGCCCTCTTCCAAAAAGGTTCGCGACTCGCCATTGGGCAGCACCACCGGTTCGCGCCCCGACCGCGTGATTTCCAGCAGACTCCCCCACGAATCCCGCGCCTCTCCCGAAACCGTTCCGCTGGCCAGCAGATCACCGGGCTGCAGATTGCATCCATTGCAGGTGTGGTGCGCCACCATTTGCGCCGGAGTCCAATACATCGAGCGGAAATTTGCCGCACTCAACCGGAAAGCCGGGGCTCGCTCCTCCCGCATTCTGGGCGTCGCCAGCCACACTTCCAGTTGCACATCCACTCCGCCGTGCGCCTGATCCTGCGCGCTCAGCAAGTAGGCCAGCGGTGTCGGATCTCCCGCCGCCCGCGCCTGGGCCGGTACGCGGAATGGCGCCAGCGCTTCCGTCGTCACCACCCACGGGGAAACGGTTGTCGCGAAATTCTTTCCGAGAAAAGGCCCCAGCGGCTGGTATTCCCAAGCCTGAATATCCCGCGCCGACCAGTCATTCACCAGACAAAATCCGAAGAGATGGGACTCGGCTTTGTCTACGGCAATCGAACTGCCGAGCGCATTGCCCTCGGCCACAAACATGCCCACTTCCAGCTCGTAATCCAGCCGCCGGCTCGGGCCAAACACCGGATCACTCTCGCCCACCCGTTGCTGGCCGCGCGGCCGCGTCACCGGCGTTCCGCTAATCACGAGGGACGACGACCGCCCGTGATAGGCGATCGGCATGTGCTTGTAATTCGGGAGCAACGGATTGTCCGGACGAAACAACCGCCCCACGTTAGTCGCGTGATGCAGCGAAGCGTAGAAGTCGGTGTAGTCCCCGATGCGCGCCGGAAGAAACATTTCCGCTTCCGCTTGCGCCACCAGACAGCGTTCTGCATTCTGCTGCAGCGGGCGCGGCGCATCTCCGCGCAGAGTGCGGTGTAGCGCCAGCCGCAATGCAGCCCTACTACTGGCGTTCAGGGCCATCAGCCCATTGAGATTGGTCGCGCGCAATCCTTGCTGTGTGCCCTTGTCCACATCGCGCAGCCAGCCCTGTTCCGCAGCAGCTCCCAGATCAAGAATTTCCGACCCGATGGCCACTCCCACCCGCGGCAGTTCCCGCGTGCCGCGCCGCCGGAAAATCCCCAGCGGGAGGTTCTGCAACGGAAACTCCGAATGCTGCCCGGCAGAGTTCACCCAGCTTGCAATCGAGGCGTCGTGGGTTTCGTTCGTTCGCATGTGTGAGAACTAGAGCAGCCCCAACTCTTGCAGGTCATGCACCGGCTCGGAAAACGAGCAGGAGCCGAACGACGTGGCGAATTCCTGCCGTGTAGCCGCCAGTTGGGCGGTGCTGATGAAGTGCGACTGCCAGCGCGCGCCCTCGTCCGCAAAGCTCAGATTGCCGGCGTCTTGGTCCTCCAGCAATGCGGTCAACTTTTCCTCCGTCCACCCTTCGCGGGCAAACGCCGCTGCCAGAAACACATTCAGAAAGCCGTGCATGATGCCGCACGCGCTGTCGGCTTCATACGTGAAACGGTGTTCGGCGCGAACGGGATGGTGTAGCCCGGCCGTGGTTTTGAACGCGAGGCGGCGCCGGCTGCACTCCACGAGGAACCTGGCCATCGCCCCCGGCGAGGGGAACATTTCCGCGGTCACGCCTCCGGTACGAACCTTCGCCCGCCAGCCCGCATACCGGATCGCTTCCAGCCACGGTCCGGGATCGGTCAAATCCGCCAGTTCGCAATAAACGGGCAGCTCGCGTGGCAACGCGCTACTGATGTCCGTCACCTGCTGCATGGACACCAGCTTGATCTCTGCACTCTCAATCCGCAAACGCGCGCTGATTTCTCCCCGGCCCGCCAAGGCTTGCCCGAGCCGGTCGATCAGCGACTGTTCGGCCGTCAGCAAGACCGTCAGCGGCCAGGACTTCAGAGCGGACTCAGACTTCGCGACCACCGCTTCCAACCCACCCAGTTGCGCCACCGGGACCACAAATCGACCCAGCATCCAGCGGTGCTCGCCCAGCGCCTGACCTGCGAAATCCCGCGCCGCAGCTTCCAGCGTTAGTTTGGACGGAGGGAAAGTGCCGGCGTAGTCCACCAGTCCGGAGCAGAGGGCGCGCAGCGATCCCGGCACGGATCGCGGCCGGGCTGCTTCTCGGGCGGTGGACATGGGTGGAAAAGAACCTGTTTCCATCTTATCCGCGAAAATGTTTCTTCAGTCCCTGCCAGCACTCGTAGTACTCGTGCTGCAACTCGGCCGTGTCCATCGCGTACTTCGTTGGCCGGCACACAAAACGGGTCTCAAACATAAACGCCATGGTGCCGGTCAGGTGCAGCGGTTCCAATTTGGCCTCGATCGCCTGCTCATACGTCACGCTGTCGGGACCGTGGCCCGACATGCAGTTGTGCAAGCTGCACCCGCCGGGCAAAAAGCCTTCCGCTTTGGCATCATACTGGCCCACAATCAGGCCCATGAATTCGTTCATGAAGTTGCGGTGAAACCACGGCGGGCGGAACGTGTGCTCCGCCACCAGCCAGCGCGGCGGGAAAATGGCGAAATCCACATTCGCTGTGCCCGCCAGTTCCGAAGGTGCGGTAAGCACCGTGAAAATCGAAGGATCAGGGTGGTCGAAACTGATCGACCCGACGGTGGCGAAGCGGCTCAAATCATATTTATAGGGGGCGTAATTTCCGTGCCAGCCCACCACGTCCAGCGGGGAGTGATCAAACTCCGCTCGCCACAGCCGTCCCTGAAACTTGTTCACCACTTCAAAGCGTCCGCGGCGGTCTTCATAGGCGGCCACCGGGGTCAGAAAATCACGCGTGTTGGCCAGGCAGTTGGCGCCAATCGGCCCGAGTTCGGGCAAACGGAAGGGTTGACCGTAGTTTTCGCAGATATAGCCGCGCGCTTCCTGGTCCAGCAGGACAACGCGAAACTTGATGCCGCGCGGAACCACGCAAATCTCGCACGGCGCAACCTCGAGCACGCCCAGTTCGGTGTGAATCCGAAGCCGCCCCAACTGCGGCACGATCAGCAACTCGCCATCGGCATCGTAGAAAAACTGGTCCTTCATGGACGTATTGGCGGTGTAAATATGGATGGCGAACCCGCTGTGCAGGCTGAGGTCGCCATTCCCCGCCAGAGTTCGCAAGCCCTGCACGAAATCCGTTGCCTTTTTCGGAATCTCAAATGGGCTCCAGCGCAACTGGTTCGGCGTTGCGGGAACCTCATCGAACGGCGTCGCCCGCAGCAACCCCTGTTCCTTTACTGGCGTGAAGGGCTCGTGCATCACCGAAGGCCGGATGCGATACAACCACGAACGCCGGTTGCTGGCACGCGGTGCGGTGAACGGGCTGCCGCTCAACTGCTCGGTATAGAGACCGAGCGGCGGCTTCTGTGGAGAATTCTGGCCCACCGGCAGCGCGCCCCGCAGCGCCTCCGTCGCGAATTCGTTGCCGAAGCCCGACTGGTACCGCAACACATCCTTCGCCGCGCGTCGTTTTTTCTGTGCCATTAGAGGTTGCCCCGCAGCCCCTGCTCGCGCTCAATCGATTCAAACAGCGCTTTGAAATTGCCCTTGCCGAAACCGCGGCTCCCGTGCCGCTCGATGATCTCATAGAACAGCGTGGGACGGTCTTCCACCGGCTTGGTAAAAATCTGCAGCAGGTGGCCCTCGGCGTCCTTATCCACCAGCACGCCCAGCTTCCGGATCTGCTGTGCCATGTCCGGCAACAAAATGTCGCCGACACGACCCGGCAGCGCTTCGTAGTAGGTATCGGGCACGCTCAGAAACTCTACCCCGTTGGCGCGCAGACGACTCACGGTATCCACCACATCGCGCACCGCCAGGGCGATGTGCTGCACTCCCGGCCCGAAATTGCTTTCCAGATACTCCTGGATCTGACTCTTGTGCCGCCCACCCGCCGGCTCGTTAATGGGGAACATGACCGCGTGCGAGTCGTCGGACATGACGATGCTCATGAGCGCGCTGTATTCCGTCGAAATATCTTTGTCGTCAAACGTGATATAGCGCTTGAAGCCGAATACATTGCTGTACCAGTCAGCCCAGTACTTCATCTTGCCTAGTTCCACGTTCCCCACGATATGGTCAATGCGCAGAATGCCCGCGCCTTCGCCCGCCACCGGCGCAGCGGTGAAGCCCGGAAGAAACGGTCCTTTGTAACCCTGGTAGGAAATCAAGGAGTGGATGGTGTCGCCATAGGTGTGCACCGCCGCGCGGCATACCGAGCCGTGCTCATCCTGCAATACCTCGGGCTCACAAAATGGTTTGGCACCGCGGCGTACCGCTTCGCGAAACGCGGTCTCGGCGTCGGCGACTTCCAGCGCAATGTCCCGCACCCCGTCGCCATGTTTGCGCATGAACTCCGCCGCCGGGTGGTCCAATTCCAGGGGCGACGTGAGTACCATCTGCGCCTTGCCTTGTGCCAGAACGTAAGAAGTCGCGGCGCGCTGGCCCGTCTCCAGTCCGGTGTAGGCGACTTGCGAAAATCCGAACGCCTTGCGGTAGTAGTACGCCGACTGCTTGGCGTTGCCCACCCACAGTTCCACGTGATGAATGCGTTTGAGTTTAAGAGGATTTTCCATTGCACCTGCTCCCGGCCTTCTTCTTCCGTGGATTGCGGCCAACCGGAGTGCTTAGAATAAGGTAGTTGTGGCCGAAAGGGAACGATTCGATTAGCTGACGACGCGCGCTGCAGGCTTGGAGTGCGATGCGCCGCGATGGGATTCGGTCAGGGGATCGGCGGCCGCCAGCACGGCGCAAACGTAAAACAACGCAGCGTTGGCGGGGATTTGCAAGTTGAAATCGACCCAGCTGTGCACCAGAATTCCGGAGCAAGCCAGCAGCCCCGCCAGTGCCACCGCACCATTGGTGCCGAGATGCGTTTCGCTCAGCTTCATCAATCCCCGCCGGTAGAGCGCCCACAAAAACCACAACGCCGCGGCCAAGCCAAGCACTCCCGTTTCCACCAGCAGTTGCACGTAGTCGTTGTGGGCTTCGTTCACAAACAGGTTGGTATAAAAACTGCGAAACTGCGGGTAAACGGTGGGAAATGCGCCTAGACCCCAGCCGAGTAACGGCCGCTGGCGGACCATGTGGAGGCCATCGCGCACAATGCTGCCGCGAACGCCGCTGGTCAGTTCCGTCTTCGCCTCGGTGTGGATCGTGCCCAGGCGATCCGCAACCGTGCTGCCGCCCAGCCAAATCACCAATGTCGCCGCAGCCATCGCGAATCCGCCCAGCGCCAAGGCCGTCCGCGGACTCTTGCGGCGCGTGCCCAGATAGATCGCCAGCAGCAACACCTGCACCGTGAGTGCCGCCATCCCTCCCCGCGAGCCGGAGAGAAAGACCGTGCTTGCCATCAGTACCGCACCACAACCCAGTAGAATCTTTGGCCCTTCCGCCACCCGTCGGCTGAGGCAGAGCACCAGCGGCACCGGCAGCAGCAGTTCCATCAGCCCAGCGTAGTGGTTGTGATTGACGTAAGGCCCGAAAATCCATCCCCCCGAGCGCGGTGTCCTCAACCAATAAAGCTTGCCGTTATAGGTCAGGTTCTGGAGCGTGGCAAAAAGCGCCAGCACAATTCCGTAGACGGACAACAATCGCGCCACCGTGGCTATATCCACTGCGCGCCGCACGCACTGCACCGCCAGAAAACACAGCAGGGCATACGCAAAGTAGAGCAGGGCCGCGGAAAGCGTTGCCGCACGGTAGGCGCTGACGCCGAAGACGAACTGGGCGAGAACCACTGCCGCAAACGCCAGCATGGGCGGAAACAGCGGGTTCGTACGCACCTGCCACTCCGCCGCTCCCGCCTGCTGCCAGGCCCACAGGCACACCAGCGCAACCGTGCCCAGTTCCACCACCAGGATGGCCCACGGCTCCACCGCCCCGAACGCCAACGGTCCAAACAGCAGCAGGCCGAACGTGCCGTACAGCAACGCATTCTGCCGCGCCGGCAGCAGTTGCAGCGCCGGTTGATGCGGGTCCAGAATGTCGCGGGATGCGGCGGCGGCCCTCATCGCGATGCGCCTCCTGTTTTCTCCGCCAGAAGAAAATCGTCCAGCCACAGGGTGCCGCGGATCGCGTTGTTCGCCGGGACGCGCAAGAGTCGCAGCACCACGAGCTTCGCTTGGTCGCCCGTGGCAAAACTTCCATTCACCTGATGCCAACTGCCAGCGTGCAACAAATCTTCTGAGCTGAAGTAGACGGCGTTGCTGTAACCGTCCTGTACCACCAGTCGTGGCCCGCCTGCACCTTCGAGATTCTCAGTCTTGAACCGGGCCGAGAACGAGTACTCTGTGTTTGCTCGCACCGGGATGAGTTGGTAAATTCCGGCATCATTCACGCCGTGACCGTCGAAGTGCACGGCCAGCGCCCGGTTTCCCTTAACGAACTCGTTTGCATCCAGCTGCAGCGTGACGTAAGGCTGCTGGGCGTAGCGCCAATCAAACCCCTGATTCAGCACGTCCAACTCGAAACTCGGATTCACAATCAGGTTTTGGTTGGGCAAGTAGGCGGTCAATCCGGTCAGGGACGCCATTTGCTGCCACGCTTGCGCGGCATGTTCCGCATCTCCGTTGCGGAGCAGGTAGTTGATGTACTCCAGCCCGCGCCTGGGCTCAAACGGCTGCCCCAGACTGGCTAAGGCCGACCACACCTCGTGTGCAGCCGCGGGTTCCTTGCGCGACGCCAGGAACTCGATGAAAAGCAAATAAACTTCGGGCTGTTGTGGCAGCGCGGACCGCAGTAACTCGTTGACGTCGTGAGTTACACGCCAGCACATCTCGAGCGCAGCCGGCGCCATTTGCGGGTCGTTTTCCAATACAACCCGAAATGCGCGCAGCGCCTGTGAGTTCTCTCCCCGCAGAAGAAAGAAATTGCCCGCCTGCCAGGCGGCGTCCGGACGCGTCGGCTCGGCCGCCAGCGCCCTCTGCACAGCGGTCGCCTGCCCCTCAACGTCGCCCATGACCTGGCGTGTACGGGCTAAGTCAAACCAGTAATCCGAGTCATACTGGTTAAGGCGAACCGCGGTCTGCTGCTCCCGTAGGGCTGCCTCCAGGTTGCCTTCCACCAATAGATGATAACGGCCGAGCTGGTTGTGGTAGGCCGCATTCTCCGGCACCAGGCGCGCTGCCCACAGCAAAGAAGTCCCGCGGCTGTGGGTGGAAAGGAACCAACCAAGAAACTCACGCGTAGCCAGTCCAGAGTAGAGGACCACGCCGGCCAGGCCCATCAAGATGTAGCGCCGCTTTTTTGGCAGGTCCAAATCCATGGCACGAGAAAGCAGTTGACTGTAGCGGGCCCGAACTACACGCTGCCGGTCGAAGCCTGACGAGCGCTTTCTTCCTTGGAGGTGCTCACACCGTCCTCGGAATAGTAACTGCCACCGTATTTCTGCCGGTACTCGTAATAGTAGTAGTAATCCGGTGAGGACAAGTCCACTGCGTTGAGCAAGACACCGGCGACGCGAGCGTTGACTTGCAGGAGCAGATCACGGGCGCGGCGCAGCGCGGTCTTCGTCGTCTGGCCGGAGCGGATGACCAGCACAACGGTATCCACGCGCGTGGAGAGCACGACGGCATCGGTAACGGACAGCGTGGGCGGCGTGTCAATCACGATATGGTCATACTGCTCGCGTAACTGCGTGAGCAGGGTCTTCATATGGACTGAGGCAAGAAGTTCGGCCGGATTCGGCGGAGGTGTTCCCGCCGGCAGAATAAAAAGATTCGGCATGATGGGCGAGCGCACGATCGCCTGCTGCAATTCGGCTGTCCCGGTGAGGACGTTGCTGAGTCCGCTGCGCGGGCCCATGCCCAGCGTTTTGTGGATCGAAGGCCGTCGCAGGTCCGCGTCAATCAAGAGAACGCGCACGCCCTTCTGGGCCAGAACCACCGCCGTGTTGATGCTGGTGGTCGTTTTGCCTTCCTGCGGCAGCGCGCTGGTGATGAGGAGGATGCGCGGTGGAGCCCCCAGACTAGAGAGAAGCAGGGAAGTGCGCAGCGCGCGATAGGACTCGGCCATCTGCGACTGTGGCCGCGCCTGGGTGATCAGTTCCACCGCTTCTCGCGTCCCGGAGGTAACGGCGAGCGGCCGGACGATTTTGCGGTCTTCGGTGCGCGAGCCCAGCGGGATCATGCCGAGTGACGGCAGACCGGAAATCATCTGAGCCTGGTCCGTGGTGCGCACCGTGTTGTCGAGGCTTTCGAGCAGAAAGGCCAGCCCGATGCCGCTGGTCAGCCCGAGCACGATGGCGAACGCCAGGTTACGCGGAATGTTGGGTTCCGAAGGAGTCGTGGGAATGCGGGCGGCGTCCACGATGCGGAAGTTGTTGGAGCGAAGCCCAGCTGTGACTCCCGCCTCTTTCAGCTTGGCCAGCAGCCCTTCGTAAAGCTGGCGGTTGCTCTCCACGTCGCGCCGGAGAAGCGTGTACTCGATGGCGCCTTCGTTCAGCTTATTGGCTTCCTGCTTTTGTTTTTCCAAGGCGGCATGGAGTAACTGCTCGCGTTGCAGCGCGGTTTCGTATTGATCGCGGATGCCAGCGACGACCTTCTTAATCTCCGCGCTGATTTCGGCCTCCACCTGCCGCAACTGGTTATTCATCTGCACGACTTTGGGATAGGACGGCCCCAGCTGGGTACTGAGCTCGGCTACCTGAATGCGCAAGTCGGAGCGCTGGCCGCGCAGCCTGTCCAGCAGGGACGCGGTGGCAGAACTGCCTCCTGCGCCGCTGGGGCCAACCGCCGCCGCCACCGCATCGGGGTCGCCGGCCTCCACCTGCCGATATACCGCTTCCTTTTGCATGCGGTCGGCTTCGGCGCCGGTCAGCGTGCGGTTCAACTCATCCAATTTGCTGGTGATGATGTTCTGCTTTTCATCAATGCCCAGAATCTCGTGATCCTTCTGATACTTCACCAGCTTTTCCTGCGAGGTCTCGACTTTCATCTGCAAGTCCACCAGCTGCTTGGAGAGCCAGTCGGAGGCCTGCAACGTGGACTCGTACTTTGTCTTGAAGTTCTGCTCGACGTAAGTGGCGGCCAGGGTGTTGATCACCTGGGCGGCCAGTTTCGGGTCCGGGCTGGCGTAGCGGAGTTCGATGATGCGGGTGTTGGGCTTAATGGCCACACGCAGCCCGCCGTGAAAACGCGCCAGCAGGGCGCTGGTCTGAGCGGAATCCGTCATCAGCGGATCGGGGGCGAGACCCGTCGGGCGGGTGACTGTGGCGCTGCCGCCAAACTGAGGATTGCGGTCAAGATTCAATTGCCGAATCACCTGCAGCGCCAGCAAGTCGCTCTGCAGAATGGAAACTTCAGTATCCAGTTCGGCCGGGTCACTGTAATCGGAACCTCCGCCGTTATCCTTCAGCGACATCAAACCAGTATCGACGCGGTTAATGGCAATGCGACCCGCGGCTTCATAAATTCTGGTCATGCGCAGGCTCGCCAAAAGCACCAGCGTGGGAATAATGACGAAACACGAAATGACAATCCACTTGCGCTTGACCAGGACACGGAGATAATCCCGCAGGACGGACTCGTGCGCGGTGATGGCGGGATAAGCGCTGCTCAGCAAACCCCGGCTGTCCGCACCAAAGCCGGGCCGGACTTCATGCACCAGATGGCTGCTGGCCGGAATCAACGGCCTGAAATCCATTCCTGCTCCTCCCACTGGGCGGGTAGTCCAAGGGCCGTCAACCTAAAGACGCCGCCAGCGCGCCGGTGGCATCGGCACGCACCTTCGTTGGAATCCCGCGCGAGTGCAGTTTTCGGCATTCTAGCATCGAGCGTGACCGCGCCTGCGTGATTCTTCGGGCACTGGCTGCGGGATTGTGGAATTCCCAGCGCTGCTCTGGCGGTATACTGATCGTCACTTTCTCTTGCAGAGCAGGTTTTTCCAAGGGCGGAGTCGAGGCAACGCATGAACTGGTCAGAACAGTCCATCTTAGTGACTGGCGGAACAGGATCTTTCGGCAGAAAGTTTGTAGAAATCATGCTGCGCGATTTCCGGCCGAAGAAGCTGGTCATCTTCAGCCGCGACGAATTGAAGCAGCACGATATGCGGGCCGGCGGCTACGATGACCCCAGCCTGCGCTGGTTCATTGGCGATGTGCGCGACGCGCAGCGGCTGCAGCGCGCCCTGGATGGCGTCACCGTGGTGGTGCATGCGGCCGCGCTCAAGCAGGTTCCGGCTTGCGAATACAACCCCTTTGAAGCGATCCAGACCAACATCATGGGGGGACGCAACGTCATCGACGCCGCTATTGATCGAGGGGTGAAGCGCGTCCTCGCTCTCAGCACCGACAAAGCGGTGAATCCAATCAATCTGTATGGCGCCACCAAACTGTGCGCGGAAAAAATGTTTGTGCAGGCGAACGCCTATGCCGGTGGTCATGCCACGCGCTTCGCCTGTGCCCGCTATGGAAATGTGGTGGGCAGCCGGGGCAGCGTGATCCCGGTTTTTCAGGAGCAGCGCCAACACGGGAAGATCACCATCACCGACCCGCGCATGACGCGCTTCTGGCTGACCTTGGAGCAAGGCGTCAGGTTTGTGCTGCGCTGTCTGGAACAGATGCATGGCGGGGAAATCTTCGTGCCCAAGATTCCAAGCATGCGCTTGCTCGACTTGGCCCAGACGATTGCGCCGGAGTGCGAAGTGGAATACATCGGTATCCGTCCCGGCGAGAAACTGCATGAGGTATTGGTCTCGGAAGACGAAGCGCGCAACACGCTGGAAACCGATTCCATGTACATCGTGCAGCCCGCACATCCCTGGTGGAAGCGGGAGAACTGGGTCAATGCGCGGCCCTTGCCGGAGGGCTTCCGCTACGGCAGCGATACCAATGCCCAATGGTTGACGCGCGAAGAGTTGGCGGTGATGGCCGGGGTGGCGCCTGCTGGAATTCCGCCGGCGCCGGCGCCGTCGCGGCAGAGTGCGCGTGTCTGAAGGCAGACCGATGAAAGCGGTTCGCAGCGGCCGCGAAGGGATGGCGCTTCATGGAGGCCAGCCGGTGCGCCGCGATTACCTGCCCTATGGCCGCCACAGCATCCAGCCGGAAGATATTGACGCGGTCGTTGCCGTCCTGCGTTCGGACTGGCTCACGACTGGCCCCAAAGTTGGAGAGTTCGAAGAAGCCTTCGCCGCGCGTGTCGGGGCCCGGTACGCGGTAAGTTTTAGCTCGGGAACGGCCGCATTGCACGCCGCTGCCTTTGCCGCCGGCTTGGCCCCTGGCGACGAGGCCATCACGACCCCACTCACTTTTTGCGCGACCGCGAACTGCGTGCTCTATCAGGGCGCCATACCAGTGTTTGCTGACGTTTCGCCCGACACGCTCAATCTGGATCCAGAGTTAGCGGCGGCCCGGATCACTTCCCGTACGCGGGCGCTGCTTCCCGTGGACTATGCCGGCCATCCTGCCGACCTTGATGCTTTCCGCTCCCTGGCGGAGCGCCACGGTTTGCTGGTGATTGAGGACGCGAGTCATGCGCTGGGCGCGGGTTTCCGTCGTCGGCCGGTGGGCAGTCTCGCGCACATGACCGTGTTCAGCCTGCACCCGGTGAAGCACGTGGCGACGGGCGAAGGCGGGATGGTGACTACGGACGCAACCAACTTGGCAGAAATCCTGCGCCGTTTCCGCAATCATGGAATCACGAGTGACGCGCGTCAGCGGCAGAGTGCCGGCGAGTGGCAGTATGAAATGGTTCTGCTGGGATTCAACTACCGGCTGACCGATATCGCATGCGCCCTGGGGATTTCGCAACTGGGCCGATTGGACGCGAATCTTGCGCGGCGGCGCGCCATCGCACAGCGTTATGACGACGCCTTCCGGAACTTGCCGAGTGTCGAGATTCCGTCGGTTCGGCCTGGCGCCCAGCCCGCCTGGCATCTCTATCCGCTCCGCGTCGGCGGCGACGGGAGCGCCATTTCGCGTAGCGATGTCTTTCGCGCGCTCCGCGCGGAAAACATCGGCGTCAACGTCCACTACATTCCCGTACACCGGCACCCTTACTACCGCCAGCGATTTGGTTACGTCGGCGGAGAGTTTCCAGTGGCTGAGGCAGCTTATGAGCGGCTCATCAGCCTGCCCATGTTCCACGCGATGACTGATTTCGATATCGAAACCGTAATTGAAGCAGTGGACAAAGTGATGGCTGGCCTCGCTGCCTGAGCGAATCAAGACGAAGTGATCGAATATTCAAAATTCCGGGTACTGGTGGTGGGCTGCGGTTCCATCGGGCTCCGCCATGCGCGCAATCTTTTGGGGTTCGGCGTGCAGCAACTGGCGTTATGTGACACCGATCCGGAGCGGCTGGCAGCTTGTCGCTCGGAAATCCCGCTGCAGCAATACGCCGGCCTGGGGTCGGCGCTGCAGCAATTCCATCCCGACGTGGCGCTGATTTGCACGCCGCCGGTGTACCACCGGGAGCAGGCGCTGGCGGCGCTGCGAGCGGATGCGCATGTATTCATCGAAAAACCGGTGGCTGACTGTTCCCGCGGTTTGGACGAGCTGATGAGCGTGGCGCGCTCCAGAAAACTGGCCGTGCAAGTGGGATACAACCTGCGCTTCCACCCCGGTCTGGTGAAGTTGAAAGAACTGATTGACAGTCGGGTGCTGGGGCCGGTGCTCTGGCTGCGCGCCGAGGCCGGGCAGTATCTTCCCGATTGGCGGCCGGCTCAGGACTACCGGCAGAGTTACAGTGCGCAGCGCGCGCTGGGTGGCGGAATTCTGCTGGATGGCTCGCACGAGCTGGACTACATCCTGTGGCTGCTGGGAGACCCGTCGCGAGTCATCTGCCAGGCCGACCATGTCAGCACTTTGGATGTGGATGTGGAGGACTCGGCGACTCTGCTGCTGCAGTTCCCAGGCCGGGTACGGGCGGAGTTGCACTTGGACTTCGTGCAGCGGAGTTACACGCGGAACTGCAAAGTGGTGGGGGAACTGGGCACCGCGCTGTGGGATTTCTCCGCGCAAGAGGTGCGGTGGTTCCTGGCTGCGGACCGGGCCTGGCAGAGTTGGGCTTACGAATTTGAAGCCAACGAGATGTACCAGGCGGAGTTGCAGCATTTTTTTCAATCCCTGGAGCAAGGAACCAGTCCGATGGTGGATTTGCAGCAAGCGGGGAAAGTGGTGATGTTGGTCGAGGCGGCGAAGTTGTCCTCTGAGGAAGGGCGAGTGCAGGAGCTGCGCTTTTCCCAGGCCAAGGGCGGTGTGGTGGCGATCATTCAGGCGCGCATGGGGTCCTCGCGCCTGCCCGGAAAGACCATGGCCGATGTGGAAGGCCGGCCCATGTTGTGGCACGTGGTGGAACGCGTGCGCCAGGCGCGCCAGGTGGACCGCGTGGTGGTGGCAACCTCAACCGCGCCGGCCGACGACGTGATTGCCAGCTTCTGCGCCGCTTCCGGCACTCCTTGCCGCCGCGGCAGTGAAGCCGATGTGCTGGATCGCTTCTATCACGCCGCCGCCGCGGAAAACGCGGACACGGTGGTGCGCATCACGGCGGATTGCCCGCTCATTGATCCCGCAGTCATTGATCGCGTGGTGGAACGCTTCCGGCAAGGGGGCGTGGACTACGTGTCCAATGCGATGGTGCGGACCTATCCCGATGGCCTGGATGCGGAAGCGTTTTCTTTCGACGCGTTGGAAACCGCCTGGCTGGAGGCGCGTAAGGATTCGGAACGGGAGCACGTGACTCCCTATTTGCGGTCGGGAAAATTCCGCACGGCAAATGTCAGCAATGAAGGGAAGAGTGTGATCTCCGCCCGCCGCCGCTGGACGGTGGATCAGGCCGTAGACCTGGCCTTTGTGCGGGCCGTGTATGCCGCCTTCCGCGGGCACACCACCTTCGGAACCGCGGACATTCTGCGCTTGCTCCACGAACAGCCGGACTTGGAAAGCATGAATCAAGCGGTGATGTCGAACGAAGGCTACTACCGGAGTCTGTATGCGGACGCGGAAGCCGGAGCGGCGCCCGCTTTGAAGCTGGCGCAGTCCGCGGCTTGGATGGAACGCGCCGGCCAGGTGATTCCCGGCAGCGCGCAGACCTTCAGCAAGAGTGCGACGCAACACGTCCGCGGGGTCGCGCCTTTGTTCCTGGCGCGCGGTCAGGGCAGTCGCGTGTGGGATGTCGATGGCAACAGTTACGTGGACTACATCCAAGGGCTGCTGCCCAACATTTTGGGATACGCGCACGAGGAGGTGAATGCGGCAGTGGCGCGGCAGTTGGCGCAGGGACACAGCTTTTCGCTGCCGCATCCGTTAGAGGTGGAACTGGCGGAACGGCTCGTACGCTTGATTCCGTGTGCGGAGATGGTGCGGTTCGGCAAGAACGGGTCCGATGCGACCTCCGGTGCGGTGCGGGCCGCGCGCGCGGCCACGGGACGCGACCGGATTGCCTGCTGCGGCTACCACGGCTGGCAGGATTGGTACATCGGCAGCACGGCGCGGAACGCCGGGGTGCCGCGCGCGGTGCGCGAGCTGACGCACCCGTTTGCCTACAACGATCTGGCGTCGCTGGAGCGCGTGCTCGGCGAACATGCCGGCGAGTTTGCCGCGGTCATCATGGAGCCGGTGAATTTCTTTCCGCCGGCGGACGGATACCTGCAGGGCGTCAAAGACTTGGCGCAGCGGCATGGGGCCATCCTCATCTTCGACGAGATCTGCTCGGGATTTCATTTTGGTTTAGGCGGCGCGCAGAAGTTCTTTGGCGTCACCCCGGACATGGCGTGCTTCGGCAAAGCCATGGGCAATGGATTTCCCATCGCCTGTGTCGTTGGCCGCACCGATCTGATGAAAGTCTTCGAAGAAATTTTCTTCAGCTTCACCTTCGGCGGGGAAACCGCCTCCATGGCTGCGGCCATGAAAGTCCTGGACATTCTGGAGCACACCGACGCTCTGACTCGCATGGAAGCCAACGGGCGCGTGCTGCAGGAGGGGCTGAACGCGCTGGCGAAAGAAGCGGGATTGCAGCAGCGGATCCAATGCATCGGGTATCCAATCTGGTCGCTGATCAAGTTCCTGGACGCCGAAGGTAAGGACAGTTTGCTGGTGCGCAGTTTGTTTTCCCAGGAGTGTGTGAAGCGCGGCGTGCTGTCCCTGGTGACACACAACATGACGGCGGCGCATGGTCCGGTTGAGGTGGAAGAAACTTTGCGGGTTTACGCCAACGTCTGCAAAACACTGGCAGGCTGGCTGAGCGATGCCCGTCCGGAACGGTTTCTCGAGGGGGATGTGATTCAGCCCGTGTTTCGAGTGCGCTAACCCCGATTCGAGGAGGAGCCTTACGACACCCCGCCCAGGAACGCTGCTGGTTCGCGCCGATGCTGGAGTTGCCATCGGTACTGGACACGTGATGCGGTGCCTGGCGCTGGCCCAGGCATGGACGCGCCGAGGAGGAGAGGCTGTATTTTTCCTCAGTGAAGAAGTTCCTGGCCTGATTCAACATGTGCAATCGGAAGGGTTTACGGTTGTTGCGTTCCACCAGCATTGCGCGAATGACGTTACGGCGGTCCTGAAGTCGGGGCAGCTCGAAAACGCCTCCTGGGTTGTGCTTGATGGCTACTCCTTGCGCGCCCGGCAGCAACAAGATCTTCTTGATGCTGGCGTCCACGTATGCGTGATCGATGACGACGGGCAGTCACAAAGCTATCCCGCCCACATCGTCCTGAATCAAAACGCTTACGCGGCCCAGGCGATGTATCACGCTCGCGGCGAGCAGACCGAGTTGCTCTTGGGACCTCAGTTCGCCTTGCTTCGCCGCGAGTTCCTGCCCTGGATCTCTTGGAAACGGCAGGTTTCATCGGTTGCCCGGAAGCTCCTGGTCACTTTGGGAGGCAGCGATGCCGCGCATCGAAGCCTCGACGTGCTGCGGGCCATTGCCTCCGGCAGCGATCTTGATCTTGAGGTCTTACTGCTTGTCGGGGGTGCTTCTGCTCAGAGCGATCGGCTGGCGGCGGAAGCTGGTCGCATGGGGCCGAGAGTGCAAGTGCTTCGAAGTACTACTGAAATGCCCAAACTGATGGCCTGGGCAGACCTCGCAATTGCCGGCGCGGGCGTTACTGCTTATGAGTTGTGCTTCATGGGGCTGCCAGCGCTGCTGCTGGTGCTTGCGGATAATCAAAGTGCCGTGGCCGGCCGGCTGACTGAAATGGGAATCGCGCGGTACAAAGACGCACGGGTGGGTTTTCAGCCGGAGGAGCTTGCGGAAGAACTTCGTGGCCTCAGTGGAATGAAGGCGCGAGGTGGGATGGCGCAGCGCTCCCGAGAACTCGTTGACGGGCTGGGGGCGGATCGGGCCTGCGCGGCGATGCTTGGTAAGCAGCTCTCGTTGCGGATGGTTCGCCAGGAGGATTGTCAGTCGTTGTTCCAGTGGGCGAACGATCCGCTGGTGCGCAGTGCTTCCTTTCATCCCGAACCGATTTCTTTCGAGCAGCACGAACGCTGGTTCGCCACCAGGCTTTCCGACAGCGCCTCGGTGATTTACATTGGCGAAGACGCACGCAGGAATCCCGTCGGGCAGGTTCGGTATCAGCTGCAGGGCGACCGCGCGACCTTGTCCATCAATCTGGATCCTGCGGTAAGAGGTCAGGGTTGGGGAGCCGAGTTGCTCTATTTTTCGGTGAGGGCGTTATTTCGAAGCCGTGGGGTTCGAGTGATTGATGCTTTCGTTCGACCGGAGAACAAAACGTCTCTCCGGCTCTTTGAACGAGCAGGGTTTCGTGCCCTGGGAACACGGGAAGTCCAGGCAACAACGGCAGCACACTTTGTGTTCGGGGCGGAGCAACCGGAAGCGGGGCACATCCCAGGATGAAGGAATTCGCCATCAATCAGCGAAAGATCGGTTTCGGACATCCTGTCTACGTCATCGCCGAGCTTTCCGCGAACCACAATCAGGATTTCGAGCAGGCCGTTCGCCTTGTGCACGCCGCGAAAGAGGCTGGTGCGGATGCCATCAAACTCCAAACCTACACCGCGGACACCATCACGCTGCGCAGCGAGCGCGAAGAATTTCAAGTGAAGGGTGGAACTCTGTGGGACGGCCGCACGCTGCATGGGCTCTACTCCGAAGCTTACACACCGTGGGAATGGCAGCCCAAACTTCAGCAGGTGGCACACGATTTGGGCCTCCAGTTCTTTTCCAGCGCATTCGATGGAACAGCCGTGGATTTTCTGGAACGCATGAACGTTCCCGCGCACAAGATTGCTTCTCCCGAACTGGTGGACGTGGGCCTGATTGCCAAAATGGCGCGCACGGGAAAGCCGCTGATTCTCTCCACAGGCATGGCCACGCTGGCGGAGATCGAGGAAGCCGTGGCGGCGGCGCGCGCGGCCGGCGCAAAGCAGATCGCCTTGCTGAAATGCACCAGCGCGTACCCCGCCACGCCGGAGGAGATGAATCTGCGGACCATTCCGGAGCTGATGCGGCACTTCGACCTGTCCGTAGGACTCTCGGACCACACCATGGGCACGGAAGTTCCGGTGGCGGCGGTAGCGCTGGGCGCCTGCATCATCGAGAAGCACCTGACGTTGTCGCGATCCATGAAAGGGCCGGACAGCGATTTTTCTTTAGAGCCGAAAGAGTTCAAGGGCATGGTGCAGGCGGTCCGCGTGGCGGAGCAAGCGCTCGGCCAGGTCCACTTCGGCGCCGACGGGCGCGAGCAAGCCAGCCTGCGCTTCCGGCGCTCGCTGTTTGTGACGGCCGATGTGCGGCGTGGAGAATTATTCTGCGCGGAAAACGTCCGCTCGATCCGGCCCGCTCAGGGCTTGCATCCGCGACACCTGCCGCAAGTGCTGGGGCGGCGGGCCACGCGCGATGTTAGCGCTGGAACGCCGCTGGCTTGGGACATGGTCGAGGGAAAATCCGGTCCGACTTCATGAAAGTTCTGCTGCTGCATCCCGAGGATTTACCGTTCGCGGGCGTGTGGACGCGCCACAGCTGGGACCTGATCTTGGACCTGGGCTGGGGTGGAACGGACTGCTACGAACGCTGGAGCGAGCGCGGGCGTTCTCCCGTACGCAGCCTCCGGCAGTATGCCCGACCCGTCGAGGACTGCGCCCAACTGCGCGAGATATTTTCTGAAGCGTCCGGGATCCTGCTAGACGCGATGGGCCTCGACTGGTGGGATCTGCTGGCTCCCGAGGAATACGAGCGGGTCTTGCTGCTTCTTCTGCTGGGCCGGTTGCGCGACGAAGTCGGGGACGGGGCGGAGTTTTGTGCCAGCCGGCCGCACGCGCTGGTCAACCTGCTCGCCAACCTGCTGGGGCGCGCAATTCCAGTGTTGGAGGCGGGCAGGTCTGGCGCTGGCGAGCGTGTACGCCGCAGGGTGCAGGCCCTGCGGACGCTGAAATGGAACACGCTGGCGGAAGTTGCGTTCGACAAGTTCGACTCAGACTATCGTCTGCGCCGCTGGGTTGCTCGAGTTCCCTCGGCGTCAGCACGAGGCCCAGTGCTGTTGCCCTCGGCCTACGGCAATGTTTCGCGGGTGCAAGCGGCGTATGCGCGCCTCCTTCCAGAGCAGGAGTTTCTCCTGGTGAGCACGCGCCGCAGCGGGAAATTACATTCTCCGCCGCCCAATGTGCGGCAATGCTCGCTGGCGGCGTTTGCCCGGGCCGCAGCTCGCGGGCGCAGGCAGGAGTTACGGGAATTGAATTCCAAATGGGTCCGTTTGCGCCGAAGTTGTGAGAGCAAGCAGGGAATCGGGCCGGTCCTGCGAGCCGGAATTTTCGATGGCCTACCGCGGTGGTTTGCTCCCGGCCTGGGTTTTCGCGATACCTGGGACAGAGTGCTGGATCAGCAACGGATTGGCGCGGTGCTTTGCGCCGATGAGAACAATACCTGGACGCGACTGCCGGTACTGCTGGCGCGTCGGCGAAATCTCCCGACTGTTTTTTGTGCTCACGGCGCGCTCGACATCACGCTGCTCCTGCGCGGCCCGGTTTCAGATACCTATCTGGTCAAGGGAGAAATGGAACACGATTTTGTTACGCGCACCTGCCGGGTCCCGCAGGAGCGTGTGCTGACGGGCGCGCCGGTGGCCACGGCGCCGGTGACAACATCCTCTGCCGAAGTGAGTACGGCGGAAAACATCGTGTTCTTCTCCGAGCAGTATGAACTGTACGCGGGCCGGACCGAGCAGCTCTACCGGGAAGTGCTGCCGGTTCTTTGCGGCTTGGCTCGTGAACACGGCAAGCGCGTGGTGGTGAAGTTGCATCCGTTCGAAAGCCTGCGTGCGAGGAGCGAGTTAGTGCGCTCGATTGTTTCCGCGTCCGATTACAAAGAGCTTTCCGTGACGGCCGAACCGATGTCACAGGAGTTTCTCCGTCGCGCCTGGTGTGCGCTCACGGTGGAATCGTCGGTGGCGGTCGAGTGTGCGCTGGCGGGGGTGCCCAGTTTCCTCTGCCACTGGTTCGATCCGCGACTGTGTGGCTACGGCGCGCAATACGCGCGTTTTGGCGCGGTCCATTTGCTGCGCGCTCCGGCCAATCTCCGACAGATCCCTGAGTTATTGCAGCCAGCGAGAGAGCGAGTTGCTGTCCGGCGGTTGTTGCAGCCCATGGATGTGGAGCGGTTGCAACAAGCGTTTGCCGGGCCGCACGCGCACCCTGAGGTTCGCGGGAGGAGCGCGTGAGCGGCGGCAGGATTCGTGTGCTGTTCAACGTTCTCGCTGATGCCGACAATTACAACGCGCAAAGTTTGAATGCCCGCGAGATTGCGGTGCGCTTGGATCCGGAAAAATTCGACAGCGCCATTTTCTATCTACGGGCAGTGGAGCCTCGGCTGCGGCGGCCGGGAATTCGGTCGCTTCGATTGCCCCAGCGGGGCATGACGCCACGCATTCTGTGGGCCATGCTGACGCGAGCCGATCTGATCTTCAACCTCGACCTGAGCCCGGCGTCGTATGCCTACCTGCACTTGCCGCGCGCCGTGCGGGGGCGGACGCTGGCGCTGCTCAACTTCGAGGCCACGCCGGCGGGTCATCTGGCCGATGTGTCGGCAACGTTACGCAAGTATGCGGCCTATGTCGTGCAACACGCGGATGCCTGTGTGGCCATCAGCGATTTTCTGGCGCGTGATTGCGAGGCTTACTTTGGCCGGGCTGCGGAGTTTGTCGTGCCGCTGGGTGTGGATACAAAACTATTTACTCCTCCCGCGAGCCGCGTGGAACAGACCCAGACCGTCCTTTTTGTCGGCCACCTGGTGGAGCGGAAGGGTGTGGCGTTGGTGCTCGAGGCGGCTCGCCGATTTCCCGATGTCCGCTTCCGCATTATCGGAAGCGTACGAGACGAATTCGGGGAGCGGGTGACGGCAGATGCCGGCGCGCTGCCCAACGTCCGGGTCGAGGGGCCCATGCCGCAGCGACAGTTGGCGCAGGTCATGCGCGAGAGCGACATTTTCCTGCTTCCTTCCCGGGCGGAAGGTGTGCCCAAGGTGACCATGGAAGCGGCCGCCTGTGGATTGCCGTGTGTCATCTTCCGGGATTACGAATCGCCGTCGGTGGAAGACGGGCGCACTGGATTCCAGGTTGCCAGCACGGACGAGATGATGGAGCGGATTCGGCTGCTCCTCGAGGACGCAGCCCTGCTCCGCCGGATGAGCGCCGCTGCCATCGAACTGGCGCGCCGATTTGACTGGGACGCAATTGCGCCGCGCTGGGCCCGCCTCTTCACGGAACTGGTATCGCGAAGAAGAAGGGTGAACTGATTGCGTCAGGGTCCCCAGGCCGGATTTGCGACTCCCGATACGGGCGCAGGCTTTCGCCGCGAGATGAAAACCATCGCCCGGCAATCGAGCGTATTTTTTGCCGGCACGATTTTCACCACCGCCAGCAGCTACGTTTTCAAGATCTACGTAGCGCGCAAGCTGGGTGCGGAAACGCTGGGCGTTTTTGCTCTCGGTGCGAGCATCATCGGCTTTCTGGGCCCGTTTGCTGATGCCGGTTTGTCCGCGGCCGCGGGGCGCTACGTCGCCGTTTACCGCGGAGCCGGGCGCATGGATGCGCTGCGGGGATTTCTGGGGAGAAGTTTGTTCCTGGTCCTGGTCCTCGCGGCGTCCCTCTCTGCCGGGTGCGTACTGGCAGCAGGATGGTTTGCCAATCGTCTGTACCACACGCCGGAGTTGGCTGGGTACATGCCCCTGTTTGGCGCGCTGCTGCTGCTCACCACTCTGACCGGATTCTATGGCCAGGTTCTGGCGGGCCTGCGCGACGTGGCCCGCCGCACGGTCATCACCAGTTTCATCGCGAGTCCGCTGATGATCGTGTTCGCCGTCATCCTGCTGGCTCGAGGTGGCGGCTTGCGCGGTTACATAGTGGCCCAGTTGGCCAGTGCGGTCGTCACCTTATTGCTCTTGGTCGTGGTGGCGCGGCGGCTGACACCCCCGGCCGCGCGTTTGTCATTTGCGCCCTCTCCCCCGCTGGAGCGGGAAGTGGTGTACTACGCCGCCACGCTCTGCGGCTCCAATATTCTGAACTTTATGCTCGGCCAGGTTGACAAGGTGCTGCTCGGCATCTTTCTCGCGGTGCGGCAGGTGGGCATTTATTCCATCGTTGCGGCCATGCTGGCCTTCGTTCCCATCATTTTGCAGACCGTGAACCAGATTTTTGCGCCCACAGTGGCCGAACTTCACTCCCGCGGCGAAATGGCGCTGATCGGGCGCTTGTACCGGACGCTCACGAAATGGGTACTTGCCCTGACCCTGCCACTCGTCATGGTCATCCTGGGGTTTGCCCCCCTGCTCATGGGCCTGTTCGGCCCTGACTTCGTTGCTGGCTGGCCCGTCCTGGTCATTGGCACCCTGGGTCAGTTGGCCAACTGCGCCGCGGGATCGGTGGGGTTTCTTCTACTCATGTCCGGGAACCAGCGGCGGCTGATTCGCGTGCAACTGGTGATGTCGGTGGCAAAACTGCTGTTCAGTGTCGCCTTGATTCCGATCATGGGCATGGTGGGTGCGGCCCTGGTTGGGGCGCTCGTCACTCTGGGAAGCAATTGGTGGATGCTGGTGGAGGTGCGCCGGGTCCTGGGCATCTCACCGCAGCGGAAGGAGTACCAGGCGCTGGCGCTGCCCACGGCTGCGACAGCCGCAGCGGTACTGCTCCTGTGCTGGTTACCGTATCCCTCTCGGTTTGCCCTCGCCTATCTCGGCGCAACCTTGATTTTGACTTACATTATTTTTCTCTGTGGAATGCTGCTTTATGGTCTCAATGAAGATGACCGGCACATCCTGGCCACGGCGAAGGCGCGGCTGCTGGCGATATGGAATCCGGCCACCTGAGCGGGCAGAAACAATTTTCGACGCCGGCGACTCCTGGCCAGGCCTGACCGTCAAGGAACGCTCGCGGCGGATTGCGCAATCTGGCTGCCGCTCTGACCCAGCCGGCGCCGGCGGGTCTCTGACCTCTTCAGTGCCGGCAAACGTATTGTCACGGTGAAGACGACTGCGGAATACTCAAATCAGCCGGGTGGGCCACGGCGGAAACCCAGTTTTTCCTTTGCACGATGCATGTTCTCACACTGACGCCTTTCTATCCCGGACCGGACGATGACGCGCGCGGATGCTTTGTGGCGGAGCCCCTGGCGGAATTGGCGCGGCTCGGTGTGCATCATTCCGTGTTTGTCTCCCGCCCGCTACAGGCGGGAGGGTGGCGCGCTCATGCTTCCGCGACGGTCGCAGAAGGGGTAAACTTTTTCGCTTTTCCCGGCAATCCCGGGCTCGCGAGTGCGGGAGATTTCCTCTATCACAGCTTCCGACGCCATGTTCAGGAGCTGCACCGACGGACTCCGATTCAGGTGCTGCACGCCCACGCCGCGCTTCCCTGTGGCGTGGCCGCGATGCGCCTAGCGGACGATTTGCGTGTTCCCTTTGTGGTCACGGTGCACGGCCTGGACGCATATTCGCGACGACAGGTGGGCCGGCTCTTCGGGGAGTGGTGCGCGCGGCGTTCGCTGCAGGTGTATCAGCGTGCGGCCTGCGTGCTCTGCGTCAGCGGCCGGGTGCGCGAACAAGTGGGCGGCCCGGGGATTCGCACTCAGGTGGTCTACAACGGAGTCGATCCGGACAGATTTTCTCCCGTCCACGGATTGCCGGCTGCGCCACTCCTGCTCAGCATTGGCAATTTGATCCGGACCAAAGGCCACGAGCTGGTGTTGCGTGCCATGGCCGCCTTGCGCCATCGCTATCCTGACCTTCGCTGTGAAATTGTTGGGGGCGGGCCGGATGAATCGCGACTTCAAGGCCTGGCGCGCGACCTTGGCTTGGGCAACTCGGTGGCCTTTCTCGGGCGCTGCTCGCGTGCCCAGACTGCGGATGCCCTTCGGCGTTGCACGCTGTTTGTGTTGCCGAGCAGCTACGAAGGTCTGGGCTGCGTGTACTTGGAAGCCATGGCTAGCGGCAAGCCCGCGATCGGGTGCCGGGGGCAGGGAATCGAAGAGGTGGTCCGTTCCGGCGAAAATGGCTGGCTGGTGGATCCCGGTAGTCTGGAGCAGATTGTGCAGGCCGTGTCGGAGCTTCTGCGCGACCCGGAACTCCGCGATCGCCTGGGAGTATCGGCCCGACGGACGATCCTCGAGCGCTTTACGCTCGCTCACCAAGCGGAGGCGGTGTTCCGTGTTTACACGGATGCCTTGCGATGAGACCCCGCGTAGTGATTCTTACGGAGATCATCGCGCCCTACAGGGTTCCCGTCTTCAACGCGTTGGCCAACCGGGGAGAGGTGGACCTGCATGTGATTTTTCTGTCTGAGACCGACCCATCGCAGCGACAGTGGGAGGTACTCAAGGACGAGATCCAGTTTTCGTATCGCGTGCTGCCAAATTTCCGGCGCCGGCTGGGAACCTACAACGTGCTCTTGAATCGTGGTCTCGCGGCTGAACTCGCGCGTGCCGCTCCCGACGTGATCCTCTGCGGCGGCTACAGCTATGTAGCGTCGTGGCAGCTGTTGCGCTGGGCCCACCGACACCAGGTGCCAGTGGTCCTATGGTCGGAGAGCAACGCCAGCGACTTTCGCGCCGGATATTTCCCGGTGGAGGCTGCCAAACGCTGGTTCATTCGCCGCTGTGCCGCTTATCTCGCTGCCGGTACTTCGTCACGCCAATACTTGTTCGACTTCGGCGTGCCCCCCGAACGCATCTACATCGCACCCAGTACTGTGGACGTGCCTTTCTTCGAGGCGCGGGCTGCAGCTGCGCGCTCATCGGAAGCCGCGTGCCGCGCCGCGCTGCATTTGCCGCGCCGTTACTTTGTCTCGGTTGGACGGTTGGTCCCCCAAAAAGGAGTGTTTGTCCTCCTGGAAGCCTATGCCAGCCTCGAGGAGCGCGTCCGCCGTGAAGTGGGCTTGGTGTTTGTCGGGGACGGACCCAGTCGCGCTGCGCTGATGGCTCGTGCCGCGCATCTCGAAGGCCAAGTGAGTTTCGCTGGATTTGTCCAGCCGCGAGAACTCGCGCCGTATTATGCTTTGTCGGAGGCGTTCGTGTTTCCGACCTTCAGCGATCCTTGGGGACTCGTGGTGAATGAGGCCATGGCGTGTGGCGCGGCGGTGATTGCCAGCCAGGTTGCCGGTTGTGCCGCTGACCTCGTACACGAGGACAACGGGATTCTTGTCCCGCCGAAAAACGTTGCCATGCTGACGCAGGCCATGCGCGCTCTCGCGTTGCATCCCGCGCAAGCGCAGGCCATGGGCGCGCGGGGGCAGCAGCGGATTCAGGCGTTTTCTCCAGCTGCCTGGGCGGCCGCGGTGGTGGATGCTGTAGCCCGTCTGCACCCTGCGAGGTTCTCATGAATACGCGTTGGGTCGTGGCGGCCGCAGTCGTCATTGGGCTGGCCGGCGCGTTTTTCTTGGCGCATGCTCGCCCTGGTTACTTCGCCAGCCTCACCTATCTCGGAGGTTTGCTCTTCCTGCAGATTCTACTGGCCAGTTTGTGGCATTTCCGCACGACGTTTTTCTTCCTCCTGATGGGCGCGTTTTTTCTGGCCGGAATGCACGTCCCCATGCAGGGTGCGGGGACGGTGGGCCGCTGGCTGGTCTTGGCCGTGGGGGCGGGTGCTGGCTACCTGTTGTGGATGCAGGCAACGCAAAAACATTTCGGCCTTTTTCATCTCATTGCCCTCTTCTGCGTGCTCTCCGCGCTGGTATCCGCCAGCGTGTCGCTGTTTCCGGAGATGGCCTTCCGCAAGTCATCGAGCCTGCTCTTGCTGTTTCTCTTTGCTGCCACCGGGGCTAGAGTCTGTGCCCTGGGCAGGGAAGAAAAGTTCATCGAATCCATGGTGCTGGCGGCCGAACTACTGACTGCATTTTTCTCCGTGTGCTATTTTCTCGCCGGCTTCCCCGTGCTGGGAAATCCCAACTCCCTCGGCGCGGTCGCCGGGGTCATCTGCGTGCCCCTGCTCTTTTGGAGCGCCCTTACCGGCAGTCCCGGCATGGTGCGGGCGCGAAGAACAACCCTGCTCGCGTTGGCGCTGGCGCTGTTACTTTTCAGCCAGGCCCGTGCTGCCATTCTCGGCACGCTGGTCGCAGTGTTCTTCGTGTCCTTCGTTTTGCGGCAACATCGGCTGCTGATGAAGATGACACTGGTAGTGGCGATCTCCATCGGCGCCTTCGGCATGGTGGCGCCCGACCGCCTTCTTGAGCTAGCCCGGAGCGTTGAAGACAAGCTCGTCTATAAAGGACATGAGGCCGAAGGCCTGATCGGTTCCCGCGCCGGACCCTGGCGACAGACCATGAATTCCATCCGCGAGAACCCATGGTTTGGCACAGGTTTTGGCACCAGCCCCTCCGGCGAAGATCCGGGTCTGTATTTCGGCCGTTTCTCTTCGAGCACCGAAACCAAACGCGAGCACGGAACCAGCTACTTGCAACTGATCGAGTGGATGGGGCTGCTGGGCATACTCCCGTTCCTTGGTTTGCTGATCTACCTCGCCGCCTCGACTTGGAGAGCTCTGCTCTGGCTCCGTCACTCCGGCCAGATCAAGCATCCGGCCGTGCCTCTGATCCTCATTCTGATCGCAGGCGCGGTGCACGCCGGCTTCGAAGACTGGTTGCTGGCCGTGGGTTATTACCTCTGTGTTTTCTACTGGTCCATCGCCTTCATCTTCATCGATCTTGCACCCGGCGCTGCGGGTGCCAGCGTTGCGCCGGAGCCCAGTCTGCAGTACGTTCCCGGTCCTTTCTCGCCTTCCGGCTTTCCCTCGCCATGATCCGCCTGTTTGTGAATGCTCTGGCCGCCAGCGCGGGCAGTGGCCCCACTTACATTCGCAATCTGGTTCCCTGGCTGAGCAGAAGAACCGATCTCCACACCACCTTGCTGGTGCCTGACGAACTGCGGCGCGAACTTGGGCCGCAACCCAACCTTACCTACGTTGCGCTACCCGCCGGCTCCGCCCTGCGGCGCTTCCTGCAGGAGCAGCGCCGCCTCCCCGAGCTCATCCGCCAGAGCGGCGCAGATGTGTTGCTCTCCGCCGGGAACTTTGCCCTGCGGAATTCTCCCGTCCCGCAAATCTTGCTCAGCGGCAACTCGCTCTACACCTCAGCAGATTTCACCGCCGACCTCTGGCGCCGCCGTGAGTACGGGATGCTGCTGGAGAATGCCATCAAGTCCCGCCTGGCCCGCGCTTCCATCCATTGGGCCAATTGCACGGTTGCCCCCAGCGAGGCGTTCGCCGGCGTGCTGCGCCGCTGGGCAGCGCGCGATGTGCGTGTGATCGCCCATGGCTTTGACGCCCAGGAATTTCGAGCCGACCCAGCACCGCTCGACCCCGCCATCGCACAACGGTTGGCAGCGACCCAGGACTGCACCCGGCTGCTTTTCGTCAGCCATTACAACTACTATCGCAACTTTGAAACTCTGCTGCGCGCCCTTCCCCTATTGCGTGAGCGGCTGGCTCCGCGCCGGATTGCCTTGCTCCTTACCTGCAAGCTCGCACCCGGCCAGAATCCCGGCAACTATGATGTCGAGCCCGCGGCGCGGCTCGTAGAGCAGCTGTGCATCGCGGATGAGGTCATCCAACTCGGGGCGGTGCCCTACCGCCAGTTGCATCACCTCTACCGTGCCGCGATCCTTTACGTCACCCCGGCGTATACAGAGACTTTCGCCCACCCCTTGGTCGAAGCCATGGCCAGCGGTCTGCCCGTTGTTGCTTCCGGCCTGCCGGTGCATCGCGAGGTATGTAGCGATGCCGGCGTGTTTTTCGATACTTTTTCCTCGGAGTCTCTCGCGAGCGCAGTTGCTTCCGTGCTCGCCTCGCCGGAGCAAATGCAGACGATGTCGAAACGTGGGCTCGCTCGCGCCACCCACTTCAGTTGGCAGCGCCATGCCGAGCAAGTACTCGAACTAGCGGAATCCCTAATACCGTGACCGCGTGATGATAATGACCGCACCAAAATCTTTCGGGTGCGTCGCGCGCCAAAGTTCATACCTTCAACTCAGGAGACTTCCCGCGCCGGCCGCTCAGCCGTGATGAGCAGAAATAAACCCAGCCTGCGCCCCAGGCGTCGGACCATCCAGCGCGGATAGAGCTTCCAGGCTAGCCGGTAGAGCGACCCGCGAAAGCGCGCTGAAGGCTGATGCAACAACAGATCCCCGGGGCTGAACACCTGTTCCAGGTGCAGGTTTCCAAATCCGCTCATCATCGCGCGGATCTCGGCAGCGGTATAAGTTTTTGTTCCCGGGCTCTCCAAATGTCCGTAAACCGCCTGCCGCACCGATTTTCCTCGCCACCACCCGTAACGCAGCCACAGCATCAAGCCGGTGAGTGAGGGGTGGTGGTAGAGCATGAGCCGCGCTTGTCCACCCGGCTTCAAGATGCGGAACACTTCTTGCACACAGCGTGGGGTATCCGGGCTGTGATGCAGCACGCCGTAGGAATACACCAGGTCGAACGTGCCGTCGGGAAAAGGAAGACGCTCCGCATCCGCCTGGCACAAGGTTGGCGTCATGCCCATCATTTGGCAACGACTGTGCGCCCGCTCCAGCGAACCTCGAGACAAGTCCACTCCGGCCGCCCGCGCCCCCGCCTGCAGCCATCTCACGTAGTCGGCGCCCATGCCCACGCCGATTTCCAGCACGCGCAGTCCGCGCGCCCGATCGAACTGGGCGAACCTCTCAATGTAAGGCTCCAGCGCGTAGCGCGAGCGGGTATGGGCCACGAAATCTTCTGCGCTTTCCAGGTAACGCGTGCCACAAGGCTCGGCATCCCAAAAGCGCCGCACTTCGTCTTTCAAGCCGGGGGTTGGTGCAGGATGAGTCAAGCGGAAAACCGAACCGATGCTAACACAGGCCTCAGAACTGCCACGGGCCACGCCTTTTCCGTCTGCCGACTCACCCCGGTTCCAAGGTAAGATGAAACTTTCCTGGCCATTGCAAGATGCGAGTTTCTCCACGATGCCGAACTTAACCGAGATCGCAGCCACGCCGACCGCTGCCTCTGTCGGCCTGTTGCCGCTCAGCGTCATTGTTGCCACCCGCAACGAGGCGTGCCATTTGCCGCGCTGCCTCGAGTCCCTGCGCAACGTTACGGAGGTTTTTGTCATCGATTCCGGCAGCACCGATGGCACCGCTGCGATTGCCCAGTCGTTTGGCGCCACTGTCGTTCAGTTTTGTTATCAAGGCGGGTGGCCCAAGAAGCGGCAATGGGCCATGGACAACCTGCCGCTGGCGCAGCCCTGGATTTTGCTCCTCGACGCCGACGAAGTACTGACTCCGGCTCTGGCCGCGGAAATCGGCCGCGCCGTCTTCGATCCCACCATCCGCGGCTACTACCTGTCCCTCGACATGTATTTTCTCGGCCGGCAATTGCGCCACTCCGGCGCCAGTTTTCAGAAGCTCGCTCTCTTTCGCCGAGGCGCTGGCCACTTCGAATGCCGCCTCGCCAGCCAGGACACTTCCATGTGCGATATGGAGGTTCACGAACACATTGTGGTCGACGGACCCACTGCGCGGATCAAGCATCCGCTGCTCCATCACAACGTGGAATCGCTCTCCCATTACATTCGCAAGCACGACGAATACTCCAACTGGGAAGCCAAGGTTTGGCTGCAGGGCAACCCCGAAACAGAACTTCCGCCGCGCCTCTTGGGCACGCAGGCCCAACGCCGGCGCTGGTTCAAGAAAAAATTCCTGGGGTTGCCCGGCTCTCCTGCGCTGTTCTTTCTCTACAAGTATGTCTGGTGCCTGGGTTTTCTGGATGGCACTCCCGGCCTGATTTATTGCGCCCTGCAGGGGATTCAGTTTTTCCACATCAAGGCCAAGGTTTACGAATTACGAATGCAGGGAGCGCGCTAACCTTCATGTGCGGAATCAGCGGCTTGGCCAATCTGGGAAACGGCGACGTGCTGCACCGCATGACCCAGGTGCAGGCGCATCGCGGCCCCGATGACTCTGGCGTCTGGGAACATCGTTCTCCAGACGGTGCCTTTATTGGCCTGGGCAGTCGCCGCCTCGCCATCCTCGACCTTTCCGCCCTCGGCCACATGCCCATGGCCAATGAAGACCGCACCCTCTGGATCACCTATAACGGCGAGGTCTACAACTTCGCCGAGATCCGCCGCCAACTCGCTGCTCAGGGCCATCAATTCCGCTCGCAGACCGACACCGAAGTCGTGCTGCGCCTCTACCAGCACGAGGGTCCGGAATGCGTCAAGCGCCTCAAGGGAATGTTTGCCTTCGCCGTCTGCGATCTGCGCTCGGGCAGCCCGGTTCTATTTCTGGCGCGCGACCACTTCGGCGTCAAGCCCCTCTACTACGCCCAGCGCCACGGCGGCCTGGCCTTCGCTTCGGAAGTCAAAGCGCTGCTGGAAGTCCCGGAAATCCATCCGGAAATGGATCTGCAAGCCTTGCAGCAGTACCTGACATTTCTCTGGGTGCCGGATCCCGCCACCATGTTTCGCGGGATTTTCAAACTGCCCGCCGGCCACTACGCCATCTGGAAAGACGGCAACTTCCAGATGACGCAATACTGGGACCTGCATTTTCCCTCAGCCACTCACCGCTTCCCGCGCTCCGAGGCGGACCTTGCCGAAGAAACTCGCGAGCGCTTCCTGCAGTCGGTGCGGGCGCAGATGGTCAGCGATGTTCCCGTGGCCGCGTTTCTCAGCGCTGGCCTCGATTCCACCAGCATCGTTGCCGGCATGGTGCGCGCTTCCAGTCATCCTGTTTCCACCTACACGGTTACGTTCCCCCAGAAGTACCGCGTGGGCGAAACTACGCTCGACGATCCTGACGTCGCAGCCCGCGCTGCGCGCCGTTTTGGTTGCACCCACCATAACCTTGTGGTGGAGCCGGACGTCGCCGCGCTCTTACCAAAACTTCTCTGGCATATGGATGAGCCGGTGGCGGATCCCGCCATCATCGCCGCTTATCTGGTGTGCCGCGAGGCGCGCCAGGACGCCACCGTGTTGCTCTCCGGAGTTGGCGGCGATGAATTGTTCGCGGGTTACCGCAAACACGCCGCTGATTTGTGGGCCAGAAAATACCGCTATCTGCCCAGCCTGCTGCGGCGTGGTCTTTTGGATCCCTCCATGCAGCGCCTGCCCAATCTTCGTGGAAGCGCCCTCAAAGGCCGGTTGCGCCTGGCCCGCAAGATGGCTCGCAGTGCTTCACTTCCTCCGCGGGAACGCTTCCTGATGAACTGCACTTATCTCGATGCTGACCAGCGCGAACAAATCTGCTTGCCGGGCGTGTTCGGTGACGCCGACCCAGCGGCCCGCCATCGCGACTATTTTTCTCGTGTCGAAGATGCGGATTTCCTCAACCAAATGCTCTATCTTGATACCAAGGCCTTCATGACCAGCTTGAATTTGACCTACAACGACAAGATGAGCATGGCGTCTTCAGTGGAAGTGCGAGTGCCGTTCCTGGACTACGAATTCGCGGAGTTTGCCGCCACGCAGATACCGCCGAAATGGAAGCTGAAAGGCACGCTGCGGCCGCAGACGAAACACATCTTCCGTCGCGCCATGCGCGATTTGCTCCCCGAAGAAGTGCTGCGCCAACCCAAAGCCGGTTTCTTTGCTCCCATTGACTACTGGCTGGCCCACGACCTCAGGCCGATGGTGGACGAGTTGCTCAGCGAGCAACAGATTCGCCGGCGCGGGTTGTTCCAGCCAGCGGTGGTGCGCGCCTTCATTGACCAGCATCGGAGCGGCCAACACGACTGGTCGATGCAAATCTGGCAGTTCCTCACTCTGGAAATTTGGATGCGCCTGTTTCTCGATGGCGGCCACAGGGAATTCAGCGACAGCGCCCTGGCCGCACAACCGGCGGCGACAGCATGAAACAGCTGCTGCAGAACGCGCGCACCGGCGAGATTGCCGTCGCCGAAGTTCCCGCGCCCCAGCTTCTTCCCGGCTGCGCCTTGGTTCGCATCCGCGCGTCTGTAGTCTCCGCCGGCACCGAGCGCGCCGCTTCTGAATTCGCGCGCAAGAGCTTGCTCGACAAGGCCCGCTCGCGTCCCGACCTGGTGCGCGAAGTGCTCAACAAAGTCCGCCGTGACGGCGTGTTCCCCACTCTGGGAGCCGTCCAGAGCCGCCTCGACCAGCCGCTCGCCGTTGGCTACAGCAGCTCGGGTGAGGTAATCGCTGTGGCCGAAGACGTGACCGACATTGCCGTCGGCGATGCCGTGGCTTGCTCCGGAGCCGGCTATGCCGTGCACGCCGAGTTTGCCTGCGTGCCGCGTCTGCTGCTGGCAAAAATCTCTGACCCGTCCGCTGTG
>JBGQDM010000026.1:0-32845 GCA_041495845.1 Terriglobia bacterium | reverse complement strand
GGCCCGTTTCTGGGCCAGGATTTTCGGCATCACGTTCGTCATGGGCGTGGTCACCGGCATTCCTTTGGAATTTCAGTTTGGAACGAATTGGTCGCACTTTTCACGCTTTGCTGGTGGCGTCATCGGGCAGACGCTGGCCATGGAAGGGCTGTTTGCTTTCTTTCTCGAATCGGCATTTCTTGGGCTGTTTCTTTATGGCGAGAACAAATTGTCTCCGCGCGCGCACTGGTGGTCGGCCGTGGCGGTATTCGTAGGCTCGTGGATTTCCGGGTTCTTCATCATCGCCACTGACGCCTGGATGCAGCATCCCACCGGCTATGAGAAGGCAGCAGACGGCTCGATGCAGTTGCAGAGTTTCTGGGCGCTGCTGTTGAACCCCTGGGCATGGTGGCAGTACGCCCACAACATGAGTGGGTCGGTGATTACCGGCGCCTTCGTCATGGCCTCGATTGGAGCGTTCTATCTTTTGTCCGGAAAATTTGTGGAGCAGGGCCGCATCTTCGTTCGCACCGGCGTGATCGCAGGCCTGATCTTCAGCGTGCTGCAGGTTTTTCCCACCGGTGATCAGCAGGGCAAAATGGTGGCCGAGTACCAACCTGCAACCCTGGCTGCGATGGAAGCCTTGTTCGAGAGTGGGCCGGGCGCGCCGCTGGTGATCATCGGCCAGCCCGACATGGTTGCCCGCAAGATTGATAATCCGGTGCTGGTGCCGCGCATGCTGAGCATGCTGACATACCAGCGTTGGGAGGCGGAAGTACGCGGCTTGGATTCCTTCCCGCCTCAGGACGTGCCGGAGAACATTCCACTCCTCTACTACAGCTACCACATCATGGTAGGACTGGGGACCATCTTCATCGCCCTGGGCGCAGTGGCTGTGTTCCTGCTGTGGCGCGGGCGGCTCTACCGCACGCGCTGGCTGCTCTGGATGTTGCTGCTGGCTCTCCCCTTCCCCTTCATCGCCAACACTGCGGGCTGGCTAACGGCGGAACTGGGGCGCCAACCCTGGCTCGTCTACGGCCTGATGCGCACTGCGGACGGCTATTCCAAGACAGTTTCCGCCGGCAACGGACTCTTTACTCTGCTGGGCTTCATGGGTATGTACACCGTGCTCGGAATTTTGTATTTGTTTTTGGTGCGCTGTGAAATTGAACAAGGGCCAGCCCACACGGCGGCTGCCGGGCATTAAGGGGAAGACATGGAAACAGTTTGGTTCCTGATCGTGGCAGCGATGATTACGGCGTACGTGCTCTTGGACGGCTTTGACCTCGGCGCCGGAGCAATCTATCTATGGGTCGCGCGCAGTAATGCCGAACGCCGCGCCGTGCTGCGCTCCATCGGCCCGGTGTGGGATGGCAACGAAGTCTGGCTGCTTGCGGCGGGAGGCGCTCTTTACTCCTCTTTCCCGTTGCTCTATGCCTCCAGCTTCAGCGGGTTCTATCTGCCCTTGATGATCGTGCTCTGGCTGCTGATGTTGCGGGCGATCAGCATCGAGTTCCGGTCGCACATCGGTGGACCGGTGTGGAGCAATTTCTTCGACGTCGTATTTTGTGCCTCCAGCGCGCTGCTGGCGGTGTTTCTTGGAGCAGCGCTGGGCAACGTGATTCGGGGTGTACCTCTCGGGCCAGACGGCTATTTTTTCGAGCCGCTCTGGACTACCTTCGGAATCTCCACCCACCCCGGCATTCTGGATTGGTATACGGTGCTGGCCGGCGGGTTGGCCTTGACCGCGCTGGCAACTCACGGCGCACTCTACGTGGCGGTGAAGACCGAAGGCCCGCTCAACCAGCGCAGCCGTCGCGTGGTGACTCTTCTCTTGCCGCTGCAGTTCGTGCTCACCGCTGTCAGTTTGTTCGCCACCACGCAGGTGCGTCCGGCGTTGCTGGGCAACTACCGCGGGTTTCCCCCGGGCTTCCTGCTGCCGCTCCTGGCCTTTGCCGCTCTTGGCCTGGCGTACTGGGCCAACCGCCAGCGGCAGGAAAAGTTGGCCTTCTCCGGGTCATGCGCTTATCTCGCGTCCGTGCTCGTGGGAGCGGCGTTTGCGCTCTATCCCGTCGTGCTGCCTGCTACCACAGACCCCGCGCTGAGCCTCACCATCTTCAACACAGCTGCCGGTCACCACGGGTTGAGTGTCGCGCTGGTGTGGTGGGTTATCGGAATGGCCCTGGCTCTGGCATACTTCTTCTTCGTATATCGGAAGTTCGCCGGCAAGGTGCTGATTGAGAGTTTGCCGATCGAACCGGAAGGACAGGGGCACTAAAATTTGCGCCTGACGGGAAAGACCGCGATCATCACAGGTGCAGGCAGCGGCATTGGCCGGGCATGTGCGCTGGCCTTCGGTCGTGAAGGGGCGCGCATCGCGCTAGTGGGGCGGCGGCGAGAACGGCTGGAAGCGGTGGCAGCTGAGATTGGCGCCAACGCTCTAGCGATACCGGCCGACTTGGCGGAGAAGTCCGCCATCCCGCACATCATTGCGACTACCGTCAACCATTTCGGCGGATGCAATGTGCTCCTGAACAACGCCGGCGTGCTCATTCCCGGCACGGTGGAAGAACTTTCCGAAGCGCAGTGGGACCACACCTTCAACGTCAACGTGCGCAGTGTGTGGCTGTTATCGCGGGCGGTCTTGCCTCACTTACGCCGGGCAGGGGGTGGCTCCATCATCAACATTGCTTCCGTGCTGGGGATGACCGCCACCAAGATTCGCGCCGCCTATGCCCCTTCCAAGGCGGCCGTTGTCCTGCTCACGAAGTGCATGGCAGTGGACCACGCCGCCGACAAGATTCGCGTCAACTGCATCTGCCCCGGCTTTGTTGAGACGGAACTCACGGCCGCGGCCTATGGCCAGCTTCCCGATCCGGCTGCTGCCATCCGCCAACGCCTGGCGGTGCATCCCATCGGACGCCTGGGCCAGCCCGAGGACATCGCCGGCGCGGCAGTGTTTCTCGCCTCCGACGAATCTGCCTGGGTCACGGGCGTTACTTTGCCCGTAGATGGCGGCTACAGCGCAATTTAGCTATCCGAGCTTGCGCTCGAATCGGCAGGTGAGGGCACCTTCGACTTCGCTCATGGGTTTGGACGGTATAATCGACAAGTTCGGCTCCTCATGGTGGGCCGTGTGGAAGGTGACTCGTGAGCGCTCATTCGCATGCTGGCCAACAACCAGCCGCCCCGCAGCCTCTGCCTGGCGTGGAAAACATCGTCGCCGTCGGTTCCGGCAAGGGCGGCGTGGGGAAGACTACGCTCGCCGTCAATCTAGCTGTGGCTCTGACCCGCATGGGGCATCGCGTCGGTTTGCTTGATGCCGACGTCTACGGGCCCAACGTGCCGCTCATGCTCGGTGCTACTTTCCAACCCCGCGTGCGGGAAGATAACCGCATTGAGCCGCTCGAAATTCACGGCCTCAAAGTGATTTCCGTCGGCTTCCTGAGCCCCGGCGACAAGCCCATCATCTGGCGCGGACCCATGCTCCACCAGATCGTCCGCCAATTTCTTGGTTCGGTGGTCTGGGGAGAACTGGACTATCTGATCGTGGACCTGCCTCCGGGCACGGGCGATGTTGCCCTGTCGCTGATCCAGACGGTTCCACTCACCGGCGCCGTCGTGGTCTCCACCCCATCCGATGTTTCGCTGCAAGACGGGCGCAAGGCCATCGAAATGTTTCGCCAGATGAAAGTGGATCTGGTCGGGCTGGTCGAGAACATGAGTTACTTCGTCTGTCCTCACTGCCATCACGAGATTGATATCTTCTCTCGCGGCGGCGTGGAAAAAACGGCAGTGCAGTTTGGGGTACCGTTTCTGGGTAGCATCCAGCTGGATCCCGCGATCCGGGAGGCAGGAGACAGCGGGAAGCCCGTCGTCCTAAAGGGCGAGGACACGCCGCATGCGAAGGCGTTTTTTGATTTTGCGCGCCGCGTGAAAGAGCGGGTGGATGAAATCCGCAAGAGTTCGCCGGAAAGCGTGATCCAGATCCAGTAGCAGGCCCTATCGCGTGAAGCGCGAAAGCCGGAAGAACGGGTCTGGCGTTTTCCCTTGGCTCACCGCTGCTGCTACCATCTCACCCAGCGCGGGCCCGTGTTTGAAGCCGTGCCCAGAGCCTCCGCCCACCAGCCAGCAATTCCCCGCCGCCGGGTGCTGGTCCACGATGAAGTGATAATCAGGTGTGTTCTCGTACTGGCAGACGCGTGTTTCCACCAGCGGCGCATGTTGCAGGGCAGGGAAGCGCAGGGCCAGGAATTCCCGCACGCGGGCTACAAACTCGGGAGCCACGGTGCGCTCACCATTGGTCGGATCAAACGCTTCTCCCCGCGTGTCGTCTGCCACCTTGAACCCGCGCCACTGATTTCCGGGAATGCCGTAATAAATCCGTTCCCCGCGGTCCAGCCATACCGGCAGTTGCTTTTCAGTGAAGCGCGTATCGCCTGCGGGAGTTCCGAAGAACACCACATCCTGCCGCGTGGGACGGACGAGATCGCCGATTACGTCTGGGAACAGCGATCCCAGCCAGGGCCCGCAGGCAAAAACGTAGGCGTCCGCGGTGAGCGACGTGCCGTCAGAGAAATGCACTCGCCGGAGTTCGCCGCCGGAAATCTCAAGCCGCGCGACCGCAGCCAGCCGCAGTTCACCACCCTCGGTTTCAAACGCTTCCGCGACCGCCTGGCAAGCCTGGCGCGCATACAGCAGCCCGCTTTCTGGTTCCAGAATCGCCCACTTCACACCTTCCGGATTCATTTGCGGATAACGTCGCGCCACCTCGGCCGGCGAAATCTCTTCTGCCGGGATTCCCGCTTCCCGCAACACCGCCAGCGACGCGCGCTCATAGACACCGTCGCCGCGTACCAGCCACAACACCCCCGTACGTTGGAAAAGCTTCTTGCCCCAGCGTTGCGTGTGTTCGTGCCAGAGTGCAAACGCGCGCGCGGTCAGGTGCGTGTACGGTTGGTCCGGCCCGTAGGTGCCGCGAATGATGCGCGTCTCCCCGCCGGAACTGGAACGCGAATTCCCCGGTCCCCAGGCGTCGGCCAAGATGACCCGGGCACCGGTGCGCCGCAAATGCAGTGCGGTCCACCCGCCGAACGCTCCCGCACCGGCCACGAAATAAGTCTTTGAGTTGGTCATGGCTTGCAAACGACCCTTGAGCATACGGCCCAGTCTGGTCTTCCGCCAAGGCCTCTTAGATGGCCCCTTTGCTTGACAGGCCTTCCACGCGTTCCTAAAATTCAAGTAACGGGACAACCTAGAGGTACACCCGCCGGATCACCGTGCAAACCGCAAGATTTCAGCGCGCCTATCCGTCAGCGCGAGTATTTCAAGGCAGAGATTAATGTCACCAACCGGCCCAGTCGGGGATCGTGAACGCGAAATACTGACCGCCATCGTGGAGACGTTTATCGCGACGGGCGAGCCGGTTGGTTCGCGCACGTTGTCACGCGGCAGTCGCGAAGGGCTGAGCTCCGCGACCATCCGCAACGTCATGGCCGATCTCGCCGACGCTGGTTACCTGGAGCAACCGCACACCTCGTCCGGCCGTATCCCCAGCAGCGAGGCCTATCGTTACTACGTGGAGCAAATTTCCGGTACCGCCCGTCTTTCTCCCGCCGACCAGGACACCATCGAAGGCGCGTTTCTGGGAGTGAACGACGTGCAGGAGTTCATGGAGCGCACTTCCCACGTGCTCTCGCTGGTTTCCGGCAAAGTGGGCGTGGCAGTGGCTTCCAGCGGCCCGCGCAATGCGCTGCAGCATGTGCACTTCGAGGCGCTCGGTGACCAGAAGACGCTGGCGGTGGTGGTGGCGCGCTCCGGTGTGGTGCGGGATCGGGTGTTGCGGCTCGAACTGCCGCAGCACGATCTTGACCTGGTGGCAAATTTCATCAATCAGAACTTTCGCGGCTGGACCATGGAATCGCTGCACGTCGAAATTAAGCGCCGCCTGGACCAGGAGCGCAGCGAGTATGACCGCATGATGCAGTCGCTGGAACAGCTCTACGCCAAGGGTGCTCTTGCCCCTGAAGCCGATCAGGCGGTTTTCGTGGAGGGTGCTGCCAGCCTGGTGGGTACCGAACAGGATCGCGAGCATCTGGGAGAAATGCTGAAGACGTTGGGGGAAAAGGAAAAAGTTGTGCAGTTACTGCAAGCCTACCTGGACGTGAAGACCGAAGCCGTTCGCGTGGTGATCGGCTTGGATGAGACTTTGCCCTCGATGCGCAACCTGGTGTTGGTGGGAGCGCCCGCACGCATTGGCGGAGAGGTCATGGGTTCGCTAGCCGTGCTCGGCCCAACGCGCATGGATTATCAACACGCCATCACCGCCGTTTCCTACATCGCGCGCCTGTTCGACAAAATCCTCAACGACAATGAGTAAGAAACAAAGCATGAGCAAGACCAACGGAAATGCTGAGCCGGAAGTCCCGGCCCTGGATATTGAACACGAACTCGCGGCTGGCGGGGACGGCGCCAATCCCGCCGGCGCGGCTCCCACGGCGGGTCCGGCGCCTCAGCCAGTAGAGAGCGAGTTAGACCAGCTCCGCCGCGAGCGTGACGACCTGCTGGATCGGGTTGCCCGGCTGCAGGCGGAATTCGAGAACGCCCGCAAGCGCGCCGTCCGCGAGCAGCAGGAGTACCGAGAGTTTGCCTTGCAGGAAGCAGTGCGCAACCTGCTCCCGATTCTGGATAGCTTCGAGCGCGCCCTCGACCACCACGAGACTGAACTGGAGGAGTATCGCGCCGGCGTCGAACTGATCTACAAGCAAATGCAGGACGCGCTGGCAAAGCTGGGCTTGCGCCCCATCCCGGCGCAGGGTGAACCTTTTGATCCCCACCTGCACCAGGCCATCGAAATGGTGGAAACCACGGAAGCGCCCGATCAACAGGTGCTCGAAGAACTGCAGCGCGGCTACAAGTTGAAAGACCGGCTGCTGCGGCCTGCGATGGTGCGGGTGGCACGGAATTCCAAGTAGTTTCAGACCCCGGAGAGAGCAGACTGAGCAATAACGGCAAACGCGATTACTACGAAGTGCTGGGTGTGGGCAGAAGCGCCACCGAGCAGGAGATCAAGAGCGCCTACCGCAAACTCGCGCTGCAAAACCACCCCGACCGCAACCCCGATAATCCGGAAGCCGAAGACAAATTCAAGGAAGCGAGCGAGGCCTACGCGGTTCTGGCGGATGGAGAGAAGCGATCTCTCTACGACCGTTACGGCCATGCTGGCGTCGGCGCCGCCAGCGCCAACACTGGATTCAACGAAGCCGTCTTCCAGGACTTTCAGGATATTTTTGGCGATTTCTTCGGGATTGGAGATCTCTTCGGCGGCGGTGGGGGAAAGCGTCGCTCCCGGGCCCAGCGCGGAGCTGACTTGCGCGAAGACCTCACGCTGGAATTTGAAGATGCCGTGTTCGGCACCGCGGCTAACGTGCAGGTACGCCGCCACGAGTCTTGCGAAACTTGTCGCGGCTCCGGCGCCGCTCCCGGCAAAGCTCCGGTGACGTGCCGCACCTGCGCTGGTCGCGGCCAGGTGCGTTACCAGCAGGGCTTCTTCAGCATTGCGCGCACCTGTTCCACCTGCCACGGCGGTGGTCAGGTGATCACCGATCCCTGTCCCACCTGCCGAGGTGAGGGCCGCGTGCTTCGTCAGCGTTCGGTGGAAGCCAAAGTTCCGGCTGGCGTAGAAGACGAAACCCGCATCCGTTTCCAGGGGCTCGGCGAGGCTGGCGTTTTCGGCGGCCCTCCCGGCGACCTCTACGTCGTCCTTCACGTCAAGGACCATCCCATCTTCGAGCGCGAGGGCAACGATCTCCACTGCGTCATGCCGGTGTCATTCCCCCAGGCGGCGCTTGGTGCGGAAATCAGAGTTCCGACCATGGACGGGGAGCACACGCTCAAAGTGCCGGAAGGCACGCAGTCGGGCACTCGCTTTCGCATTCGTGGCAAGGGTGTTCCCGTGCTCCATGGTCACGGCAAAGGCGACCTCTTCGTTGACTTGCGCGTGCACACTCCGGCCAAACTTACCAAGCGCCAGCGCGAGCTCTTGCAGGAACTCGAAGCCAGTCTCAAGGTGGAGAACCGCGCCCAGCGCCACACACTCCTCGCCAAGATGAAGGACATCTTCAGCTAGCATGACACGGCGCCGCTGGATTGCCGACGAAGTAGAAGGCTCCCGCGCCTGGCTTACCGGCGAGCATGCGCATCATCTGGCCCATGTCCTGCGGGCTCAGGTAGGGCAAGAATTCGACGTAACCACTCCCGCCGGTGTTTTCCGCGGCTGTATCACTTCGGTGGAGGAGCAGCGCGTTGAATTCGCTCTGGGTGAACCTGTGCCTGCGGTTGCCGCTCCGGATGTGACCCTGGTGCTGGCCATCTTCAAGTTCGATCGCATGGAGTGGGCGCTGGAGAAAGCGGCCGAGCTGGGAGTTACGCGCATCCTCCCCGCCATCGCCGCGCGCTCGGAGAAACACTTGTGCGCAGCCGCCGGCAAACGCGTTGAGCGCTGGCAACGCCTGTTGCGGCAGGCAGCGGAGCAATCGCGTCGCGCTGCGCCAACCGAGGTTGCTGCTCCGGCCGCGCTCGAGACCATGTTTGCCCTGAGCGCTTCCACGAAACTCGTGCTCGCCGAGTTTGGCGCGTCGCTGCAACTGCGGGAAACCCTGGCCACGCGTTCCTCGCAGCCGCTGGCGCTGGCGATCGGTCCGGAAGGCGGGTGGACCAACCAGGAAGTGCAACAGTTCTCTCGCACCGGCTGGACCCTGGTTACGCTCGGCCCCAACATTCTGCGGGCGGAGACGGCCGCCATCGCCGCGCTCGCGGTGGTGATGAGCGCGTTGCAGTAGCGCGTCTCTGGTATCCTCAGGCCGATGTCCGCATCGCGCAATTCCACCCCGCCGGTGCAACCGGATCCGCAGCAGGCCCTGGCGATTGAGCACGTGCACGGCCCCATGCTGGTGGTGGCCGGGGCGGGCACGGGCAAGACGACAACCCTGACTCTGCGCGTGGCGCGGCTCATTGAAAAAGGCTGCGCGCGCCCCGACATGGTTCTCGCGCTCACCTACACGAAAAACGCTGCCGGCGATATGAAGCAGCGTGTGGCCCAACTCTGCCCTTCCGCGCCAACGGTACAGGCCTACACCTTCCATGACTATTGTTTCGATCTCTTGAAGCGGCACGAACGCGGATTTGAGGTCCTCGACGAAACCGATCTCTACATTTATCTACGCAAGCGGATTCGCCGTTTGCATCTTAAGCACTATATCCGCGCGGCGAACGTGGGGCAGTTTCTTCGAGACTTGCTCGATTTTATGCGCCGCTGCCAGGATGAGCTGGTCACGCCCGGGCAATACGCAGCTCATGTGGAGCGTCTCGAACGCGGTGAGCTTCCGATCCACCGCGTCGTCAAAACCAAGGACGCAGAGGTGATCTCGGACGAAGAAGCGATCGCCCGCTGCCGCGAAATCTCGGACGCCTATGAAAAAGTCGAGACCTGGCTGCCGGAGGAAGGCCTCGGCACCTTTGGCCACATGATCACGCGGGCAGTGGATCTTCTGGAAACGCAGCCCGACGTGCTGGCGCGAGAGCAAGCCCGCGCTCGCTTCATTCTGGCCGATGAGTTTCAGGATTCAAACGTCGCGCAAATTCGACTGCTGGCGTTGCTGGCGGGAAAAGATGCCAACCTGTTTGCCGTGGGTGATCCCGACCAGGGCATCTACCGCTTTCGTGGCGCGTCATCCGGCGCGTTCGATATTTTCATGGGCCAGTTTCCGAGGACGAAAGTGGTGCGGCTCGACCGGAACCGGCGTTCACTGTCTCCGATTCTTCGATGTGCCCACGCGGTCATTCAGCAGAATCCTCCCATTTTTGAGAAAGCTGTGATTCCGGGTGTTGCCAGCCAACGTCAAGCCTTGGTTTCCGTGCGTGAGGAGGAGGCCGCATCCGTCGGCAACCCGCTGCGGGTTGTGCCAGTCGAGATCATCGTTGCCAAGAAGGGCCGGGAAGCCGAGGACGTTGCCATGACGATTCGGGAGCGCAAGCGAACGCTGGCTTGCCCGTGGCGCAGCTTCGCCGTGCTCTACCGCAATCACGACCATCGCGAAGAAGTTGTGGACCAATTGGCGGAGGCCGGCATTCCCTTTGCCATCGATGCGCTCGATGTCATTGATACACCGGAGGTGCGCGATCTGCTGGCGTGCGCAGGCGCGGTGGTGGCTCCAGCGGACAGCGCCAGCCTTTTCCGCGTGGCCGCGCTTCCAGAGTTTTCCATCGACGCGCTGGAACTCAATGCGGTGATGCGCTCTGCCGCTCGCGATACTTCCCTGTATCAGGTCCTGGCGGATGTTTTGCACGGACCCGCGGTACTCGCGAAGCTCGATGAGGTGCGCGCTCAAATTGCGCGGAGGTCCCGCGAGAGTGGTCAGGCGCTGCGCTTGATCCTGAAGCGTTTCTCACTCGCGAGCGACACCCTCCCCATCCAGGCATTCCTCGATTTCGTCGGCAAGTGGGAAAAGAAACCGACCACAGAAAACGGCGAACTCGGCGAACTGCTGGAATATCTGCTCCTGCTTCGCGAAGCTGGAGGCAAGGTCCCCGCCAATGCCCCGGCCCAGCGCGATGCGGTGCAGCTCATGACCGCCCACGCGGCCAAAGGTTTGGAGTTCGGTCACGTGTTCATTCTTCGGGTAGAGAGTAATTCATTCCCCAATTCTTATAAGGAGCCACTGGTCGAATTCCCGGCCGAGCTTCGCCACCCGGCGTCCGTGGTGCCGAGAGAAAGCAAGACGCTGCACGAAGAAGAGGAGCGCCGGTTGTTTTACGTGGCTATGACTCGCGCCCGAGACACGCTGACCCTCTATGGCGGTCCGGGCCGAGGCAAAGAGCCAACGCCGGCCGGCTATTTGCGCGACATGCTCAAGGACGGGACGCTGCAGCCCTGGCGTCGGCAACGAGAAGCCAAGGGCGTGCAGACCGATCTGTTTGCCGTGGCGGAGGCCGACAATTTCCCGATGGCGCCGTCTCCCGTTTCCGCCTGGATCACGCTTCCTCTACCCCAGCCCGCGAAGCTTAGTTTGAGTGCGAGCGCCATTGAACGTTACGGACTCTGCCCGTTGCAATTCAAGCTGCGCCGCGATTGGCGCATTCCGGAGGAATCTCCTGCCGCCCTGCAGTACGGGGGAGCCATGCACCAGGCGTTGCGCCACTACTACGATGCCGTCCGCTTTGAACGGCCAGCCCCGGCTGAGGAAATCATCCAAGTCTTCCGCAACGAATTCGCCAAAGCGGTCATTGTTGATGACTACCAGCGTGAGCTCTACGAGAACCAGGGAGTCCAGCACTTGCAGGATTTTATTGCCACGGCGGAGAGCAACGTGCCCGATGTTCTCCACACCGAGCAGGAGTTTGAGATCGAAATCGGCGGTACCAAAGTGCAGGGGCGGATTGACCGGATTGATCGCCTCGAAGACGGCAGCGTGCGCATCGTGGATTACAAAACCGGCAAGCCGCGTTCGGAAAAAGACGCGGACAACAGTCTGCAACTTTCGATTTACGCCATCGCCGCAGCCCAAAAGTGGGGCTACCGGGCCAGCCAGCTGACGCTGCACAATCTGGCCGATGGCAGCATTTCTGTCACGCACCGCAGCGCGAGTCAACTTCAGGCGGCCAGCGAAAAGGTGCGGGAAGTGGCGGAGGAGATCGCCCTGGGGAACTTTGAGCCGAAACGTGGCTTCCCCTGCCATTGGTGCGGGTTTCGCCGCCTGTGCCCGGCCACGGAAAAGAATCTGGTGGTGTTGCACACCCACGCCCCGCGGAACCCCGGGCCAGCCGGAAATTGAAAGCAGATCACGTCGTGCTGAGTCTTCCCGCGCAAAAACTCAGGGGACGCTTGCGCGTCCCCTGAGTTTTGCTTTTTGCGAAATGCTTAGTGTTTCTTTTTCTTCTTTGCAGCTTTCTTTTTGGTTGCCATTGAACTACTCTCCCTGTCCATTGTTATGGAATGTGCAACGCTCTTTTGTTGCAACTAGTTGATGTATAGAGTTAACAAAAAACGAAGTCAAGAGAAAAATGATGGTTGGGTGCTCAACCACACATGCACCAAAGTCACCTGTGCGGTGCACGATCGCAGTTCTTCACGTTCCCATCGCATTCCAGTTTCAAAGAGAGGATGCGTGAGGTGCATTCACGTGCGCCGCACGCCTATAATTATTCTTTCGAAAACTGATGGAGGGAACTCGTATGGCTTCATTCGACGACGCAGTCATCATCGCCGCCGTCCGCACCGCGGTGGGAAAATTTCAAGGCTCACTCTCGGAAATGACCGCGCCCCAACTCGGCGCCGTAGTAGTGCGCGAAGTCGTGCAGCGCGCCAAACTCACTCCCGGGCAAGTGGACGAATGCATCATGGGCAACGTCATCACCGCCGGCCTCGGACAAAACCCGGCGCGCCAGGCTGCCATCTACGGCGGGCTGGCTCCGGAGGTTGGCGCCATGACCATCAACAAAGTCTGCGGTTCGGGACTCAAAGCGGTGGCGCTCGCTGCCCAGGCAATCCAAACCGGCAACAGTTCCATCGTCGTTGCCGGCGGCATGGAATCCATGAGCAACGCTCCCTATCTTCTTCCCAACGCGCGCAAGGGGTATCGCCTGGGCAACGGCCAAGTGGTGGACTCCATGGTCAACGACGGCCTCTGGGATGTTTACAACAATTACCACATGGGGATTACCGGCGAGAACGTGGCGGAGAAGCACAGCATCACACGCGAAGAGCAGGACGAGTTCGCGGTGAACTCACACCGCAAAGCGATTGCCGCGATCAAGGAATGTCGATTTCAATCGCAAATTGTGCCGGTGGAAATTCCGGCTAAGAAGAAGGGTGAGCCGCCCGTTCTCTTCGCAAAGGACGAGTCACCACGCGAGGACACCACCCTAGAGACCCTACGCGCTCTGAAGCCCGCCTTCAAGAAAGATGGAACCGTGACCGCGGGCAACGCGCCGGGAGTGAACGACGGTGCGGCTGCGCTGGTGGTCACCTCGGCAGCGCGGGCGAAAGAAATGGGCGCGACCCCCATGGCGCGCATTGTCGCCCAGGCGACGAGTGGAGTGGAACCCAAGTGGGTGATGCTCGCCCCCGTCGGCGCCGTGCAGCAGATTTGGCAAAAGACGGGCTGGAAGAAAGACGAAGTCGACCTCTACGAACTCAACGAGGCTTTTTCCGTGCAGGCCCTCGGCGTGATGCGCGAACTCGGACTCGATCCCAACCGGGTGAACGTCAATGGCGGCGCTGTGGCCATCGGCCATCCCATCGGTGCCAGCGGTGCGCGCATCCTCGTCACTCTGCTCTATGAAATGCAGCGCCGCAATGTTCGCCGGGGCATTGCTGCTCTCTGCCTGGGCGGGGGCAACGCAGTTGCCATGGCGGTGGAACGCTAGCCGGAAACTCATCGGGTTACGGCGCGCGGTGTTTCGCAGATTCGCAATCGCCCGATTGCCGCCCGAAATGTGATACGATCCTCACCTCTGCATTTTGGCCCCGAGCGGTTCGCACAGGTGTGTCCATGCTTTATAAGACCCTGAGCGCCGCTGTATACGGCATCGACGCCAGCATCATTGAAGTGGAAGTAGATGTATCCGGCATCAAGACTCTGGAAGACCACTTTCACACGGTCGGCCTTCCCGATGCCGCTGTGCGCGAAAGTCGTGACCGCGTGCGGGCCGCGCTGAAAAACTGCGGCTACGATATTCCGCCCACCCACATCACCATCAACCTGGCCCCGGCGGACATCAAGAAAGAGGGCTCCGGGTTCGACTTGCCCATGGCTCTGGGCATTCTCGGTGCTTACGGCGGGTTGCGACGCAAGCAGATGGACGATTGCCTCTTCGTGGGCGAACTGTCACTCGATGGCGGAATTCGCGGGGTTCGCGGCTCGCTTCCCATCGCCCTCGAGGCCCGCGGCCGCAAGATCCGCAGCCTCATTGTTCCGGACATCAACGCGCGTGAAGCTGCCATGGTGGGAGGCGTCGATGTTTATCCCGTGCGTTCCCTGGTCGACGTGATTGATTTCATCAACTCGGAGACGAGTCGTGCCCCGCTGCAGGTGGACACCGCCAGCCTGCTACAAAATTCACAGCAGTTTCTGGTGGACTTCAAAGACGTTCGCGGTCAGCACACCGCCAAGCGCGCACTGGAAGTGGCCTGCGCCGGCGGTCACAACATCCTCATGATCGGTCCACCTGGCTCCGGCAAGACCATGCTCGCCAAACGCATGCCCACCATTCTTCCGCCGCTGACCTTTGAAGAAGCTTTAGAAACCACCAAAATCCACAGCGTAGCAGGTGTGCTTGATGCTGGCGCCGGGCTGGTGGGGGTGCGTCCCTTTCGCGCCCCGCACCACACCATCTCGGATGCCGGCCTGATTGGTGGCGGCGCTATTCCTCGTCCGGGAGAAGTCTCTCTCTCCCACAACGGCGTGCTCTTTCTTGATGAGCTGCCCGAATTCCCGCGCAACGTTCTCGAAGTCATGCGCCAGCCGCTTGAGGACGGCAGCGTCTGTATTGCCCGCGCCTCCATGTCCCTGACCTTTCCTGCGCGCTTCATGCTGGCGGCGGCCATGAATCCGTGCCCCTGCGGCTTCCACAACGATCGCTCGCGGGAGTGCCAGTGCACCCCGCCCATGATCCAGCGGTACATCTCGAAGATTTCCGGCCCGCTGCTGGACCGGATTGACATCCACATCGACGTGCCCGCGGTGAACTATAAAGAGATGCGCTCCGGCAGCGAGCCCGAGTCATCAGCACAAATTCGGGGGCGCGTGATCAAGGCGCGCGAAATTCAACTGTGCCGCTTCGCGAAAGACCACATTTTCGCCAATGCTCAAATGACTCCGCGCCTGCTGCGCGCCCACTGTGTGCTTTCGCCTGATTGTGAAAATCTGCTCGAGCGCGCCATGACCAAGCAGGGTCTCAGCGCCCGTGCTCACGACCGCATCCTCAAAGTGGCGCGCACCGTGGCGGATCTGGAAGGGGAGGCCGCTCTCCAGACCAAGCACATCGCCGAGGCAGTGCAGTACCGCGCCCTGGATCGGACTTACTGGGCTTGAACGCCCCCGCCTCCTGTCCTGCTGGGACTCTTGCCCACGCAGCGGAGTTTTCGATCATCTCGGAATTCGACGTAAGTATATGATAATCAATAAGATATACCGCGTGCAAAAGAAATCAGTTGACCCGAAGTCCAGGCATCGCTAAGCTAACGGGTTCTGGAGTACGTTTTCCGCCCCGCTGGTCGTGATCCCAGACAAGCTGTTGAAAACCAGCAACTTTACCGCGGGGCTGAGCATCTCAAGTAGCAGATACGGCTTACCCGGTTCATCCCGTTTTTGCTGACAGGAAAAAATCCCGTGCAAGCGGAGGGTTGGATTCGCGTTCGGGATCAGGGTGGTTCGGTAGCCGAGTTGTCATAACGAAGAAAGAAGGATTCCTCCATGCGTTCACGCAAAGTTTTCAATGCTTTACATACCTTGCAAAACCGGTATATCCTGTGTCAGCTTGCCTCGAAGGCCACGCGCAAGTTTCATCGGCCCAACACTCGCATCCAAGACACCATGAATGAAGTTCTGGAACGGATTGGGACCTCGGAGTGGCAAGCGGTTCTGAACCATATCGAACCGAAAACCGAGATGAGACGGCGGGCTGCTTAAGCAGCCCTGCTGTTCCCGCCCCGCGCGAAGCCTGCCTGGTTTTACCCTTCCTTTTTGAAAATCTCCCTATAGGTGCACGATGACCATCGCCGAACTGAAAGAGAAAAACATTACCGAGCTGACCAAGATCGCAAGGACCTTGGATCTGCCCGGAACCAGCGGCCTGCGCAAGCAGGATCTTATCTTTAAGATCCTCCAGGCCCAGAGTGAAAAAGAAGGCCACATCTTTGCCGAAGGCGTGCTCGAAATTTTGCCCGACGGCTATGGTTTTCTGCGCTCGCCGGACTACAACTACCTGCCCGGGCCGGATGACATCTATGTCTCCCCCTCCCAGATCCGCAAGTTTGACCTGAAGACCGGCGACACCGTCAGCGGACAGGTGCGGCCACCCCACGAGGGCGAGAAATATTTCGCGCTGGTCAAGATCGAGGCGGTCAATTTCGAATCGCCCGACGAAGCGCGCAACAAGATCCTGTTTGACAATCTCACGCCCCTCTATCCGCAGGAACGCCTCAAACTGGAGACGACGCGGGAAAACGCCAGCGCCCGGGTGATGGATCTGCTCACCCCGCTGGGCAAGGGACAGCGCGGCCTCATCGTGTCTCCGCCGCGTGCCGGCAAGACCATGCTGCTGCAAAACGTGGCCAACTCCATTACCGCTAACCATCCTGAAGTTGTGCTCATGGTGCTGCTGATTGATGAGCGTCCGGAAGAAGTTACCGACATGCAACGCTCGGTCAAGGGTGAAGTGATTTCCTCCACCTTTGACGAGCCCGCTGCCCGGCACGTGCAGGTGGCGGAAATGGTGATTGAGAAGGCCAAGCGCCTGGTCGAACACAAGCGCGACGTGGTCATTCTGCTCGATTCCATTACCCGCCTGGCCCGCGCCTACAACACCATCGTTCCGCCTTCCGGCAAAGTCCTCTCCGGCGGCGTGGACTCGAATGCGTTGCAGCGCCCCAAACGTTTCTTTGGTTCGGCCCGGAACATTGAGGAAGGCGGCTCGCTGACCATCATTGCGACGGCGCTCATTGACACCGGCTCCCGCATGGACGACGTGATCTTTGAAGAATTCAAGGGTACCGGCAACTCGGAAATCATCCTGGAGCGCAAGCTGGTAGACAAGCGCGTCTTCCCGGCCATCGACATTCAGCGCTCCGGCACGCGTAAAGAAGAGTTGCTGATTCCGAAAGAAGACCTGCAGCGAATCTGGGTGCTGCGCAAGGTGCTCAACCCGCTCTCGCCCACGGAAGCCATGGAATTGCTCATCGACAAACTGGGCAAGACCAAGAACAACACGGAATTTCTGTCGAACATGAGCGCGTTGTAGGAGCGGTAAGTCTGAGTGGGCACTCACCAAACACACGTGGAGACGGCCGCCCTCGGCCGTCAAGGCGGAGCGTAGCTCCGCAACAATTCGTGTGGCGCGGGCGCCCTCGCCCGTGTTTCGGACACAACAGGGCTGCGGGCCGACGAGAAACAACCCCCGGCCTAGAGTGTGTGCGTGAGAACTTCAAACCAAAATTCTCCCTGAATGATAGTTTGGTAGGCGGATGCTGCCGCGACCAACCAACTTTTGGCGCCCCCCTTGGTGGAAATGGGTTGTTTTTTTGGCCCTCCTTGTCGTCGCGGGTCTCATGTTTCCTCGACCCGCGAAGGTTGAGCTACTTCCCTTTACCAACTCGCCTCCAGCCTGGGATGGCTCCTATCCCTACCTAGTGGTGTCTCTAGACACCTCGAACCCTAATCATGTGCGGTTCACCACTTCCATATCCATTCTGCGCCCGACAACCCGGCACGAGTCCGCCATCAACCAGTTCCAGGTGGATCTTCACAGTGGGATGTTTGTACTTCGTCAAACAGACCTGTTCATTCCTGACGTGATGCCCTTGGCGCTCACGCGAACCTACCGCCCCTGGGATGACTCCATCAGGGCATTTGGCGTAGGGGCGAATCACCCCTCTGACATTTGCCCGACAGGAACCAGATTTCCTTATACCTACCAGGATCTCAACCTCGAAGATGGCCGCGCCATTCGATTTCCACGAATTTCCAAGGGAACTGGTTACGCCGATGCCGTGTTCCGCCACGACGCCACAGACTCGGAGTTTTACGGAGCTCAGGATGCCTGGAATGGCAACGGCTGGACGCTTAAATTTCAAGACGGCCGCCAGTTTATTTTTCCAGAAGCGTATTTCGCGAAAACCTACGCGCAGGGCGCTGCGATCGAAATGAGGGATGCCGAGGGCAATCGCATCCAGTTGAGGCGTGATAAAGCCCGCAATCTAGAGAAGCTCATTTCACCTTCCGGCCGCACCATCACTTTCAAGTACGACAGCTCCAACCGGATCATCGAAGCAACCGGCCAAACGAACGATGGCGTATCGCAGACTCGTCAATATTCGTACGTCTTCGGCCACCTGCAAACTGTTTCGGATGGCATGCATGTCCTCTATCGCTTTGACTATGAGCGGCTACTGCAGGCCCACGGATATGATCCGTATCTCATGACCAGCATTCGGGACGGCGCCGGGAAAGAACTCCTGAGAAACTGGTATACGACAGCGGGGCTGGTCCTGCGCCAGAGACTGGCCGATGGAAGTGTGGTGAAGTATGACTACTACCTCTTTGACCGGGAGGGTTTCGTTGAAGCGGTGACCGTGACCTTGCCGAACGGCAAGGATGAGACTTTCCATTTCAACAAGGGTATCCCGCTTCTGAAGAAATAGCGCACGCAGGCTTGGTGGCCGCCGCCAATGCAAATCGGTTCTACGCTGCGCGGCGCAACTGCTAGCACTGAACGCAATGACGAATGGGCCAACCACCCGCTGGTCGGCCGCTCGCTTCACAACTTCCCGCCGGAACCGATTCGCTTCGTCGGGGCCCATCTCGTGCGCGCGGCCGTTGCCGCCAAGGAGCGCGCCGAAATGCGCGGCCGCAAGCCGTCGTTCCTCGCAACGCAATTCGCCCGGCTCGCCCCCGCCGGACTTGAAGACAAAGACTGAAAAATGGAGTCAGGCGTCAGGACGAGACACGCCTACTCTGCGCCCTGCCCGAACCACATCCTTGCCTGCTCCGCCGTCACATTGCCGCCGCAAAAAGGCACCGCGACCGTGCGTCCAGCAAATCTGTCCGGCTCTGCCGCCACCGCCGCGAGTCCTGCCGCACCCGCCGGCTCCACCACCAAGCCCAGATGCGCATACGCCAGCCGCATCGCGGCCAGAATCTGTTCTTCGCTAACCAGAAGAATGTCGTCCACGACTCCTTTGAGTTCCTCCAGCGCTTCGGGAACCGGCACGCGCACTGCAATCCCATCCGCAATGGTGGCCGCACTCTCGGTCGAAGTCAGCGTTCCGCTACGCCAGGAGTGCTCCATCGCGGGGGCGCCTGCTGCACATACTCCATAGACTTGCGTCTGCGGCGTCTTGGATTTCACCCAGTGACCGATCCCCGCCAACAGCGCACCGTTACCGAGCGGGAGTACGACCGCATCAAGCGTTTCCACGAAATGGAGAAGTTCCACGCCTATCGTCCCAGCTCCTTCGGCGACCTCAGGCTCGCGACCATCTTCGACAAAACGTCCGCCCGTCTTCTCCGCATGCTCTCGCGCCGCCTGCTTGGCGGCATCGAAGTCGCTTCCGCGCAGACGAACTTCTGCTCCCAGAGCGCGCATACGTTCGACCTTTAGCGGGTTGGCATTTTCCGCCGCGAAAATTTCCAACTTCCGGCCCGCCTTGCGCGCCGCGTAGGCCATCCCCTGGCCAAAGTTTCCCGCCGAGGCGCAGATTAGCCGCTCAGTTTTTCCGACCAGCGATTGCACGAAGAAATCTGTGCCTCGCCCCTTAAAGCAGCGCAGTGGGTTCAAGGTCTCGATCTTGCAGACCACACGGCAGCCTAGTTCTGCGCTGAGCGTCTCCGACACAAACTGCGGCGTCTGACGAAAAACCGGATCAATGGTTGCAGCTGCTCGCTCAATCAGTTCTAACCGCACTCTTCGCACTGGCATCAGACTCTAGTTTGCCGTCTCCTGTACATAGACCCGCCCCGGGCCTGCCGGTTTCACCTGGTTCTCTTCAAGAATGCTTTTGATGCGCCACCGCAGCTCGCGGCTGATGGCATATTGATCTCCCGGGCGGGTCCGCGCCGTCAGCAAATACTCCGCCGCGCCATCGCCTACCCGATCCAGTCCCAGCACGCGAGGTGCCTCCAGCATGCCTCCCGAATACTGCGGATCGCTCCACAAAGAAGCTCCCGCCTGCCGCAGCAGTTCCACAATCTTCTCGCTGTTCTCGCTGTAGGCCACCCAGGTGCGCAACGATACCTGTGCCCAGTCACGCGTCAGATTAGAAACGATGCCAATCTGACTGTTGGCAATGAAATGAACCGTGCCATCGTCATCGCGCAACACCGTTCGGCGCAGCGTGATTTCCTCTACTTTGCCTTGTACTCCTGCGGTGCGCACCGTATCGCCCAGGGCATACTGGTTTTCCAGCAAAATAAAAAAACCGTTGAGCACGTCCTTGACCAGCGTTTGCGCACCGAAGCCGATGGCCACTCCGGCAATGCCTGCGCTGGCCAGCAGCGGCCCGAGATTGAAGCCCAGCAGTGACATTACCTCCAGCAGCGCGACGAACAGAATCACAAAACTGCCCACGCTGTTGATCACGCCGGCCAGGGTGCGCAACTGTTGAGCGCGCAGGTCCGCACGTTCAGACAACACTCTCAGTCCGGCAGCCCGCAGCGAAAGCGCGCGCAGCAGGCGAATCAGCAGGACCGCTCCGACGATGACGAAAAATATCTTGGGCAGGTCGTGGCGCACGAACGGGCGTAAGTCTTGACGCCAGTCAGGCAGCCATTCCCACAAGGTGTGCAAATCCGGGGGAAAAATCACAGTCGAATCCATTGCTCCGGGCGCGATTATGGCAGCGCCTTGCCCTCGCTTGCGCATCTCTGCGCCAGCTATAATCTCTGCAGAAACGAGGTCTGCCGTGCGCCTTCACACCGCGTTGGTCCTGGTTCTCCTCTTCGTGTTCAGCTTTGCTCCCGCCCAGAAACTTCGCCGCCGCGGCGCCACCGTTGCTGCCGCCGCTGCCCAGCTCCCCCGGCCCCCCGCGCCCGTGGACGAAGCTGAGGCGCGGATGATCCGCGAGCAGGAAAAGAAAGCCAACCAGCAGCGCTTTGCCAATCTGAAGAAAGACACGGACAGGCTGGTGCAACTCGCCAACGAGCTCAAAGAACACGTGGACAAAGCCAGCGAGCACCAGCTCTCGCTCGAGGTGATCAAAAAGGCGGAAGAGATCGAGAAGTTGGCGCACAGCGTGAAAGAAAAGATGAAAGGTTAAGCAGTTAACCCTTTCTCCGCGTTCTCTGAGGCTGTTCTCTGCGTCCTCAGCCTTCTAGGGTTTTGGAATTCTCCCACGGTCTGCCCAACCCACCCAGAGAACAATAATCGACCACGAAGCCAGGCATCCCCACGCCATGGCCGCAACCGTCGGTGGCGCTCCAGCGCGCAAGGCGGCAACCCAACTGAGCAGCAGCAAGGCCTGCAGTGTCCAAAAGCCCAGACTGCCAAAACGATTACGCGGTCGCGTGGCGCTCAAGTAGAGCGCCAACCCTCCACAAAAAATCAGCAACTCAACTCCCACCGCTGCAAGCCAGTTGTTCCATAGTCCAAGACCATACTTCATTTCGCCGCGCGGCCACAGCAACATGTCCGGTCGATGCACTGCCCAATCCAGGAACCAGTGGCTGAGCACCGCCAGCCCCACGGCGCATGCGCCCGCAACTTGTCGGCGCAGCGCGAAGTAGAGCATCGCTGCCGCAGTCGCCCAGCCCAACACAGCGAGCAAGCTGTGCGAATAGGGATAGTCGTAAAGATCGAGCGGCGAGACCCGCGTGATCCCCGGCACGAAGCGCACGTGCTCCAACCGGAGCAGCAGAAATACCGCCCAGAGAGTGTCCAGAAGGGCTGCTGAAAAAACGAGAGTGCCCAGCGACGTCCGGGGCGCCAAGCGCTTGGCCGCCAGCCCCGCACCAATGTGGCCGATAAACATGTGATCTCCTCTAAGCCACCGGGGGCATGCTATCAAAAGTGTGCCTGCCGGACAGCGCCACAAGCAGCTTTTCTTCACGCTATAGTGTGTGCGACACTAGTTGCAACTGGATCGCAACTGGAGGCAGCATGCCTTTTCCGCAAACGGAGACGCCGGGACGCCTGCAGGCCGAACTCATGTCGCGCGGCCTGCGCATGACCCGTCAGCGCCGCACCATTCTGCAGGTGGTTGAGACCGCCAGCACCCACCTCGATGCCAGCCAGATCCTGCGCAAGGCGCGCAAACTCGACGCCGGCATTGATCGTGTCACCGTCTACCGCACCCTGAGCCTGCTCAAGCGCCACGGCCTGGTGGATGAACTCGATCTCATGCACCTCCAGGGCGAGAAACATTTCTATGAGCGCCGCCCCGATCGCGACCACTTGCACATGGCCTGCCTGCGCTGTGGCGGCATTCAGGAATTCGAGAGTAATCTGTTCGAGCGCCTCAAAGGACAGATCCAGCGCGAGTGCAGCTTCCACATCGTTGTCACCCGCATGGAAATCGGCGGCTACTGCAGCCGTTGCCGCACCAACGAAAAGAATTAGGCCAGTGCTCCGCTGCGCCCAGGTTGTGTGGCGCGGGCAGCCTGCCCTTGAGCCGAAGGGGAAGGGCCCTCGCCCGTGTGTGCCGCTCAGCGGTGCCAGTTTTTGATGGCACGTTATCCTGAGGAAAGCGAAGGGTCCCCCCCCGCACCTTGGCTGCCTGATTTGCATCTAGTTGCAACCCGTTTGCAACAAAAAATGCATCGCCTCCTTGACCTCCGCATTCGCTGGAACTTAAATTAGGAGAGTCCCTGATACTTGCAACGGAGTTGCAAATAGAATGTTTCGCCTTCTGGGCTTGCTCATTTTCCTCGCGCTGCTCGCCGCCCCTCTTCCGGCGCAGGAGTCTCCTTACTTCGTTACCTACAGCCATTACCTGGAGGAGCCTGGCAATCTGGAAGTCGCCACCTCCAGCACCCTCGGAGTTCCACGCGCCGGCGACCGCTTCTTCATCGCCCCCTACATGGAACTGGAATACGGCGTCACTGCGCGCTGGACCACGGAACTCTACCTCGAAGGGCAATCCACCACCGGCGACAGCACCATTTTCACCGGCTGGCGCTGGGAGAATCGCTATCGCCCGCTGCAGCGGGAGCACCGCATTAATCCCATCCTCTATTTTGAGTACGAGAGCATTAACGAAGGCAGTCGCATCCGCAAGGAAATTGCGGGCAATGCACCGGAGGTGGGGGAGCCCAACTCCGAGCTTCGACAGACTCACGCCCACGAACTCGAAGCCAAACTCATCCTCTCTTCAACGGTGCATGACTGGAACCTGGCGGAGAACTTCATCGTGGAGAAGAACGTCTCCGCCGGCGAGGGTTTCGAGTTCGGCTATGCCTTCGGTGCCTACCGCCCCCTGGCCAGTATCGCGTCGGGAAGGAACTGCCGCTTCTGCCGCGAAAACTTCTCGGCGGGCGCCGAATTCTACGGCGGCTTGGGCAGCACCAACGGTTTCGGCTTGCATAACACCGCGCACTATTTCGCGCCGGTCATTGCCTGGCAGCTGAGTGACAACGCGACGTTCCGTTTTTCTCCTTCCCTCGGCCTTACCCATCAGAGCAATCCCGTGTTGCTCCGTTTTGGCTACAGCTATGAGATTCGCGCATTCCGCGACAAAGTCGCTCGCCTTTTCGGAGGTCGTCCGTGATCCGCCGCGGCGGTCTTGCCTGGCTGTTTGTCGGGGTGGCTCTGGCACAGAACCTCGATTATCGCCAGGACATGAACTGGCGCGCGCCCGAGTCCGCGGCCGCGCGCGCCAACCCGCTGGCTGGGAAATCCGACTTCGTTGCCGGCGGTGCCAAGCTGTTTCAACGCCATTGTGCCGAATGTCACGGCCCGACCGGCACCGGACTGAAGAAAGCCGCCAACCTCACGCTCCCCGACGTGCAAACTCAAACCGACGGCGTACTGTTCTGGAAGATGACCAACGGCAATCCCGTGCACGGCATGCCCACCTTCAGTCGCTTACCCGAATTACAGCGCTGGCAATTGGTGTTGTACCTGCGCACGCTCAAACCCTGAGCCCGGCGCCGCCAAGCAAAACGCCATCCGTTTCCGGATGGCGTTGCTTGAATCGCTACGTCGCAGGTTACTTTTCCCGCATCGCTCCAATGCGCATCCCATAGAACGACCGGTACACGAAGAAGACGGACACGGCAAAGAACGCCAGCGCCATCAGGTGGCTGATGCCCTCGCCGCTTTCCTTCGTAAGCTTCACTGCGAGCTCCACGGCCAGCAGGCCGAAGAGAGTGGTGAACTTGATGACCGGGTTCATGGCGACCGAAGACGTGTCCTTGAAGGGGTCGCCGACGGTGTCGCCAATTACAGTCGCGGCGTGCAGTTCCGTGCCCTTCATCTTTAACTCGACCTCGACAATCTTCTTGGCGTTGTCCCAGGCGCCGCCTGCATTGGCCATGAAAATTGCCTGGTATAACCCGAAAATCGCGATCGAGATCAGGTAGCCGATGAAATAGAACGGCTCCACAAACGCAAACGCCAGCGTGCCGAAAAACACTGCCAGAAAAATGTTAAACATCCCGCGCTGCGCGAAGAGGGTGCAGATCTCGACCACCTTCTTGCTGTCCTCGACGGAGGCTTTCACCACGCCTTCGAGCTTGATGTTTTTCTTGATGAACTCGACGGCGCGGTAAGCGCCCGTGGTGACGGCCTGGGTAGAAGCGCCGGTAAACCAGTAAATCATGGCGCCGCCGGTGATCAGGCCGAGCATGAACGGAGCGTGCAGGAGCGACAGCTTGTTCACGTTTTCGGTGAGTCCCGCAGTCAACGCCATGATGATGGAGAAGGTCATGGTGGTTGCGCCCACCACCGCCGTGCCAATCAGCACCGGCTTGGCGGTCGCTTTGAAGGTGTTGCCGGCGCCGTCATTTTCTTCGAGCAGATCTTTGGCGCGTTCAAAGTTGACGTCCATATTGAAGTCTTTCTTGATCTCCGCCTTCACGTTGGGTAAGGTTTCGATCAGCGAAAGCTCATACACAGACTGCGCGTTGTCGGTGACGGGGCCATAGGAATCCACCGCAATCGTCACTGGCCCCATGCCGAGGAAGCCGAAGGCCACCAGGCCGAAGGCAAAGACAGCGGGCGCCAGCATCAGGCTGACTAAGCCCATGGTGCTGAAGTAGTAGGCAATGGACATCAACGTCACCATCGACATACCCAGCCAGTAAGCGGAAAAGTTGCCGGCGACGAAGCCGGAAAGAATTCCCAGCGATGCCCCACCTTCTTCTGAGGAGGTGACGACTTCGCGCACGTGCTGCGAATTGGTGGAGGTGAAGACTTTGACCAGCTCTGGAATCACGGCTCCGGCCAACGTGCCACAAGAGATGATGGAGGCCAGCTTCCACCACAAGGTCGTGTCGCCGCCAAGGCTGGGGACGATGAGATGAGAAATCCAATAGGTAAGGGCTATGGAGATGATCGAGGTCAGCCACACCAGCGAGGTGAGCGGATGCTCGAAGTTCATCTTGTCGGCGCCAGCGTACTTGCTCTTTGCCCAGGCGCTGTTGATGAAGTAGGCGGCGGCGCTGGCCACCAGCATCATGATGCGCATCACGAAAATCCAGACCAAGAGCTGGACCTGAATGGTCGGGCTCTTGACTGCGAGCAGGATGAACGTGATTAAGGCCACGCCGGTGACGCCGTAGGTTTCAAAGCCGTCCGCGCTGGGGCCAACCGAGTCGCCGGCATTGTCACCGGTGCAATCGGCGATCACGCCGGGGTTGCGCGCGTCGTCTTCCTTGATTTTGAAAACGATCTTCATCAAGTCGGAGCCAATGTCGGCAATCTTGGTAAAGATGCCGCCGGCGATACGCAACGCGGCCGCGCCCAGCGACTCGCCAATGGCGAAGCCGATGAAGCAGGGGCCCGCGTAATCGCCGGGGACGAAGAGCAGGATGATCAACATGATCAGCAGTTCCACGCTGATCAGCATCATGCCAATGCTCATCCCGGCTTCGAGCGGAATTTGGTGCAGCGGATAGGGTTTGCCGCCGAGGCCGGCAAATGCAGTGCGCGAATTGGCAAACGTGTTGACCCGGATACCGAACCAAGCCACACCATAGCTGCCCGCGATGCCCACGAGGCTGAACAGCAGAATGATGGGCAGCGTAGTCGAGACAGGCTTACCGGGAACCGGCGACAGCCAGCCAAAGTACATGGCAATGACCACGGCGATGAACGCCCACAGTACCAGGATGAACTTGCCCTGCGTCACCAGATAGGTTTTGCAGGTCTCGTAAATCAGTTCAGAAACTTCCAGCATGCTGCGGTGCACGGGCAGGTTCTTCAGCTTGGTGTAAATGCCCAGGCCAAATAGCAAACCGAAGACGCAGAAGAGCAGGCCGATGGTCAACAGGCGATGGCCGTTGAAGCCGCCGACAAAATTGACCTGCGACAGGTCGGGCAGGCGCAGTGCGGCTTCTCCACCGCCAGCTTCCGACTGGGCCAACAGCGCGGCCGGAGCCAGGGTGAGCAAACCGCAAAGAGCGGCCAGCATTTTCAGCGGCCCACAGACCTTGGGCGCAAGGGATGCCAAGCAGGTGCGCATCGAATCCTCCACAGGGATGACTGCAAAATTCAGGGATTTAGATTTGTCTCGCGAGCGCGCTTCCACCAAGACTTGAGGAGTGCCGAGTTTGGCCGCGCAGCAAAGCCGTGCCGGGGGACCCGGCACAAAGCACATGTTTATAACATGTTAGGGAGGGAGGGGTCAAATCCGAGCGAGAAACGCGGGAAATTATGCTAGACTAACTTAGCTAATGATGCAGGACTAGCATGAAGCCGATCACCATCCACGAAGCCAAGACCCACCTCTCGCGCCTGATTGAGCGCGCCTGCCGCGGGGAAGAGATTGTCATCGCGCGGGGCGCGCAGCCGGTGGTGCGGCTGGTGCCGATCAGCGACAGCAAAGGCACGCGGCAGCCTGGAGCGTTGCGCGGCAAACTGAAGGTGGGGCCGGAGTTTTTTGAACCCTTGCCTGACGACGAACTGAAGCGCTGGGAATAGCCCAATGCGCATCCTGCTGGACACGCACGCTTTGCTCTGGTGGCTGAGCGATGACCCGTCGCTGCCGCCCTCGGCCCGGCGCTGGATGGCTCCAGGGGGCAATACGGTTTTCGTCAGCGCGGCATCGGCATGGGAGATTGCGACCAAAGTCCGCCTGGGCAAACTGCCATTCGCCGCCGACCTGGCTGCTGATTTTGCCGGCTACCTAGCCAACGAGCGCTTCGAGCCGCTCTCGATTACGCCCGACCACGCGGTACGTGCCGGCCTCCTTCCCGGACCACACAAAGACCCTTTTGATCGAATGCTGGTAGCGCAGGCGCAGGCTGAAGATTTGCCGATCGTGAGTAATGATGTGGCGTTTGATGGCTACCGGGTGCGGCGCATCTGGTGAGGCGGCAGATTTGCGCGCGGTCAGACCAGCGCAAAGGCCACTCCGGCAGGTAATTATCCCTTGACAGTAGGTATACAATTCGGGCAGTGTGTTGATGTAAGGATGGCCAGAGCCCCGCGCTATTATCTCTGGCCACAGAAGGACATCGGCATGCGCGTCTCTGATTCCGTCCGCAAGTGCGTAGTGTGTCTCGGCCTAAAGGATGGCGCGGAGGCGCCCGATTTTGGCGGGACGGCCTTCGTCGTCAATCTTCCGGGGGAGAAGATCGGCAACTTTCAGTATCTGGTTACAGCAAAGCACTGTCTGGATAAAATCGGAGATCGCCCCTACGTTATCCGCATGAACACTCGCGACGGAGGGTCGCACGAGTTCGATGGAAAAGGTGTGCGATGGTGGTCCCATGAGGACCGCACGGTAGATGCAGCAGTCACACCGTTTATTAATGCCCCCAGCTTCCATCTTGATCTGCGTGCTGTGGGAATCGAGACTTTTCTCACCGACGAAGATATTGTGAAGCATCAGATTGGCCCTGGCGATGAAGTATTCATGACTGGATTGTTCAAGCACGTCGCAGGGCAGAAGAAGAATCTGCCGATTGCCAGATTGGGAAGCCTCGCCCTGATACCCGACGAGCAAGTATATTTTCACAATGGTTTCATGGACGCATACCTTGTTGAGAGCCGCTCGATTGGCGGATTAAGTGGATCACCCGCATTTGTGAGCGAGTCCGTAGAGGTTCCCTACAGAACAGCCAAGTCTGACGCCGATGCTGATATTAGGTACTGGGCGCCGGGACAGACCTTCTTTCTCGGTGTCGTTCGCGGGCATTGGGATGCCCCGCCCAACGGGACGCTGCTAGAGGCGGAGAAGGTCAACATGGGGATTTGCGTGGTAGTGCCAGCCAACAAAATACGCGAGATTCTTTACCTGCCTGAGTTCGTTGAAATGAGAAGAGAAGCAGAAGAACGATTGCTGAAGGACAAACACAAGGACTCTTCGGCGCTGGATAGCTCTTTCGCGAAGCCGTTCACCAAAGATGATTTCGAGTCTGCGCTAAAGAAGGCCAGCCGCAAGATCGGGCCGTCAAAGCATTAGGGGCAGATTACTTCTCGGACTTCTCCAGCGGGGGCAGGTCGTGCTTCTTGAGGTAGTCCTCGCCCGCCTTGTTCAGGTTGTCCAGCATCTCCTGGTCGAGCCTTTTGGTTAGAGCGTCGGGCGCTCGATATTTTCTCGTAGAGGGCGGCGGAGACTTGGCCTTTGGCGTGGTCCTATCGTTCATGAAACAACCCCCGGTTCTTGGTGCCTCAATTTCTTGTCCATGCTATCCCGTGGGCTTGGCACCGGATGGCCAGAAGGGCAGCGTACATCGCTTGCGACCCTCCACAACGGCAGTTCCGGCGAGAGATCGTCTTCGTTCACGTAGTGTTTCATCTTGGGCGCGAGAACTATGGCGCGAGTCTTGCACGTTTGCACGGCGCATTGCAGGGGCCAGAAAAATAGATGCTCGTAGAGACAGCCTCGTGGTGGATTGTCTCTGTCGTACATGTGGCCCGGCCCAATGGTGGTACTGCCGGATGATATTAGGTTGCACGCATCACATAGAACTAGCCCTGAGAACCTCTCGTCCTTTTTCCGAGATTGAACTAATTCTTGAAACTTGGCGGAAGGCAAGTGCGATGGCATCTTGCAGCCCGGACACTCCCGAGACACGACCAATATCTGAGGCATTGGCGGCTCCTCGTTCTGCTGTATCGGCCAATCCCTAGTCAGAAGGGTTCGGCCAAGACTGGCGCACGACGCACAACCACATCTCGCTTCTCAACCTGCTTTAGAAAGCTGAGAAACATCGGCTGCGTGTCGAAGCGCCGATTGTACCGGAAGCTGTACTCGTTAAGGTAGGACTGTAGATAGCCCTTGCCCACGGAGTGGTAGACACCCCGCAGGCCGTTCTTGAGTAGGCTCCAGAAGCCTTCAACCGTATTCGTGTGAATCTCGCCGACCACGTAGACCTTGGCAGAATGATTGATCCGCTTATGGTCATACGAGCGATTCGGCATGTGCCCGATTCCGTGGTAGGCGTTCAGTTCATCGGTAAAGACTGTGCTCTTCGGGAGGACGTTTTCGTGAACCATCCCAAGAAGCGTAGAGCCTTTTACATCATCCGCAACCAGAGCCTTGATTCTGCCCTTTCGTTCCACGATGCCGACAACGGCGGTCTTGACCTTGTCGCCAGCCATTGGCCTTCCGGTTCCACCCTTGCGCCTGCCGCCGATGTAAGCTTCGTCAATCTCGACGCGCTTGCCTCTTCCGCCGACGGGGCCGCCGTCCTCTTCGAGCATAGAGCGAATCTGCTTGAACATGCGCCACGCGGTCTTGTAGGTGACGCCCGTCTCCCGCTGAATCTGCTTCGCGGAGATGCCGCACCGTGTCTGGGCCATGAGATAGATCGCATAGAACCACGTGGTCAGCGGCGTGGGCGACTTGTGGAAGATCGTGCCAGCGGTCGGGTGAACGTGATGGCCGCAGTGGTCGCACGAGTACGACGGGCGGCTGGCTATGCGGTGGTGCTTCGTGACCTTCTCGCACGTCTCGCAGTAGATTCCGTCCGGGTAGAGGTAGTTACGAAGCCACTCAAGGCAGGTCGGCTCATCCGAGAACTGGTTCTGGAAGTCTTTCAATGTGTACGGCAGCATCTTTGGTTTTCGGTTGCTCATGGAGTACCTACCTATGCCTAGTTCAAGTCCTTGTTGGGCGGAAAAACTTTTAGCAGTGCTTGAAGCGCCCGTGCCGGATCGCCTCTTTCAATTAATGCGGAGCGCACTTCGGAGAATTGATCGCGAACAAAAGCGGCAGGCTTCGGGTCGTCCATCAACTCCTGTAACCTCCGCTCCCAGCCGGGCACGCGATGGTCGGTCAAAATCATGCGAAGCCCAGCGTTCTCGCGGTAGAAATGCTCGAAAGCGTTTAGGAGCCGGACGGCTAAAGAAGAGTTCTCGGGGCTCATAGCTGTTTACCTGCCACAAAGGTATCCCAAACCGTACCTACTGTCAAGGGATAATTACCCTCCAGCAACTGCATCAAGGCATCGCTGTCATGCGACATCACAGGTGTGAGCCCTCCTGGGCCACGGATTTCACGGATGTTCACGGAGCTGTGGGGGAGCGCTTTTCTTGCCTTCGAGGAGCCACCAGGCTTCGCGGAAAGTGTCGAGGATGTGGCCACCGCGGCGGCCGTAGGTGTAGATGCGGAAAGTGAGATGGGACTTGAGCAGGCCGATGGGAATGAGGTACCAAAGATCTTCGGGAGCAACGTAAGCGGCGAGAATGTCAACCTCGTCCTCGCGGTAGGGGACAGGTCGTCGCTGGCCGTCGAAGGAGTGGGCCTTGAAGGGGTAGCCGTAGCGCTTGCAATCCTGATGGCGGGTGGATTTGACCTGGATGCGCCAGAAGCGTCCGCCGGCGTCCACAATGAAGTCGTAGCGTTCGCAGTTTCCCCAGGGTGTGGCGACAGCGAAACCGAGACCGATGGCGCGATTGAGAAAGGCGGCTTCCGCCTGTTCGCCGAGGCGCTTGCTGTGAATACGCCGCGGACGTGGTTTTTTGGGCACAATTCGATCCTTTCGAGCAAAAGAAAGGCGCGGCCTGGGCCGCGCTTGTGGGTCGGCGGGCTTTGTGCCCGCCGGTGAATTTACCCTCTACTTACAGGATAGCAAACGGGAGGGGGGTAGACCGCCACGGCAACCAGACTTATTTCACGTGAAGAATGAGTTAGTTAGGGAGAAATTGAGGTTTTAGGGGGCTTGACAAGGTTTTGGGGAGATAGAAGAAAAGACTAGAGCCATTCTCCTTGGCGGAGGAGGTTCGGCTTGGATAGCATGACCATCAATGAAATTCAAGATCACTGACCGCCAGCTTGTCCTATTCGTGTTTGGAGTCGCCGTCTCGCTAGCGGTAGCAAATTCTGACAAGTCGCTGCCTCACCGATGGCAGACTTACACCGCGCCGGATGGCACATTTTCGGTAGAACTACCCGATAAGCCTACCGTCGAGACGACTCAAGTCCCTGTTGAAGGCGGCGGCATGACAACGCTTAATCTGATTACCGTAGAGCCGACCGCTAATACCGCATACTCATGTACATACTTCAACCAGGAGAATATCGGCAGGAAATCACTGGATGAGGCACTGGTTTCGGCACGTGACGGAAGTCTCCGAGAGCCAGTCTGTCCCCCGGGCTGGCGTTACGGCTTCACTCCCAACTGCCAGAACAGAAACGAATAAATATCCACGCCCTCCTCAATCACTTTGTGGACGGGCTTGCCGGCGCCGTGTCCGGCCTTGGGTTCGATACGCAGCAGAATCGGCCGGTCTTTGCTCTGGCCGTTCTTGGCTTCGGCTTGCATCAGCGCCGCCATCTTCTTGGCGTGCATGGGATCTACGCGCGTGTCCGTGTCGGCGGTCATGAAGAGAATTGCGGGGTATTCTGCTCCCGCCTTTACGTGATGGTAGGGTGAGTACGCGTAGAGGTAGTCGAACTGTTTCGGATTTTCCGCGGAGCCGTATTCCGGAATCCACAGGCGGGCGATCTGGAAATTCTGGTAGCGCAGCATGTCGAGCAGCGGCACCTGGCAAACCACCGCGCGCCACAAATCCGGACGCTGCGTGACGGCCGCACCCATGAGCAGGCCGCCGTTTGAGCCGCCCTGAGCAGCGAGATGCGCTTTGTCGGTATAGCCCTGCGCGATCAGGAATTCGCCGGCAGCGATGAAGTCATCAAACACGTTCTGCTTTTTCTCCAGCATGCCGGCGTGGTGCCAGTCCTCGCCGTATTCCGACCCGCCGCGCAGGTTGGCGACGGCATACACGCCGCCATGCTCCAGCCACACGTAGCGCGTCCCGTTGAAGTTGGGCGTGCTGGAAACATTGAAACCGCCGTAGCCGGTGAGCAGCGTCGGATTCTTGCCGTTGAGCACGAGGCCTTTCTTGTGCACAACAAACATGGGCACACGCGTGCCGTCTTTCGAGGCGTACCAGATTTGCTTCACTTCATAGGCGGCAGGATCAATGGGCGCGTTGACTCGCGCCCACTCTTCCCTCTGCTTGGTTTTCAGATCGTAGCGATAGACCGATGGCGGAATGGTGTAGGAGTGGAAGGCGAAAAAGGCTTCGTCGCGATCATAGCGTCCGCCCGTGGCGAAGACTGTGCCGATTCCCGGCAGCGGAATTTCTTCCAGCAGCTTGCCGTCGAGATTATGGACGCGAAGGCGGGAGCTGGCGTCTTTTTCATATTGCGCGAAGAGTTTGCCACCAATCACACCCGCACCGTGGAGCACGGCATCGCTCTCGGGGATGATTTCCTGCCAGTGCTCACGCTCCGGGTGTTCGGTGCTGGCGCGGAAGACGCGATAACGCGGAGCACCTTCGTTGCTCACGATGTAGAGGTCACCGTTGAAGACTTCGCCGCGGTAGATGGACTCGATTCCGGGCGTGACGCGCACCAGCGGCCCATCGGTGCTGACGTCTTTGAGAAACATTTCGGACTTTGTATAGCCCACCTGCACCGAGATCAGCAGCCAGCTTCCATCTTCGGAGAGCGAAACATCAGGCCAGTCCTGAGGATTGCGGC
>JBGQDM010000025.1:0-33166 GCA_041495845.1 Terriglobia bacterium | reverse complement strand
GAAAATTCCTTTTCCGAGGCTGAACTCACCGCCTCCGAGCCGTCACCTCTCAGCCGCCTCCGCCGCATCTTGCTTGGCCTGGCCACCCTGGCCGTCGCCGCCGCTGTCTTCTGGATCGTAGCCACCCAATCCAGTGTCCTCTGGAGCTTGCTCTGGAAGCCGCATCCCACCGCTGCCGCCGCTCCGCCGCTAGCAAATAGTCCCGCGCCAAGCCAACTCCCAGCCTCCACCCAGCCTCTGACCGCCCAAGTCCCCACCACGCGCTTGCAGGAACTGCGCGCACTGGCTGAACAAGGCGATGTGACCGCGCAATACTCCCTGGGCGCCAACTACGCCAGTGGCGACCAGGCCCCCCAAGACCTTACCGAAGCAGCCCGCTGGTTTTCCCGCGCCGCCGCCCAAGGCCATCCCGCCTCCCAAGGCATGCTCGGCGCTTACTACTGGGCCGGCCGTGGCGTGCCCCAGGATTTGAAAAAAGCATATTTCTGGTCCGCCCTCGCCAACGCCGGTGGCGATGCGCCCAGCCACTACCGCCTGGCCGCCATCGCTTCTCGCCTGAGCCGTGCCGAAGTGGTTGCCGCCCAGCAACGCGCCAGCGACTGGATTCGCGACCACCAGCTGGGGAAATTCTGACCAAGTCAGTCTCCGCAGGGCCTTGAAAGGGCTCGGCTTCAGTGTGCGCATGGGAACCGCTCTTTCGTTGAATGTGGTGGGACGAGAGCCGTGGAAATCAGCCCCGGAGGGGCGGCTGACAATAGCCCGGCGCTTCAGCGCCGGGGGAAGATGGGAACACCGAGCAAGTCCCAGAGGGACGACTGAAGGTCTCGCGCACAAACTTCAGCTCCTGCGGTGCCTCTTCATCGCGTTCCGGTCTTGCCATCGAAGACTTGATCGGAACCGCCCCGGGCCAGCCTGCTTCCTCCGCTCACTGATTTCACACCTCCTCCCGCAGTAGAATGAAGGCCGGGAGAGTTGCCATGCCCACCCTGCGCGATGTCGTCAATCTGTCTGTGCGCGAAGGCGAGCTCTACGAACCCCTCGACTCCCGCCGCATCCGCTGTTTCGCCTGCGGCCACTGCTGCCCCATCTTTGAAGGCCAACCCGGCGTCTGCAAGGTCCGCTTCAACCAAGGCGGCAAGCTCTACGTGCCTTGGGGATACGTAGGCGGCGTGCAATGCGATCCCATCGAGAAGAAGCCGTTCTTCCATGCCTATCCCGGTGCGCTGGCCTACAGCTTTGGCATGCTCGGCTGCGACTTACATTGTTCTTACTGTCAGAACTGGGTAACCTCACAGGCCCTGCGCGATCCCCACGCCATCTCTCCTCCACTCGCGGCCGAACCCGCGCAGCTCGTGCGCGATGCGCAACGTCACGGTGCCCCCGTCCTGGTCTCCACTTACAACGAGCCTCTGATCACCAGCGAGTGGGCCGTCGCAATTTTTCGTGAAGCCAAGGCCGCCGGCCTCGTCACCGCCTACGTCTCCAACGGCAACGGCACACCGCAGGTGCTCGACTACATCCGTCCCTGGGTGGACCTCTACAAAGTGGACCTCAAAGGTTTCAACGACCGCCACTATCGCGAACTCGGCGGTCGCCTCCAACCCATTCTCGACACCATCCGCAGCCTGTACGCAATGGGCATCTGGCTCGAAATCGTTACCCTGCTCATCCCGGGCGTGAACGATTCCGCTGACGAGTTGCAGCGCCTCACCGCATTCCTCGCGGAAATCTCACCGCTAATTCCGTGGCACGTGACCGCCTTCCACCGTGATTACAAACTCACCGACCCGCGCGATACCACGCCCGAAGATCTCCTGCGCGTCGCCGAGATTGGCCGCCAGGCGGGTCTGCGCTACATCTACGCCGGCAATCTCCCCGGCGAAGTCGGCGACTTGGAAAATACGCGCTGCCATCAATGCGGCAAGCTTCTAATCGCCCGCTACGGCTACTACATCACCGGATACCACCTCACTCCAGACGGCGCCTGCCCAGGCTGCGGCACAACCATCCCCGGCCGCTGGGCCCGCGAATTTCAAGGCCAAATCACCAGCGCGCCATACCGTCCGTCGCGCTTGCGCCTGGTGAAGATTGGCGTCGGCCGCTAGGAGGTGTGTGTGGGCAGCCTGCCCTCAAGCCGCAGGCGAAGGGCCCTCGCCTGCGTTCCGGTTGCCTCGCAGTGGCAGAGATCGAACCCTGTACCCGCCTCGGTCCACGTAGGGACAGGCGTCCTCGCCTGTCCAAGGGTAGCCTAGCTGCGCTCACCAGGACGGAACGGGGTCGTCAGTGCGATCGCCTGTTTACGTGAGTTGTCGCGGACCGGCTGCAACTATTTTGCTATATTGAGCTTCCCTTCGAACTGGTGGGCCATGAATCAGCGAACGTTTCTGCTCGTCGCATGTCTTTCCCTTACGACCGTAGCGGGCTCTTACTTGCACGCGCAGCAAATTCCCGCTGCTGTCGTTTCCGATCCCGCACCGGATCGCGAAAACCCGCCATCGATGGAAGCGTCGGACGTGCTCAGCCACGGAGCAAAGATGTACTCGGTTTTGTACCTTGCTTCGGGCGCGGGAGCGCATCCGACAGTGCTGCTCATGCAAGGTTTTCCCGGCAATGAGCAAAACATGGATCTCGCCTACTCCATCCGTCGCGCGGGATGGAACGTGCTGGTTCCGCACTGTCGCGGCGCATGGGGCAGCGAAGGCGTGTATTCGTTCACTCACGCCATCGAAGATACGCAAGCTGCAGTCCAGTTCCTGCGCGATCCCGAGAACGTTAAGAAGTACCGTATCGATCCCAAGAGACTGGTGCTGATCGGCCACAGCGCGGGCGGTTTCATGGTGGCCTACGCGACTGCTCGGGACGCTGAGATTCTGGGCGTCGGTATGATTGCGGCTTCGAATCTCGGCCCGTCTACGATGCGGGCCTTGTCTCGCGATCCGCAAGAACTACGAGAGAGGTTCCGTGCCAACGCGTCGCGTCTGGCTGGAACGACCGCGGAGATATTGCTGGAAGAAGTGAAGCAGAACGCAGCCAGCTGGAACTATATGGATTACGCGCCCGCTCTGAAGGACCGTCCGGTGCTGATCGCGGAAGCGGATGACCGCAACACTTCCGACAACCAGGCCCTCGCAGCAGCACTCAAGAAACTAGGCAATTCCCGCGTAACCGAGAGTCACATGGCAACGGATCACATTTTCTCTGACCATCGGATTGCGCTGCAAGCAGTAGTCCTCGAGTGGCTACAGAGCATCGGAGCCCAGACCGCGAAATAGACACTACCACGGGTAACTGTCGTAACATTGCCATTTCACCAACAATCCGGCCTCAACGCCCCCTATCTCCCCGGCAGCCCCAGCCTCCCGCCCCACAACTTCGAAAAGAACTCCACCGCCTCCACATCCCGCTGCATCGGGCCGATGACAAATTTGCCGATCGCCAGCCCGCCCATGGCGTAGTAGCCGATCGCGAGCCCTCCCATGGCGGCATACCCAACGGCCAGCCCGCCAATTGCGATGTACCCCAACGCCAGCCCGGCAAAACACAGAATCCCCAGCCCGCCGCCACCAATCGCGATTCCGCCGATGGCCAACCCGCCCAACGCAAAAACGCCGCGCGCGATTCCGCCCAACGCGATCACGCCGGTCGCGATGTCTCCGATAGCGATGATCCCGCGCGCATGCCCGCGAACTTCGTTATTGCTCGCGTCAGGGCCAACCGAAATGGCGACCAAAGGGTATTCAAAAAAACTGGCAGAAGACTTCCAGCGGATTGGCTTGATCGCGCCTCCAGCGATCATCGTGTCCTCCTGCCCGCAAGTATGCGTCCGGTGGCGGCGCTGGAGTGAGTAGCAAAGAGGGAACGGAAGGAGATGAGCCGCAGACGAAGGGCCCTCGCCCGCGTGCGTGCCGCTCTTCCACACCTCCTTCTCGCTTTCCCCCCGACCCCCGGTCATCCGGCCATCACACAAGCCTTTCCAACCTCCCCGCCGGCGTTGTAATGTCTACGTTCACCCACACACACATGCACACTCGAAAATTCGCCGCTCTCTTCCTCTTTCTCCTGACCCTCACCCTCTGCTGCCTGCCCCAGGCCCTAGCCGCGCAGAAACCGCTGCTTACCTTCGACGAGTTCTTCAACTCGATCTCCTATCCGTCGTTCGAGCTCTCGCCTGACGGCCGCGCTGCCGTCATTGAAGTCGAGCGCTCTGATTGGGAGCAGAACATCTACCGCCACGACCTCTGGCTTTATCGCGACGATGGCAAGGGCGGCGGATCGTTGACGCAGCTCACCCAGTCCGGTCACGACTCTGACCCACAGTGGTCGCCTGATGGCCGCTGGATCGCCTTTCTTTCTGAACGCGAGGCGCCCGCCGGCGCCAAGGACACCGACTCTGAGGATAAGAAGAAGCACCGCGGCGGCGAGACTTCGCAATTGCACCTCATCGCGGTGGATGGTGGCGAAGCCTTCGCCGTCACCGCCAACGACGAAGACGTGCATGCCTTCGCCTGGACCCCGGATTCCCGCTCGCTCTATTTCGCCACGCGCATTCCCTGGACTCACGCCCAGAAAACCGCCTACAAAAAAGAATGGAAAGACGTCGAGCAATACCGCGCCTCCGAGCGTGGCGATGAAATTTTCCGCATTACGGTCGAAGAAGCCATCGCCCAGCACCGCAAGCAGGGAACACAACCTGCGCCCGATGATGAGGACGCTGCCCCCGCCGGCACGCCCGGCGCTCAATCCCTCGCGCGCTCTCCGCTGCAAGTCAGCGAAATGGTCTGCTCGCCCGATAGCCGCAAACTCGCTTTCGCCAGCAATTCCATCTCCAGCCGCGACGAACTGGTCGAAGAATTTGAAATCTACACGCTCGATCTGACGAAAGCCGGCTCCGTGCAGGAACCGCGCCGCATCACCCGCAACCAGTCCCCCGAACACACACTCCGCTGGGCTTCGGACAATCGCCACGTGTTTTTCGAGAACGGCATCGGCTCCGTCGAAGGGAAGTATGTCGACACGCAGCCGCGTCTTTACTGGGTGAATGTCGAGTCTGGCGCAACCCAGCGCTGGGCCGCTGACTTCACCGGTTCCGTGGACCACTACACGCCCGTGGCCAGCGGTGTGCTAATCGCCGCCCGTCTCGGGACTGAAGTGCAGGTCTACGCCCTGACCTCACCCGGCGCGAAAGCCCAGCCCGTCGCGGGATGGCGCGGCACCTATGACGGTCTGCGCACGACCACGGGTTCCTCGCGCATTCTCTTTCACCACTCCAGCCTGCAGCAGCCGGCAGAAATCTATCTCGCCGACTCCGCCGAAAAACTGGCCCAGGCCCGTCCCCTCACTGCCTTCAACAAGCTCTTCACCGAGCGCGAACTGCCGCAGGGCAAGCCTTACCGCTGGACCTCGGACGACGGTACCGCCGTCGAGGGCATGTTGATTTATCCGCCGGGAAAGTTCGAAGCGAAAAATTTGCCCATGCTCACGCTGATCCACGGCGGCCCCGCCGATGCCAATGGCAACCACTTTGAAGCCGATTGGTATGAATGGCAGGCGCTGGCCGCCACCCGCGGCTGGCTGGTCTTCCAGCCCAACTATCGCGGCTCCACCGGCTACGGCGATAAATTTCTGATGCAGATTGTGCCCGAGATTGTCTCGCGGCCGGGCAAGGACATCCTCACCGGCGTGGACGCGCTGGTAAAAGACGGCATCGCGGACCCGAATCGTCTCGCGATTTCCGGCTACAGCTACGGCGGCTACATGACCAACTGGCTGATTACCCAGACCACCCGCTTCAAGGCGGCCATGACCGGCGCTGGCGCCGTCGAACACGTTGCCAATTGGGGCAACGATGACACTACGTTTGACGACGCCTACTTCCTCGACGGCCTGCCGTGGGAGGCGGCGCAGCGCTATCACGACGAGGCGGCGATTTTCCAGATCCAGAAAGTCCGCACCCCTACCCACATGGTCGGGGGCGGCGATGACATTCGCGTGGCCGTGCTCGAGAACTATCTCCTCGACCACGCCCTGCATGTTCTCGGAATTCCCAGCACCCTGCTCATCTTCCCCGGTGAGGGCCACAGCCTGACCAAAAATCCGTGGCACGGAAAAATCAAAGTAAGAGAAGAACTGAAGTGGCTGGAGAAATATGCCGGCAGTGCCGCGGCAAACCCATAGCTGGAATGTCATCCTGAGCGAAGCGAAGGACCTCTGTACTTGCCTGCGAGTGCACCGCTGCGTCGCCACCGGGCATCAATTATGGTGAGGAAACTGCGATGACCTGGCTACAAACCGTAACCCTGCGCGGCTCGCTGGCCACACTCGAACCGCTGGCACCGCACCATCACGACGCTCTCATCGAAGCGGTCAAAGACGGCGAGTTGTGGCAGCTCTGGTATACGTCGGTCCCCGCGCCGGAAAAAATGCGCGAGGAAATCGACCGCCGCCTCCGGCTCCAGGTCGAAGGCTCGATGCTCCCATTCGCGGTTATCGAACCTCAGACCGGCCGCGCCCTGGGCATGACCACCTACATGAACGTGGACGCGGCCAACCGGCGCGTCGAGATTGGCTCCACCTGGTATCGCAAGAGCGCGCAGCGCACCGGAGTGAACACGCAGTGCAAGCTGCTCCTGCTGACGCATGCCTTCGAGGACCTGCAGTGCATTGCGGTCGAGTTCCGCACGCACTTCTTTAATCACCAAAGCCGGCGCGGCATCGAGCGCCTGGGAGCAAAACTGGACGGCATCTTGCGCAGCCACCAGATCGTTCCCAACGGAACGTTGCGCGATACCTGTGTTTACAGCATCGTGGCCGGCGAATGGCCCACGGCGAAGGCCCACCTGATCTGGCAGTTAGCCAAGCCCCGAAGCTGATGGAGTCGGAAGCGGAAACTAACCTGTCATCCTGAGCGAAGCGAAGGACCTCTGCACTTTGCCGGCTGCGTAACAAGTCATGCGATGGGTCAGCCCCGCTGGCCGTGACGGTGCTCTCTCCGCGATCTCTGCGGCTTTTCTCAGCGTTCTCTGCGTTTTAAGATTTTGGGAGTTCAGAACCCGCTGGTATGCCGCGATGCGCTGGCGACTTTGTTCTGGTTGGAGCGCGCCGCATACCGCGCCACACCGCGGTAAATCGCTTCCGCAATCTGTTGCCGATAGCGCGGGTCTTGCAGCTTGCGCGCGTCATCCGGGCTGCTGATAAACGATACTTCAGTCAGAATGGACGGCATGGTCGTTCCCGTCAGCACCACGAACGACGCCGCTTTCACTCCACGGTTGCGCACGCCCTGCCCGGTCAGCGCCGCCGTGATTGCCTGTTGCACACTCACCGCCAGCCGCTGTGAAGATTCCGATTTCTCGCGCAACTCGCCGCTACCGAGTTTCCGCCCCGAGTCCGGCCCCACTTCCCGCTCCTCCGCTTCCATCACCTTGGTGGACGGTGCGGCCGAAGTGTAATAGGTTTCCACCCCGCCAATGGTGGATTCGCTGCTGTAGTTTGCATGCACCGAAACAAAAAGATCAGCCCCGCTCTGGTTGGCGATGGCGGCGCGTCGCTCCAGCGGCACATAGGTGTCGTCCCCGCGCGTAAAGATCACTTCCATGCCCATGCGCTGTTCCAGCATCTGGCCTACACGCTGCGCAATTTCGAGCACCAGATCTTTTTCCAGCAGGCCTTGCCGCCCCATCGTGCCCAGGTCCCAGCCGCCGTGCCCGGCGTCCACCACCACCCGCAGATGCGGAACGTGCGCTCGCAGTTCGCGGTCTTCGCGCGTCAACACCACCGGCTCCTGCTCCGCTGCTGCTGGCGGCGTCAGAAACACCCGCCCTTGCATTTTGGGTCGTGGCGCCGCTTGCACGCTGCGTACTTCCACCACCAACCGGTAAGGATCAGGTTCCATGCTGACGGAAAAATTGGAAACAGAACTGGTTTCGAGCACCACGCGGGTCACGCCCGCCGCCGGTTGCGCCGCCCGCACCCGCGCCAGCAACGTGTCCCCAATTTCAAAAGTCTTGCCCACCAGGTCTTTGCTCAGCACGGTGCCGGGCAAGTCAAAATAAATCCGGTCTGGTCGCGTCAGCCGATGCACTTCATAGGGCACTTGCCCCGCGAGGTCAATCACCACGGTGGAAGAATCTGCATTCGTCCAGTGCCGGATCCCGGTGACCGCGAGCACCGGGCCGGAAGCCGCTGCTGCGGGCGCTGCCCCACTCTCTTCGGGAGCAGCCACGCCCTCCGATGAGGCGGGCGCCCGATTTGCCGGCGGTGTCGAAGCCAGCGGCTCCTTAGTCCGCCCCAGCCACCACCACACGCCCGCTACCAGGGCGATGACGATCGCGGTCACCAGCGCAATCCGCGCCCATGGTTTCGGTTCCGGGACGCTTTGCAGGCTGGCAAAGAGAAACGCTTCGCGCTCGAGTGGCGGTGCTGGCGCCGGCGGTGGAACGATGGCCGGCATTTCCGTGACCGCCGGAGGCTCCGCCACCTCTTCCTCGCGCAGCGCCTCCACAATTAATTCGCCCAGCAGATTCAGACTGCGTACGTCGGTGTCGGAAAAATCAAGAGGCTCGTTGCCGAACGCTTCTAACACGCCCATCACGCCCTGGGCTCCGCGCAACGGGACGGCCACCAGCGAACGAATGCCGAGCATGCGGCAGGCTTCGCGGTCGACGCGGGTATCGACTTCGGTATCGTCGCAGCGAACAATCTGACCCGTGCGAAAGCAGATGGCGGTGAAACCGGATTGCGGATTGAGTTTCAACCCCACCGGCAGGGTAACGGCGCCGGCGGCGGCGCGGCAGACGATCTCGTCTCCCTCGCCCAGGGCAATCGCGGTGCCGCTGGCTTCGGTGATGCTGAGGACGCGCTCGGCCACCAGCTGCAGCAGGTCCTGCAACGCGAAGGCGACAGTCTTCGCATGGACGCGTTTCCCCGTCGCCCGTTCCCGCTTCTCGCGAATTTGCTGATGCAGCGATGAAAACGCGAGCAGTGTCTGCAAAGCGTGTTCGGGAGCGAGTTGCAGCGAAAACGGCTGCGCCTTCGCGCTTGGCTGGGGCCCGGCTGGATTGGGATGGGTACTCATGAAAGCAGACTTCGTATCAGTAACTTACAGCGTTTCCCACCCAGGGGCAATGCTTCTGGGGAGAACCGCGGCAGCCAATTGAGCATGCCCTTCCGTGTGCCGGGAACGCTGGAACTCCGAAATCGAGCTTTTACCTAACCAGTATCAGCGATTATACCGGTTGGTCAGCCTTGGAAATAGCGCTCGGCCAGCCAGCGTTCCAGGCGCTGCTGGCTGCGTTCCGGAATCGCGACGAAACGAATCCCGGCTCCGCCTTGCCGATTGGTCCACGCCACTTCCCCGGTAGCTTCCACCACGCCATGTTTTCCCGGCAAGGAAAAACGCAAAGCTAAAGGCTCCTGCAGGTCTTCCGTTGGTTGCATGTCCACTCCGAGTCCGCCATGACTCACGTTGCGGATCGCGGCTTCCAGTTTCTTGTGTTTTCCGTAGCGCACCACCACCTTTAGACCGAGGGCCTCGCGATGATAGCGCAGCCGTCCCTGCAGAATCCGGTTGCGCGCGGCGGAGAGCGTGCGCACTGCCTGCTCCACCGAGATTGGTTTCTCAAACGTGAAGTCCGCTGGCGAGGAACGATGCTGGCGACCCATCATGACCACCGGTGCACCGTCGCTGGCGAAGTACGGTGGCAAGTGGCGCAGAAAACGTTCCGTGCCCGGCAAGTCCGAGTCCACGATGAGGGCGTCAATCTTGTGGCGGGAAAGTTGTTGTTCCGCTTGTTCCATCTCCGTGACGACTTGCACGCCAATCTGCATGCCGCCCAGGATGCATTCAAGCACGCTTACTTCTTGCCAGTCGCGCGACACTACCAACGATTCAAGCGTCATGACTCGATGCTAGTGCGCACCGGTCACCCGCAGAAGGTCACTAAAGTAATTTCGGGCTAGCCGCCTCCCATTAGGGAGCGGTTTCCCGATACCAGGCCACGGTTCGCTGCAAGCCTTCTTCAAAACCGATCTTTGGCTCGTAGCCCAGACACTTTCTGGCTTTGGTGATGTCCGCCAGCGAGTGCTTGACGTCGCCGGCGCGCTCGGGGGCGTACTGGGGTTGGTTGCGGTAGTCCAGCAGTCGCTGCAGGACGCGGTAGGATTCATTCAGCGAAATGCGAGTGCCGGTGGCGACGTTGATGACTTGCCCGGCGACTTTGTCTGCCGGCGCGGTGCAGGCGAGCAGGTTTGCGTCCACAACGTTGTCGACGTAGGTGAAATCGCGGCTCTGTTCTCCGTCACCGAAAATCGTGGACTGCTGATGGGCCAGCATCTGGGTGATGAACTTGGCCAGTACGCCGGAATACGGAGAGTCGGCGTCCTGGTGCGGGCCGAAAACGTTGAAGTAGCGCAGGCAAACGGTTTCCAGACCATAGCAACGGTAAAACGCCTGCAGGTAGTGTTCGCCGGCCAGCTTGGCGACGGCATACGGCGAGATGGGAGTGGGAAGCATGTCCTCATGCTTGGGCAGCGTGGGCGTCTCGCCGTAGATGGAAGAGGAAGCGGCGTAGATGACGCGCTTGACTTTGGCATCGCGGGCGGCGATGAGCACATTGACTGTGCCCTCCACATTGGCGCGATTGCTGCCCATCGGATCGGCGACGGACTTGGGCACAGAAGCGATGGCGGCCTCATGAAACACATAGTCCACGCCCTGGCAAGCGCCGGCCATGGCGCGTGGATCACAGATGTCGGCTTCGCGAAAGTCCAGTTGTCCGCCACACGTGGCGAGATTGGCGCGCTTGCCGGTGGACAAATTATCCACGCCGCGCACTTCTTCTCCACGCGCCAGCAACTTGCGCGCGATAGTGGAACCGATGAAGCCTGCAACTCCCGTGACCAGGTATCTTGCCATCTGATCATGATAACAACCAGACTCGGCAGCGAGTGCACCCCGGGGTAGTTGGCTACTTTGCCCGAAGCCGTAATCCGAAGTCGGTTCCGTGCTCGAAGTGACTTTCAGCGCCTTCACGACTGAACGGATGTTCCGGCTGGGGCAAAATGACCGAGCAGACGACCTCATGGCCGGCAATCTGCGCGGTCAGAAACACTTTCCCTTCCGGAAGCTCATCAGAGTAGGTGAATTTCACGAGCTGACCGCCTCGATTCACAATTGTCCATTCATCTTGCATTGGTTTGGTCTGGCCCTAGTATCGCACGCTCCGTTGCAACCGCGGGGAAGTACAGAAATTCTTCGCTGCGCTCAGAATGACAATTCTTCAGGGTTAGGGTTTTTCGCGTGGCTCCAGCATTTTGGTGAAGACCTCGCGGGTGAGGACGGCTTCGGTGGCGAAGAACGCTTGCAGCGAGGCGAGAACGGCTTCGGCGCTGGGTGCGGGGGCCGTGTACTGCGGGGAGTCATGCGGTGCGGTCGGGTCCGGCTGCACTGGGGTGTCGTCCTGGGCCAGGGACCGGACCATTTCTTCGAGGCGCTGGCGGCCCACCTCCGTCATCCGGGTGAACTCGAGACCCATGCCAAGAAACGGATAGCTGGTGCGGACGACACCCTCGCATTGGACGCGCAGACCGCGGAACTCCAACGACAATTGCAGTTCGGTGCCCACTGGGCACGTGTTCATCAGTTCCACGTAGCAGCCGCTCAGACTGAGATCGGAAAAGGTGACGCGGGTCTGGACGGTGGCTGCGGCGGTACGGAATTGCAGTCCGCCTTCGCACCGATAGCGAGGATGGCGGCGACGCTCCCGGGCAGCGGGAGCGGGTGAGAGTGAGGGGGACGCGGGAGCTCCCGGAGCGGGCGTGCCCGGTGGCTCGAAGTTTCCCGCTCGTTTGAGTGCGCGCAGATAGGCGGCCCCGTCGGCTTCGTGTTCCGCGGTTTCCACGGAAGCGGGCAGGGTGCTGTTCGCGTCTCCAGGTGCTCCCCATGGCCAAGACATAGGTTCGCCTATAAGGGATCATCGGCAGATTTTGGGTGGGACTTAATCCGGAATCTTAGGTGCGCCCATCCGAACCGGGCCTGGGTGAGCGGATGGACCGAAGGTTAGGACTCCGGGGCGCGAATGGCGTCCATCATCAGGCGCCAGACGGCGTCGCGGCCGTCACCGGTGCGGGCGGAGAAAGGCAGGATTGATGCTTCCGGGTATGCTGCTTCTAACTCGCGGATGGCGCGGGTGCGCTGGTTGCCGGACAGGCGGTCGGCCTTGGTGGCGATCAGAGCAAAGCTGCGCTGGCAGCGGAAAAGAAATTCAATCAGTTGGCGGTCGCTGTCCTGAGGCGGAACGTTGATGTCCACCAGCACGATGCAGAGGGCCAGGGTTTCGCGCTCTTTGATATAAGGCTCGATGAAGCTGGCCCAGGTGCCGGAAACCTCGCGAGGCGCGCGCGCATAGCCGTATCCGGGAAGGTCGCTGAACCAGAGTTGCGGTTTGGGTTCGCCGGCGCGGCGAACCTCGAAAAAATTGATGGCCTGGGTGCGGCCCGGAGTGGAACTGGTGCGGGCAATCTTGCTGCCGACCAGAGAATTGATCACGCTGGATTTGCCCACGTTGGAGCGGCCCAGAAATGCGATCTCGGGAAGCACTGCGGCGGGGAAGTGGGCCTGATCGGTGGCCGCGGCCACGAATTTTGTCAGAAACCGCATGCAGAATCAGTGTGCGGGTTTGGCGGCGGCTACGCAAGGGGCACTCGGACAGGCTGCCCGTGCCACACCGACAACCCCCCGACTACTGGTGGGCGGTGGGAGCTTCGCCTTCCGCCGGAGGCGCGAGTGGAGCGATGGGCTGCGTGACTTCCGTGATTTCCGGCAGCGGCCCTTCCAGCGCGAGAGCGAGCACCTGGTCCATGTTCTCGACAAAGTGGAGTTTCATGCTGCTGCGCAGGTTTTCGGGGAGGTCCGCCAGGTCCTTCTCGTTTTCTTTGGGCAGGAGGACTTCGAAAATACCGGCGCGATGGGCGGCCAGCAATTTTTCTTTGAGGCCACCGATGGCGAGCACCTTGCCGCGCAGCGTGATTTCTCCGGTCATGGCCAGATCGCGGCGGACCGCAATGCCGCTGAGGGCGCTGGAGATGGCGGTGGCGATGGTGATGCCGGCGGAAGGGCCGTCTTTGGGGATTGCCCCTTCGGGCACGTGCACGTGAATGTCGAGATTGCGATAGAAGTCGCGGGTCAAACCCAGGCGGCTGGCCCGGGAGCGGATGTAGGACAAGGCCGCCTGCGCCGACTCTTGCATGACGTCGCCGAGTTTTCCGGTGAGCAGGAGCTTGCCTTTACCGTCCACCACGGTCACTTCGGTGCTGAGGATGGAGCCGCCGACTTCGGTCCAGGCCAGGCCGGTGACCAGACCCACCTCACTCTTTTCGTGCGCGGCCGTGTCGCGGTATTTCATGACGCCGAGAAATTCCGAGATATTTTCCGCGTTGACGTCGGCGGAGAACTCCGAGGTCTTGACCACTTTGCGGGCGACTTTGCGGCAGACATTGCCAATCTCGCGCTCCAGGTTGCGCACTCCGGATTCGCGAGTGTAGCCGCGAATGATGGAGGTCAGGGCGTCGTCCTGGAAGTGAAGGTTCTTGGCGGTCACGCCCGTCTGCTCCAACTGCTTCTTGAGCAGAAACTGCTTGGCGATTTCCATTTTTTCCAGCTCGGTGTAGCCGTGCAGGCGCAACATTTCCATGCGGTCGAGCAGGGGAGGGGGAATAGTGTGGGTGACGTTGGCAGTGGCGATGAAGAAGACCTGGGAGAGGTCGTATTCAACGTCGAGGTAGTGGTCGACAAACATGAAGTTCTGCTCGGGGTCGAGCACTTCGAGCAGGGCGGCGGAAGGGTCGCCTCGAAAATCCATGGCCATCTTGTCCACTTCGTCGAGCATGAAGACGGGGTTCTTGGTGCCCGCCTTCTTCATCATCTGAATGATCTGGCCGGGGAGGGCGCCGATGTAGGTGCGGCGATGGCCGCGGATTTCCGCTTCATCGCGTACCCCGCCGAGTGACATGCGGACAAACTTGCGGCCGGTAGCTTTGGCAATGGACATGCCGAGCGAAGTCTTGCCTACTCCGGGAGGCCCGACAAAACAGAGGATGGAGCCCTTCGGATTCTTGACCAGTTGGCGCACCGCGAGAAATTCAAGAATGCGTTCCTTGATCTTCTCCAGCCCGTAATGGTCTTCATTCAGGGTTTTTTCGGCGCGGCTGATGTTGCGGATCTCCTTGGAGCGTTTCTTCCACGGTACCGCGAGCAGCCAGTCCAGGTAGTTGCGGGAGACCGTAGACTCGGCTGACATGGGGGGCATGGCTTCGAGCTTCTTCAGTTCCTGCGTGGCCTTGTCATGCACGTCTTTGGGCATGCCGGCAGCTTCGATTTTCTTCTTCAGCTCGTCCCACTCGCTTTTTTCGCCGCGGCCCAGTTCTTTCTGGATGGCTTTGATTTTTTCGTTGAGGTAATACTCTTTTTGGGCGCGCTCCATCTGCTTCTTGACCCGGGTCTGGATGGAGCGGTCCATATTCAGTTTTTCGATTTCAATGTCGAGCACGTCGGCAATGCGGTTCAAGCGGTCGCCGGGTTCGAAGATTTCGAGCAGCTCCTGCTTGTCTTCGATGGAGAGCTGGAGATTGGCGGCGATGGTGTCGGCCAGTTTGGCGGGGTCTTCCATGCGCACGGCGGCGATCATGGTTTCGTAATTGAGCGACTGGCAGAGTTTGACGTACTGCTCGAAGAGGGAAGTAACGCGCTGCATGGCGGCTTCGATCACCGGGCTGGGTTCGGCGGTGAAACGCGCCACCCGCACCGTGGCCTGCATGTAGCCATCGGCGTCGGTGATCTGCAGCACTTTGCCGCGTTCCACACCCTCCACCAGAACTTTGATGTTGCCGTCCGGCAGCTTCAGGCTCTGCACGATATTGACGATGGTGCCTACCTGGAAGATGTCATTGGCCTTGGGATCATCCACGCTGGCGTCATGCTGGGTGGCGAGGAAGATTTTCTTGTCGCCGGCGAGCGCAGCTTCGAGGGCCCGGACGCTGGCTTCGCGGCCGACCACGAACGGGGTCATCATGTGGGGAAAGATGACCACATCGCGGATGGGCATCATGGGCAGCTTCTGGCTCTCGAATTTATCTTTGCTCTGGCTCACAATGGCCTGGGTCACAGTTCCGTCCTGTCCTGATGCGAATGCAGTGGCCGCGCGGGACTCAGCCCGCCTTCTCCATCATACCAATGGAAACGTCACGCTTCTCCACCATCTCGCGCGTGACTTCAAATTCTTTGACTTTCTTCTGTCCGGGCAGATGGTACATGAGGTCGAGCATGAGTTCCTCGAGAATCATGCGCAAGCCCCGGGCGCCGACTTTACGGGCAATGGCCTGGCGGGCAATGGCGCGCAGCGCGTCATCGGTGAACTTGAGGCGCACATTCTCAAACTCGAAGAGACGCTGGTACTGCTTGGTGATGGCGTTCTTGGGCCGGGTCAGGATTTCGACGAGGGCAAATTCGTCCAGGGTCTCGAGCACGCCGACCACCGGAAGCCGCCCGACAAATTCAGGAATCAGGCCAAAGCGAATCAGGTCTTCGGGCTGGACGCTGGCCAGCAATTCGGCAACTTTCTTGTTGTCCACCACCTTGGGCTCAGCATCCGCGGTGGCTTTGAAGCCCAGGCTCTTGCGGCCCAGACGGCGGCCCACCATCTTGTCGAGTCCGACAAAGGCGCCACCGCAGATGAACAGAATGTTGGTGGTGTCGACTGGGGTAAATTCCTGATGCGGATGCTTGCGGCCGCCCTGGGGTGGAACATTGGCGACCGTGCCTTCGAGAATCTTGAGCAGCGCCTGCTGCACGCCTTCGCCGGAAACGTCGCGGGTAATGGACGGGTTTTCGTCCTTGCGGCCGATCTTGTCCACTTCATCAATGTAGATAATGCCGGTCTGGCAGCGGGCCACATCCCCATCGGCAGCCTGCAGCAGCTTGAGGATGATGTTCTCGACATCCTCACCCACGTAGCCGGCTTCGGTGAGGGTGGTGGCGTCCACGATGGCAAAGGGGACGTCAAGCATTTTGGCCAGGGTCTGGGCCAGCAGGGTCTTGCCGGTGCCGGTGGGGCCGATGAGCAGGATGTTGGACTTGGTGAGTTCGACATCGCCGGTGTGCTGGCGGTTCATATAGATGCGCTTGTAGTGGTTGTAGACGGCGACGGCCAGCTTCTTCTTGGTCTGCTCCTGGCCAATCACGTATTCGTCGAGGAACGTCTTTACTTCGAGCGGCTTGGGCAGATGGCTGGGAGTGGCCGGGGCGGGAGCGCTGGAGCGGTCGTCCTCCAGAATGGAGTTGCAGACGGCGACACATTCGTCGCAGATGTAGGCCCGGGGATAATCGCTGGGAGAAGAGATCAGTTTGGCGACTGCGTCCTGCGATTTATGGCAGAACGAGCAGCGCAAGACCTCTTCGGAGCCGGACTTGGTTTTCACTAGTGGCGCTCCTTGCTACCTCTGGGTTCCTAATTTCGACCGGGGGGAAGCCAGACCGTTTCCGGCGGTCCCGCTGGCCGTGGGCAGGCCCCATCCTAACCCCTACCTTGTCTTATAGATGATATCGTCGATGATTCCATATTCCTTAGACTGATCGGCGTTCATAATGAAATCGCGTTCCACGTCCTTCTCTACTTTATCCAGTTTTTGGCCGGTGTGTTTGGAGAGTAACTGGTTTGTAATCTCGCGCATGCGGAGAATTTCGCGGGCGTGGATGTCAATATCGGTGGCCTGGCCGGAGAGTCCGCCCATGGAGGGCTGGTGGATGAGGATGCGGGAGTTGGGCAGGGCCAGGCGTTTCTTGGGTTCGCCGGCCGCCAGCAGCAGGGCAGCCATGGAAGCGGCCTGACCGATACAGATGGTCATGACATCGTTCTTGACGTACTGCATGGTGTCATAAATGGCCATGCCCGAGGTGATGGAGCCGCCGGGAGAATTGATGTAGAGCTGGATGTCTTTTTCCGGGTCTTCCTGGGCCAGAAAGAGCATCTGCGCGATGACCAGGTTGGCGATGGTGTCATCGATGGGCGTGCCGATGAAAATGATGTTATCGCGCAGCAGCCGCGAATAAATATCGTAGGCGCGTTCTCCGCGTCCGGTCTGCTCAATGACCATGGGTACGAGCATCATGCGTGCGTCGTCGGGCTTCACTGTCACACTCCTGCCGGTTCAGACTACGTTGGGGGAGTATCCGCCGCTGCTCGGAACTCAGGCGGATTGACGATACAAAAATTCGAGAGTTTTCTCGCTGCGGATCCTGTGTCGGATTCTATCCAGCGCTCCATCTTGAGTCAAACGAGCGCGCACCGCGTCGGGTGTTTGCTGCAGTTGTCCGGCGAGGCTGAGGATCTCGTGGTCCACTTCTTCGTCGCTGACCTGAATATTTTCCGCGTCACTGATCTTTTCCAGCAGCAGCGAAGCCTTGACTTCCTGTTCCGCCTGGTCGCGCTGGCCCGCGCGCAGCCGGTCAAAATCCATCTTCTTCAGATCGTCAGGGCGCATGCCTTGCGCCGCCAGGGCGCGCAGACCGCGCTCGAGTCGCAGTTCCACCTGGCGCTCGATCAGCGCTTCGGGCACGGCAAACTCATTGCGCTTGACCAGTTCCGCGACGAGCTTGTCTTTGGCTTCACGCTCGGCGGAGACGCGGCGGCTGCGCTCGATCTGCCCGCGCACGTGCTGCCGCAGGTCGTCCACTGATTTGAGGTCCGGCGCGGCGGCTTGTGCAAACTCGTCATTCAGCTCCGGCATGGTCTTCTGCTTCATGCCGAGGACTTTCACCGAATACGTAAAGTGTTTTCCGGCCAGGCGCTGGTCGGAATATTCCTGCGGATAATGCACGTCGAAACTGCGCTCGTCGCCGGCCGAGACGCCACGCAGGTTGACGGAAAATTCTTCCAGCGTATTCTTGCCGCCAATCTCCACCAGGATGTCATCCATCTTGACGGGTTGGCCTTCGCCGTCTTCGGCTTTGCCTTCGAGCGCGACCTGGGCAAAATCGCCGTCGGCCAGCGTGCGGCCTTCGATCGGAATGTAGGCAGCCTGCTGTTCACGCAAGTCATCAATGGCGTGGGAAACTTCTTCGCCGGTGACGGTGATCTCAGGATGCTCCGCCCGCAGTTCCTTGTACCCGGCCACCTGAATTTCCGGCATGACTTCGAAGCTGGCCTTGAAGTGCAGCGCTTCGCCTTCATGGACATGCAGGTCAGTGACTTGCGGCTGGGAAACGGGATGCAGTCCCTGCTTGTCGGTCTCGCGGCGGAAATAGCGAGGGACGAGCGCTTCCACCACTTCGCTCTTGATGTCCTCAGAAAAGCGTTGCCGAATGACCGTAGCCGGAACTTTGCCCTTGCGGAAGCCGGGGATGCGAGCCAGCTTCTGAAACTTCTGGACGATGACTTCGGTCTGCCGGGCCACTTCCTCAGCTGGGACGTGGACTTCAATCTCGCGTTTGCAGGTGTCTTTAACTTCAGCAGTGGTCACTCTTTAGACTATAAAAGCTGGGCTCGGCAGCGTCAAACGCCGGAGGGCGGAGGGTTCAAGATTACGAACGGGCGGGGCGCCGTGCTCGATACCCGGGGGCTGCGCCATCCGGCCCGCGTATTTCTTCCGGCGGCAGGCCGGGCACGTCAGGGCTATCTGGTGGGCGGACCCAGCCCTAGAGAACCCGGGTTGGGGTGGTGGGGGTGGTCGGGCGCACAAGCCCTGAGCCTGGGGGGAGCGAAGTGCCTCGTCCAAAAGGTTACCATGAACAAAACAGGAAACGCAGCTATTACAGCAGCAAGTAAGAGGTTGGGGCCTCTAGCTCCGAGGACGAAACACAAAAAACCAGAAATCAAAAGAGCCGTACAATTCCACAAACGGCCATAGTAACGCGGGACACACAAGTACCGTTCACAGCCTGGACAGGGAAAGGCCATCGCGAAATCCACATGCTTGATGTGGAACTGAGAACCACATAAAGGGCACTTCGGCGATCGCCGATCCGTCATTAGGTTATCACTTCTCAGTCGTCACCTCTCCAGCCAAATATCAGTCTGAGTACCAATGGTAGATCTGCTCGCCCGCAAAATATGCAGCACCCGCCGGGGGGGTGCGCCATCCGGCCCGCGTATTTCTTCCGTCGGCCAGGCCGGCCGGGCACGTGAGGGCTATCTTGCGGGCGGACCAAGCCCTAGAGAACCCGGGTTGGGGTGGTTGGGATGGTGGGAATGCTCAGGCGCACAAGCTCCGAGCATGGGAGGAGCGAAGTGCGCTGTCCAAAAGATTACCATGAAGAAAATTGGAATCGCCGCTATTAGAGCAGCAAGTACAAGGTTGGGGCCTCTAGCTCCGAGGACGAAACACAAAAAACTAGAAATCAGGAGAGCCACACAAACCCACAAACGGCCGTAGTAGCGCGGAACACACAAGTACCGTTCACAGCCCGGGCAGCGAAAGGGCATCGCGAAATCCACATGCTTGATGTGGAACTCATCCCCGCATAACGGGCACTTCGGCGATCGCCGATCCGGCATTGGTTTTTGCGTCACCTCTCGCTAGAGCCTGAGTACCAATTGGAGATCCGCTCGCCCACAAACCATGCAGCACCCGCCAATTTTGAAGGTATGTTTGTCGGAGGCGTTGCTTGTTGAAGCACATCCATGATTTGTGCTGTCGTACCAGGGTACGCTACCTCTACGGCCAGCGACAGTTCGCGTGCAGCAGCAGCGATTTCGGATGCATTAGCGACCACAGCTGGTAAGGCAGCTGCCCCATACCAAAGCGCGATGGTGCGAGGATCGGTGATTTGGTTGGCATTCTGCCAGATCTGCCGATTTTCCAGGAACAGTTGTCGTGCCATCGGCGGGTATACATCTTCAACAGGCCCTGTATCCAAGGAACCCGAACTTTGCAAGCTGAAATGCCCCGGTACCTTTTTTATATAAACGTCTCCCGTGCAATAGCTCCAAACACTCGAGCAGTTGGTAGTCTTGATACTCCCAAAGCTGAGCAGGTAGGGCTTGACCCATTTGTATTCGTAGACCTTGTTATCTACGCCGACGGTTTGCCCGGGTTGACAAGCAGGGCAGTTGACAGCTGCGTCCGCTCGGATCAGTATACCCAGCAGGCCACATGGGATCCTCGAGCCGTCAAGCATGCAGCCGCTGTTAAGGCCAAAGCCCCCGTTGGTTCCTCCGAACGCGCAACCGTCACCGTCCCTACTGGCGGCGCATAGGCCCATTGGGTCAGTCAAGGTAGCAGGATTGTTCCTGACATAGGCATAAAGGTTCAAGGACTGCGGATCTCCCAAGTTGCCCGACATGCCATCAGGACTCAGGAAACGTCCCAACCGACTATCGTAGTAGCGGGCCATCGCGTAGTCGAGGCCGGAGGATTCGCTGTCCCGCTCGAGAGCAGCGAACCTATATCCGGGATCGCAGGCGGCGCTAAACACAACCTCGCTCCCGAAGGGCGCGGTGTCCACATCGCTACAAACAACTCCCGTCGCGCTTGTTACTAGCTTGTCTCCGCCAAGCGCGTCCTGAAATATGTAGTTCGGAGTAGCCGAGGTGTACATCAGCGCGACGTCCCGACCAGCGAAATAGACATGCTCCCCGAGTATGGTTCCAGTCAAATCGGTTCTTGCGAGAATCCGTCCGCCGGGCATCCGCCAGTAAAGTGTTCCATTGTTCTTCTTTACTCGCACGCCGTCACCATCGTAGAAGAACGTAACGGAGGAGGGTCCCGAAGCAGTTTTCAGTTGATTTTCCGCATCCCACGAATAGGTCCAGGCTCCCGTCCCCGAACCCTCCGTCAGAAGATTTCCCGAGAGGTCGTACGTGAACCCACCATTCGTGATGTGATTGCCGCCATCCACCGTTACGCTGAGGGGAAGAGCACCGCACTTTGTAGGGCTGACTCCGAGCAGGTTGCTCCAGCGGTCGTAGGTAAAGCTCTGACCCCAGCAGGTAGTGCCTGACGTAGCCTGACTCTGAGCGGTCTGAATCCGATTCAGTTCGTCATAGGTAAACGTCTGACTACGTCCGGTATCCAGGTGGTTTGTGATGGACGCAATAGTGCCGTTGTTGTTGCCCGCTCCCAAGTCGTATCCGTGGGTTAACCACTTGATTGTCTGGGTAGGCGTGATCACGGACTCGTCCACCAGTTCCAGACGGTTGTTGTATGCATCCGTCACCGTAATGCCCGCAAAGCTGCCCGAGGCACCGTTTTTGTAGGTAAGCAATTGTCCGGCGGGGGCGTAGTGAGCTCCGGTCGCAAAGTTGATAGAGTTTGTGGTATCCACCGCAGAGAGCTGCCGCCCGGCAGTATCGTAGGTATAAGTCACCGTCTTCGCGCTCGAGTATGTAATGGAGGAGACTGCGCCACCAAGAGTGTAGGTGAAAGAAACGCTCTTGGTTACTCCCGTGACCCTTCGCCTCTCGGTAAGAATGCGACCCCCAGCATCATAGGACCAAGAGGTTGCTCCACTACCGTCGCACATCGCCGTTCTGTGGCCCATCGGGTTGATGGGCGCCAGGGTTGGGGGAGGCCCATTACATCCGGTAAGCACACCACCGTCGTAAGCGTATCTCACAGTGGGCGTCGTGCCATCGGAGTAGCTCTTCTCGGTCGGTCGTCCGAGGCTGTCATAAACAAATGTCGTCGTTACGCCCCGCGCATCAATCTTGCGACAGGGCTTAGACGCGTCCCCAGCGCAGAGGAGACCCCCAGAAGTCGTGTAGAAAATAGACGTTGTTCCCGACTCCGGGAGAGTCGTCGAGGTAATGCGTGACAACCCGTCAGCAAATCCATAGTTGCGTACCTGACTCCCTTGTACGGACTGAATCAGATTCCCCCTGACATCGCCCAGATAACAAGTGGCAAGTGTCTGCGGGGTGACGAGGCTATTAGAAGAATCCGGTTCATCGACTTCAACAACACGGTTGAAACCGTCGAGCCACGCCTGATGTCTTTTGCCTGCCTCGTCAATGGCCAGCACGGGGTAGCCCATGCCGTAAGTAGCCGTTGAACAAAGTTGCGAACCCCGGCCGCCGTTGGTGGTAACGTCCGACCCATAGAACGTCGCCTTCTTCTTTCCATCAGGATGCGTCAACGATGTAACCCTGCCCAGGCCGTCGTATGCGGGTGTCTCCAGGCCATCCGTGGTTGACGGTGTGGTGCGGTGAGGGTGGCTTACCGAGGCAACGCGACCAGAGGAGTTATACACGGAGTTTACACTCGTCGCGCCGTCCGGATCGCTTACGAGTGTGGAGCTCAGTACTCGTGCCCAAGAGTCAACGACAGACTGGGCATGAACGCAACTGGTGCAGCCCGGTGAAGCGCTCGCGTCGTTGATCGTGGTATAGGCATCCGTTTGCGTCGCGCTCGTGTACTGGACGAAGCTCCAGGCGCGTGCCGAGCCGGTCAGCTGTCCAAAAGTGTGGGTACGCCGGTCCATCGGGTCGATGAAGTGCTGATAGGCATCGTTTCCGTTAACATCCCTGGTGTATGCGAGCGCGCCAGAATCAAAGTAATAGCCCCGATCCTCGCTGCCGAGGGATGTGGTGGTCCGAGTGGGATAGGCATTTGTCGGTTGTGTCGGTGTGAACGATGTCGGGGGATTGGACACAGCAGCGCCGTCGGTAAAAAACCGATCTGCGTAGCTGTACGATGTGACGGCGCCGACCGGATCCATCACGGATAGCACCTGGCCAGTAGTGTCGTACGTGAAACTGGTGGTGAGGTAGTTTGTACCGCTGACCCATTTCTGAATCGATGCCACATTTCCACGAGCGGTAGCTGCGATTCCGTAGTTGGCATCGTCATGGTTAGGCGTGCCGGTGACCAATGTCAACCCGGGTGGGTCGTAGGTATAGTTTGTTTGTGCTACCTGTGTGCCGGCGCCGTCTTTGACGGTCACGTTCAAGGGTAACGTTAACATGTGCAAGTCGGTGTAGGCCGGATCCGTGACGTAGGATGTGTCGAGTTCGCGGTCCGGGTTGGCGGAGAATGTTGAAGAGGTGTACTTCCAGTCCTTAACTGCGATGATGTTGAACGCCGGGCCAGGGTCGTACGTGTATTCAGTCTTGCGTGTGAGGCTTCCAGACGGCACCGCACTCGTCGTGGTATCCCGGGACACGCGCGCGGACCTCGCCGGAACACATGGGGCGACTGAGCAGGTCATGGGCCCGCCGTATTCCCTGACCAAAGAGTAAAACGCCTGCGGACCCGCTCCTTTGTATTTCGTTAGGCTAGTAAGCCAAGGACCGCCGGTGAAGTTGTATACCGACTTGTCCCCGGTTGGGGTAGTGACGGTCACGGCTTGTTGGCAACCCGGGGGGCCAGCCTGGCAGCTGTGAATCGCCGTGGGGGTGTAGTTCCATGTCCCGCCGTTGATCGCCCTGCTCACCACCCAGCGATTTGGATCAGAATTTGAATCAGAAAAATTTGTGTACCCGTACGTAATAAGACCACCGGTGGGCAGACGAACGCTTGTCAATTCACCGTAAGAGGGATCATAGGTAAATGTGTAGGCGCTGACTCCGTCCGGCAGAAGAATACGGGTCACCAATGTCATCGGACAAGCAATTGCGCCCGCACACTCGGGCCGGCCCGTTTGGCCAAAGTTCGTTTGCGCGTACATTATGGTGGTTGTAACGGTGTACCGTGCGGTTTGGCCCTGGGAGTTGACAACATCGTAGAATATCTGAACGCCGCTCTGGGTCGACCGCACAGTATTTCGGCCGAGCGTGTCCACCCCGTTGCCAAGGAAGTTCCCGTTTGTGTCTCGCAGCCCCGGGTAGACCTTCGTGCCATCTTTGGCATAAACGATAGCATCTGTGAAGTTTGTAACCTCCATGAAGTAGCCGGAGTTGTCGTCCGCATAGCCGCTGTTGTGGGTAATACTTCCGCCCCCACAAGTCAACGGGGAAGTGATGAAACTGAAGTAGTGGCGGGTGCGTGACGCATCTGAGAAATAGAAGTCTTTATACTGGTCAGCTTGCTCGCCGTTGGAGCAGTTCTTGGTCCACTTGGTTTGCGACGTGCCGCCGGCGAAGCCATCCTCAAGCCTCCACCCAGCGGCCATGCCCGTGACGGGGTGCCATGGGTCGGTATTCTTCGGGCCGTGCGCCCACACGCGACTGTTGTAGACCAGCGATGGTGCATACCCTAGCCTCCCCCGCTGCGCCCTCGACCCTAAAGGGATCTCGATATGCAAGTTGCCATTTGAAAGGTTTATGAAGCCAAGCTCGACCGGCTCATTGATTGAAAAAGGTTCGTTCCCAGTTTCGTCCAAATAAGTTTGCCCCATTGCTTTTGAAGACACCAGTAACATCACGAATGTCAGCTGCACACTCAAGAATAACTTGTGAACACGCCGAGTGGAATGAGGCATGGAGAATGCTCCCTTCGGTAAGTGGGCCGAATTCTACGCTTGTTCTTCGGAGTGTCAAGGGGGCGGGTGGGCCGTCCTAAGGCCTGTTTGAATTTCGTTGGGACGAACAACGTGCTTGTTTGGCGGGTGGCCCAGGCTAGCGCCGCGATACAAACTCGCCCATCAGGTTGTCCCGACAAACTTAGACAAACCTGGGGACAGACGGGACGTTCCCCAATTTCCTGAGAACTAGGCAACAAAAGCAAAGTCGTCCTGCCGGGAATCCGCTGCGGGCTTTTTGGGCCGTCCTCCCTTGCGCGGAGCGAGGGGCCGCGCCGTGGTCGGTTCGAGCCGGGCAACGAATTCGGTTGTCCCCAGCGGGCGACCGGTGTGCGTGCACTGGCGCAATGCGCTGAGATCGGTTTGCGATTCTCTGGCGGCAAGATACTCACTCCACTTTGCCACCGTCCACCGCCTTTGCCACCGTTCCATTTCCAGCAGTTGGTCCGAAACCTCGGCGTTGCCGTGAGCCGGGGCGCTCGACCATCGCTACTGCGCCGCCGCGGCCACGATACCGGCTCGCACCGGATTCAACTCCACATAACGCAACCCCGCCCACAGCTGGGATTCGTCCAGCGGACAGGAATAGAATCGTCCCTGCCACACATGCCCGCTGGACGAGTTGCGGGCATTCCAATACGATGCGTAGCGTCCGTGGGTCTGCTTGAGGGTTTGCCCCAAGGTTTCGGGGGTGCGGGGAACAACGATCAAATGCACGTGATTGAACATCAAGCAGTAGCCGAGCAGGGAAAGACGGTAAAGGGCAGAATATTGCCGCACCAACTCCAGGTAAGCGACGCGATCCGGATCGTTGGTCAGAATCACTTGCCGGGCGTTGCCGCGCTGCGTGACATGATGGGCAACGTCAACGACAACCAAGCGAGGCAATCGGGCCATTCCCAGAAAATATCAGAAACGACCCAGGTCGGTGACTACGTTTCGCTCGTTTGTGGTTCGCGATTGGCCGCCGGTATTCCCATATTGGTCAGAAAACTAGGGAACGTCCCGTCTGTCCCCAGGTTCCCGTCTCAGAACTTTGTATCACTTGAGTGAGATTAGTGGGAATGACCCAGTTCTCCCAGTCCGGCGCTCGATTCTCAGGCCTAGGCGCTCGCCTTCAGAAGGTCAGGGTCGGTCGAAGGTGCCCACGGTGCGGGGCAGAGTTGCGGTGGGGCGATCTCGGGCTGCATTGTTGCCCAGGCTGCTCAGCAAAAGTCTACCTGTCGCCCGGTCATCGTTGGCTGCGCGGATTGGCCTCCGCGGTTGTCGTTATTTTCCCGTCGTGCTGGTGGTTCCCTGTTCAGTCCTTTACCCTTACCCGCCTTTTTCTGTGGCTAGGTGTCACTGGGTTATACTTGGCCTTGCTGTTCGCCTCTTTTTTTGTGCTTCCTCCGGCAATCGAACACGTACCTGCGGACGGGCCTCTCCGTCTTGACCTATACTGATCTTTGACGTCCTCCAGGGGAAACCTGGGGACAGACGGGACGTAACCCCGTTTCTTGGCGGGCTCAGGAACTCACCCCCTCCCCACCCCCGCCCTTGTCAAGCCCTCTGTTCTGAAGTTAGAACAACTTACCTGTGCAAAACGTCCCCCACCCGCAATCCGTTCCCAGTCATAAGTTTGTCGCCATCCAATAGCTTAAAGCTACTACGATTCCCACAGTGTCCCGCCGGAACATAGTGACGATTTGCACCCCCAGCCCCCTCGGCTCCTCAGAGCGCGGCCACGCGCCGCTGCACCAGCAGGAAATATAGGGTCACCAGAATTAGCACCGACCCGCTCATCCCCAGCACGGCGGGCGCCGCGAAGATGGGCACCAGCCATCCCGAGAGCAGATTGCCCATCGGCATGCCGCCCCGAAAGGCGACGTTGTAGACGCTCATCACGCGGCCGCGCATTTCGTTGGTGGTGATCAACTGCACCAGCGAACTCACCATGGCGAACGCCGCCATCATGGACGCACCCGACAACACCATCATGGCCCCACTGAACGGCACCGACCGCGAAAGGGAAAAGCCCAGAATGCCAGTGCCCAAGCCGAGGATCGCGCCCAGCGCCACGCGCCCACGTTTGTTGACATGCCCCACCCCCGCCACCGTGAGCGAACCGCAAATCGATCCCAGCCCCATCAGCGCCAGCAGATTGCCGTACGTCTCCGGCCCGCGATGGAAGATGTCTTTCACAAACACCGGGAGATTGGTGCGCATGGGCGCACTCAAGCCGGTCATGCAAAACGCCAGCACGATCAGCGCCTCCATCGAGGGCTGCTTGCGCACAAACCGAATCCCTTCCTTCAAGCTGTGGAGCATGGACTCGGTGGTTTTCGGCGGGAGAAAGCGCGCCGAAATCAGCGACAGCGAAATGACGGGCGCGAGAAACGACAGCGTGTTCAGCCCAAAACACCAGGTCTCTCCCAGGTGGGCAAGCGCCTGCCCCGCCAGCGCCGGGCCCACCATCACCGCCACGTTGAACTGAATCGAATTCAGCGCGATGGCGTTGGGCATGTCTTCCTTTTTTACCAGCGTGGGAATCAGCGCCTGATACGCCGGCCCGCCAAAGGCCTGCGCCAACCCGGAAACAAAGGAGAGACAGAGAATGTGCACCACATGCACCCGTCCCGTGGCCACGAGAACCGTGAGCAGTCCCGCGCTCGCCATCTGCACATACTGCGACGTCAGCAGGATGCGGCGGCGCTCGATGCGATCGGCCACCACGCCGCCGATCAGCGAAAACAAAAAAATCGGAATGCCGCCGAGAAACTGATCCAGGGCCAGCAAAAACGGCGAATGACTCAACCGGTAGATGAGCCAGCCCTGCGCCACAATCTGCATCCAGGTGCCAATGCTGGAGGTGCAGGCGCCGATCCACATCAGGCGGAAGTCGGGGTAATGAAAGGCTTTGAAGACGCGGGCGATCAAACAAACATCTCCATGGGTCTTAACAGCCTAACATTTGCGGGCGGGTCTGCCCTGAGCGGCGCTGGGGGCATGACCGAATCGCGGCGGCTGTAGTACCGTGAGATGATGCCGGGCACCCTGACGATTCTGAACCGCGAAGTGGTTGCTTGCACGCGTTGCCCGCGGCTGGTGGTCTACCGCGAAAAAATTGCGCGCGAGAAGCGGCGTGCCTACCGCGATTGCGAATACTGGGGGAAACCGGTACCCGGGTTCGGCGATCCGCAGGCGCGCGTATTAATTCTTGGGCTGGCGCCGGGCGCACACGGCTCGAACCGCACGGGGCGTCCGTTTACCGGAGACGCATCTGGGAATTTCATGTATCCGGTGCTGCATGAAGCGGGGTTCGCCAATCAGCCGGTGGGCACGCACCGCGGCGATGGCCTGCAACTGACCAATGCCTACATCACTGCGGCGGTGCGGTGCGCCCCGCCCCAGAACAAGCCCACACCAACGGAGATCGCCAACTGCGCCACGTTTCTTGATCGCGAGATCGCGGTGCTGAAGAACGTGAAGTTTGTGGTGGCGCTGGGGCGCATTGGGTTTGATGCGTACTTGAACCACTTGCGCCGGGTCGGCGTGATCGAGAGCAAGAAGGCGTACGTTTTCGGCCACGGGGTGCGCTACGACCTGCCGGATGGACGCGTGCTCATGGTCTCCTACCATCCCTCGAACCAGAACACACAGACGGGTAAACTGACGCGAGCGATGTTTCTCGAATTCTTCCGGCAGGTGGCGCGACTTGTCGCGTCCGACCACGAGCGGCGGTGATCACGGATCACGCCACGGTCAAAGGGGGATTTGCTAGAGTCTGGCCAGAATGAAAAGGAATCTTAATTTCAAACTCTTGGCGGCCCTGCTGTCGGCTTTTCTGCTGGGAAGCGCGCCCGTCGTGGCCCAGGCTGCTCCCGAGCCGAAGCCAATCCAGGACAACAGTTTTCTGGTGGAAGAAGCCTATAACCAGGAATTCGGCGTGGTGCAGCACATCAACTCGGTCACGCGCTTCTGGGACAGCAAAGACCTAGTCTACACCTTTACGCAGGAATGGCCGGTGCCCGGTGACGCGCGCCATCAATTGAGTTACACGCTGGCCTATGTGGATCCGGGCGGGGTTGCGGGACCAGGTATTGGTGATGTGGCACTCAATTATCGCTACCAGTTAGTGGGAAACGGCAACGCGCGCGTGGCGTTCTCGCCGCGATTGACGCTTTTATTTCCGACGGGGGATCCCAAGCGTGGGCGCGGTCTGGGCGGCGTTGGAATTCAAACCAGCCTTCCGTTCAGTGTGGTGCTCTGGCCGAAGCTGGTGAGTCACTGGAATGCGGGCGCGACCTTCGTCCCGCGCGCGGAGAACGCAGTCGGGGAGCGCGCTTTCACCGCCGGCTACAACCTGGGGCAAAGTTTTGTTTGGCTTATCCGCCCGCGCGCAAATTTGATGCTGGAAACTGTGTTCAACGATGCCGGAGTGGTAAGTGGAATGGACCAAACGAACCGTCAGCGTTCGCTGTTTCTTAGCCCCGGAGTGCGCTGGTCCTACAACTTCAAGAACGGTTTGCAGATTGTTCCGGGAGTTGCAGTTCCGGTTGGAGTGGGTCCGAGCGTAGGTGAGAAAGGGATCTTGTTGTATCTCAGCTTTGAACATCCTTTCCGAAAGATTCCGCCGGAGTAAGAGGATGGTGCCTGGAGACTTAGTTGGCAAGACTTGGCACTAGGGAGAGATTCCCTCAAGGGGCTGAAAGTGTGTGCGTGAGAACTTCAGTCGTCCCTACGGGACTGGCTCGGTGCTCCCACTTTTCCCGGCGCTGAAGGCGCCGGGCTATTGTCAGACGCCCCTCCGGGGCTGATTTCTCGTTTCTCGCCCCAGCCCATCCAACGAGAGAGTAATTCTCACGCCCACACTGAAAGCCCTTGATTTCATGCGGCTCGCGGCTCGGCTGAAGCCGAGCCCTGGCAAAGCCCGAAGGGCGAGCAACTTGATCAGAGCTGCCCTAGAAGCCGACAAAAACCGGCTCGGGCTGGAGATGGACGCTCCAGATTTCCTGGACGCGTTGGCGGACCGCCTCTTGCAGCTCGAAAAGTTCAACCGCTTTGGCGCCGCCGCGGTTGATGAGGGCGAGCGCGTGTTTGCGGGAAATGCCGGCGTTCCCTTGGTGGTAGCCCTTGGCAAAGCCGGAGTGCTCGACCAGCCAGGCGGCGGAAATCTTCCGATGCTCCGTGAGGGCAGGGTAACTGGGGATCTGCAAGCCGCGTTGTGCCGCCGCGCGGGTGACTTCCGCAAATTGGTCGGCGTCCAGTACGGGGTTCTTGAAAAACGATCCGGCGCTGCGGCAGTCGTCATCGCCGGGGATGATGAGCATGCCCTTGCTGGCGCGGATCTGGCGTACTGCTTCGCGGGTCTCGGCGAGGGTAGGTGGCAACGCCCGGCCGGCGAAATGTTTTTGCAGGTCGGCATAGCGCACCGCAGGCGCGCCCCCGGGTGTGAGCGCAAAGCTGACGGCGAGCACGGCGTAGCGTCCACGAGCGAAGGTGTTGAAGACACTGGTGCGATAGGTGAAGCCACATTCCTGGTTGGTGAACTCGCGCAGGTCGCCGTTCTCGAGGTCGAGCGCGCGAACGGAGGTGATGGTTTCCGCCACCTCTTGACCGTAAGCGCCGACATTCTGCACCGGGGTGCCGCCCACGCTGCCGGGAATGCCGCTCAGGCATTCGACTCCGGCGCAGTTGCGGGAAACGGCGCGAGCGACGAAGTTGTCCCACACTTCGCCGGCGCCGGCGGTGAAAATGACCTTGCTGTTTTCCTCGCGCTCTGCGATGCCGGTGAGGGCGATTTTCAGCACCAGCCCGGGCCAGCCCTGATCGGAGATGAGAAGGTTGCTGCCGCCGCCGAGCAGGAACAGCGACAGCCTGCGGGAGCGCGCAAAAGCGACGGCCTCGCGCACATCGGCCTCGCTGGTAGCCTCAGCGAAAAATCTTGCGGGGCCGCCAACTTGCAGCGTGGTGAGGAGCGCGAGCGGGATGTTCTCCTGGAATTTCACGCTTGATCAATATATATGAGCTCTCCCTCCCGCGTGAGTGACGAAGGTCGGATGTGAAGTGTGAGACACGGGAGGTTTGCGTTACGGAGTATTCATGCAATTGCCGAGGAGTGCAGGGAATCCTTCGCTTCGCTCAGGATGACAGCGCCGGGAGATCTGATCGTGGGTTTATGGCACGGACTTCAGCACGAACGACTTGATCACCATCGCGTTGGGCGATGCGCCGACCGGAATCAGCGTCAGCATCCCGTACTCGTGCTCACCCTTCTGGGTCTTGGGATTGGGTCGGTGTTCGATGATCATGACATCACCGGATTCCGAGCCGGCGACGAGCAGATGGCGTTCGTCGGGTGTGAGCGCGATGGCATCGGGATGGCGGCCCACAGGAATGCTGCTGAGAACCTTGCCAAAGTCAATGTCATAAACCGCGACTGTATTCGACCCGAAGTTACTGACATAGAGGCGGGAGTTGTCGGCACTCACCAGGCCGCGAGCGGGTTTGCTGCCGATCAAGTTGGTGCCGCCGACTTCATTGGTGCCAGTTTCAATAATGGAGATGCTGTCGCTGTCAAAGTCGCTGACGATGAGCTCGCCGCCGTCGGGCTTGAGGGCGAGATGCACCGGAGTGCGGCCGACGTCGAGCAGGGCGAGTAACTTATCGTTTTTCAGGTCCACCGCGGCCACTTGGTTGGCGGTGGAGCAGGAGATGAAAGCCTTGGTGCCGTCGGGCAGGATGGCAATGTCTTCCGGGTTCTGACAGACCTGAATGGTTGCGCGTACGGTCAGCCTGGCGGTGTCGAGCACCGTGATGGAATGGTCGCCGCGATTGCTGACAACGACCGTGCCTCCGTCGGCGGAAACGCGGGCCTTGCCCGGCTGCGCCCCGACCCGCACCGTGCCCAGAACGGCACGTCTTTCCAGGTCCAGTACAGAAACATTGTTGGAGGCGGAGTTGGCGACATAGGCGCGTTTGCCGTCAGGCGCGACGTCGATGTAGAACGGCCGGCCATGGACGCCGATGGTGGCGACCATCTGGTTGCGCTCGGCGTCGATCACGCTGACGTTGTTGGAGCCGGTGTTGACAACATAGATTTCGTTTTTCGCGGGATTGGCGGCGATACCGGTGGGCTCAGCGCCGACGGCAATGGTTCTTGCCAGACGAAACGTGCGCAAGTCAATCACGCTGACCGTGTTGCTCTTGCCGTTGGAGACATAAGCGTACTCGCGGTAGGCGGGCCCAAGGTCGGGAAGTTGGGCGGGGTAGAAATACCAGTAGGCCAGAGCGGCCGCGCCGAGCAGCAAAAGTGTGAGTAAGGCTTTTTTCAAGGCAGTGCTTTCGCAGTTGGTCAGTGGCCTTAGCGCGGAGCGGTGGCGGCGGCAGGCTGCGCCGGCACAGTCCTTCCCACCACCGGCGCAATCTGCCGCACCTGCGCCATTAGTTCATCGAACTGGTCCGGATAGAGCGACTGCATGCCGTCGGAGAGTGCCCGGTCGGGGTCGCAATGCACTTCCACGATCAATCCGTCAGCGCCGACGGCAATGGCCGCGCGGGCGAGCGGCGTGACTTTGTGGCGCTTGCCGGTGCCGTGGCTGGGGTCAATGAGAATGGGCAAATGGCTGCGCTTCTGGACCGCAGGCACAATGCTGAGGTCGAGCGTGTTGCGAGTGTGGTCGGCAAAGGTGCGCACGCCGCGTTCACACAGAATGACGTTGTAATTGCCCTCACTCATGACGTATTCGGCGGCCATGAGGAATTCGTCGAGCGTGGCCGACAGGCCGCGCTTGATCATCACCGGCTTCTTGGCGCGTCCGGCGCGCTTGAGCAGCGAGAAATTCTGCATGTTGCGGGCGCCGATCTGAATGATGTCGGCGTATGCCTCGACTAACTCGAGCGATTCGTGATCAATGGCTTCGGTAATGATGCGCAGGCCGAAGCGGTCGCGGATCTCGGCCAGTATTTTCAGCCCTTCCTCGCCCAAACCCTGGAAGGCGTAAGGGGAAGTGCGGGGCTTGTAGGCGCCGCCGCGAAAGAACTGCGCACCGGCGCGATGGACCCGCTCGGCGACGGCAAAAGCTTGCTCGCGGCTTTCGATCCCGCAAGGCCCGGCCATGATCGCCAGGGTGTGTCCGCCGATGGTGGCTTCGCTGCCGGGAAAGGAAATGACCGTGTTCTCTTCCTTGACATCGCGGCTGACGAGTTTGTAAGGCTTGGAGACGCGGATCAGTTCCTGTACGCCCGGCATTTCGTCGAGCGTGCCGGGTTCGACGGTCCCCGCGTTGCCGGTAATGCCGATGGCGGTGCGTTGCGCCCCGGGCAGAGGATGGGCGCGGTAGCCAAGCGTTTCAATTTTCTGGCAGACGGCACGAACCTGCTCTTCGGTGGCGTGCGCCTGCATGACAACCAGCATGACAATGACCTCGGAAGACTTGAGTGTAACGTTAGCGCTGGGTTTGGGACAACGGCTGGGGCGCAACGCCGGTCGGACGGCAGTCAGGCGTGCGGGCGGCCTTCGATCCGGGTTGCGGTTTGGGCACGCTCCGCCAGCGGCCGGATGAGCTTGAGCTTGGCGGCAAGCTTGCGCTTCGTGCGGTGCACGTCATGACTGGCCTGCAGGCTCAGCCAGAACTGCGGGCTCGTGCCAAAATACCGCGCCAGCAAGACCGCGGTTTCCGCGCTCACCGCCCGGCGCTCCAGCACGACATCGTTGATGGTGGGGGCCGACACGTGGAG